>JAZRBO010000067.1:0-23411 GCA_045635125.1 Alphaproteobacteria bacterium | reverse complement strand
TTAAATTTATTGAGCTGATGTACTAATACAACGATACCCTATGCATTTTTTAGACGTATCATTGCAATTTGTATCTTCCACACAGCTAATGCTGAGCCATTGTCCCTCAATACATTGCGCATTACTATCGGTTGGAGGGTTATCGCCTGCTTTACACGGGCCACCAAGTTCTGTACATTTTCCACTGTCGCAATAGCTTGTGATAGAACAATCGTTGTTGTCTGTACATTCTTTTGATGTTATGGTTCCACTACTACGATACTCAGTTTTTGCACCACTGCTATCCATGATACCATTGTTGGCAGCGATTGATGATGATGTGTCATAGTTATAATTACCTTTCATATTACTGTTGGACGGATTAGAAACATTAAATCCACCCGTCGTAAAATTTTGCTTATCAAATACACAATAGGTTTGTGCCATAACGGTAATCGGATCTTTATCGGTTGCGTTATCATCTTCATATTTGGCACCTACCTCCCAGTTATCTTTTAGGCCGTTAATTGTTAAAACAACCGCCTCACGATGAGTTAATGTCAAATTTCCATTACCATCTTTTATCACAATTTGATTGTTTTCTTTTGATACCGCCGTTGCCTCAATATTGACATCATTAACATTGACATCATGGGTATGTTCTTCTCCTGTGCCATCTGCTTCTAAAGTTTTTCCTGTGATACCTGAAATATTTAATGTTGCGGATTTTACATACTGTGACCAAGCTGTTGGTGTTACGATAATTGCTTTGGCGTATCCTTTCGGGCAGGTTGGTTTGTCAACAGTCCAATTGTCTCCACTTGTAAATTGATGCGTGCTAACATTTTGCATAATATAGTTTGGCAAAATATCACTGAGTCGGGCGCCACCACGGGAGGTTAACCGAATATCATTCATCAATGATGTGTAGGCAGGATCCAAACGATATGTTGTATTAACCAGATTTCCATCTTCATCATAAAAGGCGGCCGCTTCTTTTGTTTCAATGGTTCCACGACTGCTGATGATTAATGACGGAACGGAAATTATTGCCTCTTTTCCATTAAAATCAATTTTAACCTCACGTTCATTTAACGCAATTTCTCCTTTTTCCCCATCAATACGAATGGTTTCGCCTTGTGTATCGTCTCGAGCAATAATTTGGCCGCTACTATTTAAGGTGAGTCGTTCTCTTCCGATAGGGTCATAAACCCGAATTTGATTGCCTTTGGTGTTATCCCGTTCAATTGCTACCGCATGCCTGTTGTTTTCATTATCGCGTCCGATATAAAGGTTGTTTTTGACATAAACTTGTCCACTTTTGGATTTATTATAATCATTATATTTAGACCCAACCCAAAAGAGAGGATCGCATTCAGGGTCGAGATTATTAGGATCATCTGGATATCCCGGTTCGTATATGGTATTATCTTTAGCCTTTCCATTGGCATCTAATTCACGACATAAAACGGGATTATTTTGCGCATCATAACAAACCTTAACACAGTTTTTTGACCCATCTCCGACTGAAAAATAATCATAGCTATGCAATCTGCTGAATGCAACAGATTCTGCTAAGGCTACTTTTGCTTTAGGTGCTTCTGGCTGTTCTGCCTCTGGGATAAAAATATCTGTTCCCGTAATGGCAGCATACATCTGCTCATTGTTAGGGCAGGCAGCAGCATGGTTTGGGCAGTCCAATTCCCATCCACCTAAAGTTCCATAAACCGTTTTTAAATTTGTATCCCCGTAATAAACACCCCCTTCCGCACCGATGAGACGTGCAATTCGGGCAGCCCGTAATAAATTCATATTACTCGGAAGAGGGCTGTCACCATCACTAATATCCTTAGGGAAAATCATGCCATAGAAAACCTGACGGTTTGCAATATCTTCATCTAAAATATAAGTATAGACATAAAAATTATAGGAATCAACTGTGTTGGCATATCCATCCGGAACAAAAGCGCTAACGTCTTCAGCGATTGTTTCTTGATCGATATTGCAATCATAAGTAACATCTGGATCAGGGTTTGCGGGAAGGGGGCATGCTGCGACCTCCAAAGATGCCTTATCTGCTTGAATATAGGCGGTTAAAGCTTCTTTCATAATCCGCATTTCGGAGGCTAAATTGACATTTTCCAATTCTTCATTTCGTTGCACCATTTGGCGAAACAACAATGTCCCCATTGTCCCCAATAGGGCGAGAACAGCAATAACTTCCACCATAATTGCGCCACGTTCATTTGTCTTTTCTTGCATCTTTCACTCCTCTATCTTTTAATTATATATTGTATTGCCGTCCTTGTCAAATCCCAATTATTCTGGGATAATCCCGAACCGTTTTCGATCCGCTTTATAGTTTTGCTGTATATCATCTGCACCTAGGGCAGTGTCATAGATTTTAAAATTAGCAATGTAGTTTAGTGAATTGGCTAAGGTAACCCCGCTCAATGTAGTATTTGTAATTGGACAATTTGTTATATTTCCTTTCTTTTGTCCGTTAATATACACATCTTCTGTGCTGTTGCTGGTGTTTAGATACGTAAACGAAAAAGTTCTGTTGGGAACCTGAGTACATGTATTACCGATTTTAATATAACTCTCATTTATTGGTTGATTGTTACTATTAGTTCCTGTGAAACGTTGAGCTATTATAAGTGGTGTTCCATTGGAGGATAAAAAAGAGCTTCCGGTTTCGGTTGGGATAATAACACCTGAAATTGTGAGAGGTGAAGATAAAGATACATTAATTTGTCCCTGAGTTCCATTGTGCCAGCCTCCTACGAGTGGAATAGTAGTAGCTCCTTGCGTATGTTGAGTCTTATTATTATTGACTTTATCCCAGTGGAAAACAAGATTGCTCTGAACATAGGGATTTTGAAAAGGACTCATACAAAATAAAATATCATAATTTTTATAAACATTCCATACTAATCCAGGAGTAGTTTGGTCACCTATTATTTTTTTCGAAATAGGAGGAGGAAGAACTCTCTTTTTCACGGTATTGTTGTTGCTACTGTATGTGGTTGGACCCGTGATTGTTTGGGATGTATCAATGCCGTAATATTGTGTAGTACTATTAGTTGCAACATCAACATCAACATCAACTAAAACACCGCAGGTGGCAGAACCCCGTGTTCTTTTTAAAATAGCTTTCCGCCATGTTTCTTGATGCCACACGTCATCAGGCCACCAATTGGGGGCTAAGCCATAGGTGATAATATATTGATGATCCGCATTAATACAGTCGCTGGTCAAAGTGTCCGTATTGGTTACAGAATTTCCGCTTGCATCTGTTGTATTTTCATTATAACAGGCAACGATACTTTTATAGCAATTATCATTTATCGGATTTTCAGTATTGAGACAAATCTCATGAAACGAACCAATTGGCATCATGTTTTCTATGTCTTCTGGTAAATCGGTTATGTCATTAGTGTCTAGTACGTTTGTATCGACCATTGATACCTGCAACATCTGAACCATATAGTCTTTGGCAGCCTGATGTTGATTAACAAAGGCCAAAACACTTGCTTCTGCCTTTGTCAGGTTTAAATTGTATTGATCGTTGCGAGGATACAAAGAATATGTTAAGATGCTGATAATAAAAACTAAAACCGTTGCAAAGAAAACCATGTTCGCCTCCTTCTTTGCATTTTAAGATTCTTTTATTTGTTTTTCAAGCATAAAATGAATCTGTTTGGTAAAAAAGTGATGAGCTATTCATTAATGGCAGATATACAAATATCCCCCCGATAGAATCGAGGGGATATTCTTTGCTTAATAATTAAGCTTTTTTGGCTTTAACTGCAGCCTGTGCTGCCGCTAACCGTGCAATAGGTACACGGTACGGAGAACAAGATACGCCGTCCAAATATTGATTTAAGTATTCAATAGAGGCCGGATCACCACCGTGTTCACCACAAATGCTCAGGTATAAATCAGCCTTTGTTGAACGGCCAGCTTTGCAAGCCATAGCAACCAATTTACCAACACCGTTTTGATCCAAAGATTGGAACGGATCGGCGGCATAGATACCTTTGGCAACGAATGCAGGTAAGAAGCTACCGGCATCGTCACGACTCATACCCAAAGTTGTTTGTGTCAAGTCGTTTGTACCGAATTCAAAGAAGTCTGCAATTTCGGCAATTTCATCGGCCAATAAAGCAGCACGTGGCAACTCAATCATTGTACCAACGAAGTATTCGATTTTTGCACCTTTTTCAGCAAAGACTTGTTCTGCTGTAGCATCAATGATGTTTTTGCAGATTTCAAGTTCTTTCTTAGATGTAATCAAAGGTACTTCAATTTCCGGAACGACTTTAATGCCTTTTGATGCAACTTCTAAAGCAGCTTCAATAATGGCACGTGTTTGCATTTCGCAAATTTCCGGGTAAACAATAGCCAAACGACATCCGCGCAGACCCAACATCGGGTTGGATTCATGTAATTGATGTGTCCGAGCAATGATTTCATCTACGGAAATACCCATTTCTTTTGCGATTTCTTCTTGTTCTGAGCGTTTTGTCGGCAAGAATTCATGCAAAGGAGGGTCTAACAAACGAACCGTTACTGGTAAACCTTCCATGATGGAGAACAAGTCAACAAAGTCTTGACGTTGGAATGGCAATAATTTAGCTAAAGCTTTCCGACGATCTGCTTCGTTGTTGGCCAAAATCATTTCACGCATGTGATTGATACGGCTTGGGTCAAAGAACATGTGTTCTGTCCGGCACAAACCGATACCTTCGGCACCAAACATTTTAGCTGTTTTAGCATCTGTTGGTGTTTCAGCGTTGGCGCGAACACGCAATTTACGAATGCCGTCAACCCATCCCATGAATTCACCGAAATCACCGGCCATTTCTGGAACGACCAATTTTAAAGCGCCGGCCATCACTTGACCTGTTGTACCGTCAATTGAAATCATGTCACCGGCTTTTAATGTTACATTATCAACCGTTAATGATTGAGCAGCATAGTCAATGCGTAAGTTAGGAACGCCGGAAACACATGGTTTACCCATACCACGGGCAACCACAGCGGCGTGTGAAGTCATACCACCACGAGCTGTTAAAATACCTTGAGATACATGCATACCTGCGATATCTTCTGGAGATGTTTCAACACGAACCAAAACGACTTTGCGTCCTTCTTCAGCTGCTTTTTCAGCATCTTCAGCAGAGAAAACGATTTCACCAACAGCAGCACCCGGAGAAGCCGGTAAACCAGTTGCGATGACTTCTTTTTTCTCGCTCTTATCAAACATTGGGTGCAATAATTGATCTAATTGAGCTGCTTCAACACGTAAGATAGCTGTTTCTTTGTCAATTAAGCCTTCATGAACCATATCAACAGCAATCTTTAAAGCTGCTGTACCAGTCCGTTTCCCGTTACGAGTTTGCAACATCCACAATTTACCATCTTGAATAGTAAATTCCATATCTTGCATATCTTTGTAGTGAGCTTCTAATTTGGCACGAATATCGGATAATTCACCGAATAAAGCTGGGAATTCTTCTTCCATACATGGTAATTCAATGCCACGGCGTTCTTTGACAAGCTTTGTCATTGGTTGCGGTGTCCGAATACCAGCCACAACGTCTTCGCCTTGAGCATTCTTTAAATATTCACCGTAGAAGTAGTTTTCACCTGTTGCCGGGTCGCGAGAGAAGCAAACACCCGTTGCAGAATTATCGCCTGAGTTACCAAACACCATGGTTTGTACGTTCACAGCTGTACCCCAATCGCCAGGGATGTTATTGAGTTTGCGGTAGTAAATAGCACGATCAACCATCCAAGAGCTAAACACAGCACCGATACCACCCCACAATTGTTCCATTGGGTCCTGCGGTAAGGGGTGACCATCGTCTTCACAAATCTTTTTGAATTGTTCAACAACGTCTTTTAATTGTTCAACCGTCATTTGGTTGTCGAATTGATAGCCGTTTGTTTCACGGACGTGATCCAAAACATGTTCAAATTTATGAGAATCAACACCCATCACAACGTCGCCGTACATTTGGATAAAACGACGGTAGCTGTCATAAGCAAATTTTTCATTACCGGAAATTTTGGCTAAACCTTTAACAGTTTCATCGTTCAAGCCTAAATTCAAAACAGTATCCATCATCCCAGGCATGGAAACACGGGCGCCGGAGCGAACTGAGAACAACAATGGGTTTTCGGAATCACCGAATTTTTTGCCCATTTTAGCTTCAATACCGGCTAAAGCCGCCAAAACCTGATCCTTTAATTCTGTCGGATAGGAATGATTGTTTTCATAATAATATGTACAAACTTCTGTTGTGATTGTGAACCCTGGAGGTACAGGAACACCAACACGGCACATTTCTGCCAAGTTAGCCCCTTTACCGCCTAACAGGTTGCGCATGCTGGCATCGCCTTCTGCAGCGCCGTCACCAAAAGTATAAACCCATTTTGTCATTCATTTATTCCTTTGTTTTTCTGTTAAACTAATAAAAACCACCACCATTGGTGGAAAATACTTTTTTTTACCACAACCCTCTACCACTTTTTGAAATTGAATGCAAGTCTTTTTTGCATTTTGATGATATTTTCTGTTGATTTTGGTCTGATAATACCCGTTTGAGTGAGTTAAAATGAAAAATTTTCACAAAAAACACTTTTTTACTTTTCTTTTTGTGAAAAACAATGCTATATAAAAAGACAAATTCATTTTATAGCAATAGTGAGGGGTAAAATGGGACTGATTTTAGAGGCTAATTTGGTTAACGCAATTGCGAATGGTACCTATCAAGGTGATCCGTTTGCACGATTAGGTATGCATCAAGGGCAGGATGCAGAAGGGGAGTCCGGCCTTTATATTCGAACGTTTCAACCGCAAGCTGAACGGATTGAAGTTGTTCGAACAGATACGAATCAATCGCTTGGTTTTATGCGCCGTGTTCATGATAATGGATTGTTTCAAATGGATATTTTGGAAGAAATGTCCTTTTTCCCTTATGTTTTTAAAATAACACTTTATAATGGTAGTTCTTATATCAGTGAAGATCCGTATCGCTTTTGGCCGGTTTTGGGAGAGCTTGATTTATATCTCTATGGCGAAGGAAATCATTGGCAAATTTACGATAAGTTAGGGGCTCATCTTATGACGCATCAAGGCGTTGAAGGTGTTTTGTTCGCTGTGTGGGCGCCGAATGCAAAGCGGGTCAGTGTCGTTGGGACATTTAATGATTGGGACGGGCGTCGACATATGATGCGTCCTCGGGGGAGCTCTGGTATTTGGGAGCTATTTATTCCAGGCTTAAAAGAATGGGATATGTACAAATATGAATTGATCGGGGCGGATGGTCGCTTATTGCCATTGAAATCAGATCCGTTTGGTTTCGCATTTGAAATGCGTCCGAAGACGGGAACCCTTATTTTTGATCAGTCTAAGTACCAATGGCAGGATACGGATTGGTTGACATATCGGCGGCCAGAGTCAAACGATTGGCATCGTCCGATTTCTATTTATGAAGTCCATTTGGGATCTTGGCGTCGAAATAGTTTAGAGGGAAATAGATGGCTGACATATCGGGAAATGGCACAAGAGTTGCCGGCTTACTTACTTGATATGGGATTTACACATGTTGAATTTTTACCGTTGGCCGAATATCCATTTGATGGATCTTGGGGATATCAAGTAACGGGTATGTTTGCGCCGACTAGTCGTTACGGAACCCCAGATGACTTTAAGTATTTGATTGACTCTTTGCATCGTGCTGGTATCGGAGTTATTATGGATTGGGTTCCCGCTCATTTTCCAAGGGATGCATTTGGTTTATCTCAATTTGATGGGACATCTTTATATGAACATGATGACCCCCGTAAAGGTGAGCATAAGGACTGGGGCACTAAAATTTACAACTATGGTCGCAAAGAAGTTTCTAACTTTTTAATTGCTAACGCATTATTTTGGATTAAGGAATATCATATTGATGCACTGCGTGTGGATGCGGTTGCTAGTATGCTATATCTGGATTATTCCCGTAAGGAAGGAGAATGGATTCCGAATGAGTTTGGCGGGCGTGAGAATTTGGAGGCGATAGCTTTTCTGCGCCGTTTGAATGAAGTTGTTTTTGCAGAAGGGCATGGGGCAACAACGTTTGCAGAAGAATCAACGGCTTGGCCGATGGTTTCTCGTCCGACCTATATCGGCGGGTTGGGATTTGGTTATAAATGGAATATGGGATGGATGCATGATACATTGCATTATATGAGTGAAAATCCCATTCATCGGAAATACCATCATAATGAATTGACATTTAGTTTCCTGTATGCCTTTACGGAAAATTTTGCTCTACCATTGTCGCACGATGAAGTTGTTCATGGCAAAGGGCCAATGATTGATAAAATGCCTGGAGATGAATGGCAAAAGTTTGCGAACTTACGTCTATATTACAGTTATATGTTTACACACCCGGGTAAAAAATTGCTCTTTATGGGTAATGAATTGGCCGTTCGTACAGAATGGCGGTTTGCCGATAGCTTAGATTGGGATTTATTGAAACACAATAATCACAAAGGCGTTCAAAATCTGGTACGTGATTTAAATAAATTGTATCGGGAAACGTCGGCTTTATACGAAATGGATTGTGAAGGGAGTGGATTTGAATGGGTAGAAGGAAACGATTTTGAAAATTCCTGTCTAACATTTATTCGTCATGGTAAAAGATCAGAGGATACATTGGTTGTAGCTTGCAACTTTACACCGGTTCCGCGTTATAATTATCGGATTGGTGTCAATCAATCTGGTATATATGAAGAAGTCTTTAATTCTGATGCACCTATTTATGGTGGTTCTGGTGTTTGTAATACGGGAGATATTCAGACAGAAGAACCAGGCTGGAACTTTAAAGAATATGCCATACAGGTTGTTCTTCCGCCTTTATCTGTGGTTTGTTTCCGTTTAAAAAAAGAGGGCCCTTCACGGAGACGGGATATGCCCTTTTAATCTTATCTTTTGAGGATAAAAATGAGTATGAAAACAGAATTAGAAGTTTTACCAGGATTGCCGTATCCATTAGGGGCTAATTTTGATGGTCAAGGTGTTAATTTTGCTCTTTTTTCGTCTCATGCAGAGCGGGTACAGTTGTGCCTCTTTAATAAAAACGGTCATGGAGAAACTCGAATTGATCTGCCGAAATATACGGACGAAGTTTTTCACGGTTATATTAAAGGGTTAAAGCCAGGTCAATTATACGGATATCGTGTTTATGGACCATATGATCCCGAAAAGGGGCATCGTTTTAATCCGCATAAATTGCTGATAGATCCATATGCTCGTATGCTAACAGCTCCTATTATTGCCCATAACAGTATGTTGGGATATTGTCCGGTATCTTCACGAGAGGATTTATCTTTCAGTCGCCTTAATTCGGCTCCTTATGTTCCGAAGTGTATTGTTGTTGATGACGGTGATTTTGATTGGAATGGGGATGAAAAACCTAAAACTCCATGGAATGAGGAAGTTATTTATGAAACTCATGTCAAAAGCTTTACTGCTCGTAATCCCTTGGTAGATAAAGCATTGCGAGGTACTTGTGCAGGTATGGCGACAAAAGGCGTTGTAGATTATCTGAAAAGTCTTCATATCTCATCGGTTGAATTATTGCCGACGGCAGCATTTATGACAAATGGTTTTCTTTTGGATAAAAAGCTAACAAACTATTGGGGATATGATCCGATTGCTTTTATGGCACCACATGCGCCTTATTTATCTGCTCATCATTTGTCCGAATTGAAACATATGGTTCGTGTTTTTCATGAAGCTGGTATAGAAGTTATTTTGGATGTTGTTTATAATCATACCGGTGAAGGTAATCATATGGGACAAACATTATGCTATCGGGGAATTGATAATGCGGTTTATTATCGACTAAATAAGGAAAATCCCAGATTTTACGATGATACGACTGGTTGTGGTAATTCATTTAATCTAGATCATCCTCGAGTGCTACAACTGGTTATGGATTCGTTACGATATTGGGCAGACAATATGCACATAGACGGTTTCCGTTTTGATTTGGCAACAACGTTGGCTCGTGACGATAATAATCAGTATACGATTAACAGTGATTTTTTAGCAACCGTTCAGCAGGATCCGACATTGCAACGATTAAAGTTGATAGCCGAACCATGGGATTTGGGATGGGGTGGATATCAGGTTGGTTCTTTCCGACCAGGATGGGCGGAATGGAATGATAAATTTCGAGATGTTGTCCGGCGTTTTTGGAAAGGCGATTATGGTCAGGCTTCTGAATTTGCTAGCCGTTGGACGGGATCGTCTGATGTGTATGATAATCGTGGCCGAAGACCGTGGGAAAGCGTTAACTTTATAACGGCGCATGATGGTTTTACTTTATGGGATTTAGTTTCCTATAACGATAAACATAATGAGGTAAATTGTGAAGAAAATCGTGATGGTAATAATACCAATTACTCATGGAATAGTGGTGTAGAAGGTCCAACAGATGATGAAGCAATTCAGCATTTGCGTTTAAATCGGGCTAAATCCATGATGGCATCATTATTACTGTCATTTGGAACACCTATGATGAGGGGTGGCGATGAACTATGTCAGACATCACACGGCAATAATAATACTTATGCCCAAGATAATGATTATTCCTGGTTGAAATGGAATGATATTTCTGTTGCCGGTCACGATATGTCGGCTTTTGTTGAACAGGTTATGGCTTTTCGTCGACGGTACGCATCTGTTTGGAATGATGATTTTTTAACACTGGATACGTGTGTTTGGATGCGTCCGGATGGAACCCCTATGCAAAGTACGGATTGGGAGGTTTATGTTCGTGCGTTGGCATGTCGTATTCATAATACAGATAAGGCTCCAGCTTTGTTTTTTGCCTTTAATGCAACGGAAAATGAAATGGATTGGCAGTTACCTGATGGAAAATGGCTGATAGCTTTGGATACTTCCAGCGAGGCAACACAGAATAAACAAACACTTAAATTACAGCCTTGGAGTGTTGTCGTTTTAACAGAGGAGGAAAAAGCATGACTCCTTTAGAAGAATTAAGTAATCGGCTTGGTATTTGGCATTCTTATTGGGAAAATGGACAGGAATATGTCGCTAGTCCTACTGTTAAAAAAGAACTTTGTCGGGCATTGGGATATCCGGCAGATACCTCGGCATTAGCGCATCAATCCCTGATAAAATGGCAGCAGGATCAATTTTCTGATTTTGTTCCACCGGTTGTTGTTGCTCGTGAATGGGAAATATCGTCTCTTTCTCTAGAAATTATTGTTCCGGAAGAATCACAGATGGAAACAATATCGTGGTTTTTAACTCGGGAAGATCAAACAACAGATAGTGGTATTCAAAAACTATCTGATTTACCTGTGTTGGATAGATGTGATATTAAAGGTAACCTCTATGTGAAAAAGAAGATTTTTTTATCTTTATCTGTTCCATTGGGTTATCATACGTTAACCTTTTTGCTTAATGGTCAAAAGCCATCTTCTAATGCAACAACGAAACTAATCGTTACACCAGATTCATGTTATATGCCTCCCGGTATTCAAAGCGGTTATCGTGTTTGGGGATTTCCTGTTCAATTGTACGCTATTGCTTCACAACATAACTGGGGAATGGGAGATATGACAGATTTGCGGTATTTGGCAGATATCGCTGAAAAATTAAAGGCTTCTTTTATTGGTATTAACCCCCTGAATGCGCTTTTTCCAGACAGTCCTCGAGATGCCAGTCCTTATTTTGCAGCCGCTCGAACATTTTTGAATCCGCTTTATATTGATACAGATGTAATACCAGAATCATCTACGTGTTTGGCATATAGTGAATATCAACGTTCGCCTCGATTTATTGAGTTGTTAACGGCCTCAAAGCAATCGTCCGTTGTTGAATATGAATATATCGCTGAAATGAAATATACAGCCCTTGGGATTTTGTATGATGCTTTTAAAAATCTTCATTTGACATCTGATTGGCAGGCAATAACGCCTAGAGGACAGGCTTTTTTGGATTTTTGTCAGAGTCAGGATAATGATTTAACTCTATTTGCAACACATCAGGTGTTGCGCAGTTATTTTGCGTCACGTGGGAAAAGCTGTTATTGGCGGGATTGGCCAAAGGGGTATCAAATACCAACATCATCTATTATTCGTGAATTTCAGAAAACATATGCGGATAGTATTTGGTTTATAAAATATCAACAATTTATAGCAGCCGAACAATTTGAAGCGGTTCGGATAGCTTACAATCGTCCTTCTTTGCCTGTTGGTCTTTACACGGATTTACCAGTTGGGGTTGGTTTGGGTAGTGCCGAGGTTTGGATGCATCAAGATCTTTTTATTCCGAATGTTTCGGTTGGTGCGCCCCCTGATTTTATGAACAAAAAAGGGCAAGATTGGTCTTTGGCAGCATTTAATCCTATCCGTTTGAAACAAACGGGATACGCTTTCTTTATTCGTTTGTTACAACGTATTATGAGGCCCTCTGGTGCTTTGCGGATTGATCACGTTTTTTCATTGATGCGTTTGTTTTTACGTGTGAAGGGGGGAGGAGCTTATCTGTCCTATCCGTTTAGAGATTTACTCGGTATTGTTGCATTGGAAAGTGTTCGGAATCACACGATTGTTGTGGGTGAAGACTTAGGAACTGTGCCACCCGGCTTTATGGAGGAAATGGCTAGGGCGGGAACTCTTTCTTTTCGATTAATGCAATATCAGAAACGAAATGGTTCCTTGATGTCTCCCTATGAATACGAACACCGTTGTTTTATTACGCCTGGTACGCATGATATGCCGACCTATTCAGCTTTTTGGCAGGGTATTGATTTAGACTTAAAAAAGCAATTAAAGACTATGTCTCCCAATCAATATGAAATAGAACGAAATACTCGTCCAGATGAACGTCGACAGTTTGTTGAGGCTTTTATCTCAGAGGGCTTATTGCCAGAACATGAGCGAAATACACAAATATCATCAGATTTACCCGATTGGTTTATTCCCAATACATATACTTTTTTGGCTAGGACGCCTAGCTTGATTTTAGGTGTCCGTTTGGAAGATATAGTTGGTCAGACAGAGCAGGTTAATGTTCCTGGAACTTATTTAAACTATCCCAATTGGCGATACAAATTGCCAATTTTGCTTGAAAATATAACCTCAGATGATAGGGTTCTTCGGATTTCCGAATTGATTAATCGTGAACGTCCGCTGATATCGGAGAATATTAATGGATAAATATAAAAAAACATATGTTATCAAAAGTTATGAATGTGATTTTAAAGTAAAACTTAGAGTCCGTAGTCTGTTTAATTTGTTTCAAGACATAGCAGATGAACACGCTGATAATATGGGTTTAGGTTATACCTACTGCCATGAACGGGGAATTGGTTGGATTGGAGGCAGTTATCACGTTATTGTTCATCATTGGCCGACATGGGGTGATGTCGTTGATATGAGCACCTGGCCATCTGGAGCAACGGCAGCAACAGGCATTCGTGATTTTTCTGTGTCGGATAAGGATGGTAAAACAGTTATTCAGGCAACAAGTCAATGGGTTTTAGTTGATACCAATCGTATGCGTCCTATTCCTGTTTTAAAACATATTCCAACATATGAATTGGTGTCGGATCATGCTTTGATTTCCAATTTTGATAAAATCATCTTACCGGATGAAGTGGCTGAAATTAGACGTTTCCCGGTTCGTATAGATGACATTGATTTGAATAATCATGTTAATAATGCCCTTTATCCAACATGGGCCTTAGATGGATTGAGTGATGATTTTTTACGAACGCATACTCTATCGGAAATTCAAGTTTCTTTTAAACGACCTGCTCGTTATCGTGATGAGATTGTTCTTCAAAGTTGGTTATTACCAACTGAAACAGTTCACGTGATGACGAACTCGGATAAAACGATTGAGTATGCCCGTGTTCGGCTTGTATGGAAACAGGAAGATAATCATGAAACGTAATGCAGTTGTTTTGTTGCCCTATTTAAAAGAAACTGCGACCAATCGTTCGCCGGAAGCTCGTCTGTCCGAAGCCGTTGCATTAACTGCGGCAATTGATTTGACTGTTGTTCATCATGAAGCGATCGCTTTGCGAGAGATAAAAGCTAATACCTATTTGGGAAAAGGGAATATTGAGAGACTAGAACCCATTATACATGATAATGATGTTGAAGTCGTTATTGTCGCCTGTGCGTTATCTCCATTGCAACAGCGTAATTTAGAAAAAGCGTGGAATACTAAGGTGATTGATAAGACAGCTCTCATCCTTGAAATTTTTGGTCAACGAGCTCGTACACGAGAAGGGGTGCTTCAAGTTGAATTGGCGCATTTAACATATGCCCGTTCCCGATTGGTTCGATCTTGGACACACTTGGAACGGCAACGAGGAGGTTCCGGATTTTTAGGTGGTCCTGGTGAAACACAGATTGAATTGGATCGTCGTTTGATTGACGATGATATTCTTAAAATTAAAAAGGAACTAACAGAGGTTAAAAAAACGCGGGAATTACATCGGAAAGCCCGTCGCCGAATTCCATATCCGATAGTCGCTTTGGTTGGGTATACAAATGCGGGTAAATCGACTCTTTTTAATACGTTAACACAGTCAGATGTTTTTGCTAAAGACATGTTGTTTGCGACCCTGGATCCGACAATGCGTCATGTTCGTTTACCTAACGGAACAGAAGTTATTTTATCGGACACTGTTGGTTTTATTTCAGATTTGCCGACAGAACTTGTTATGGCTTTTCGGGCAACTTTAGAAGAGGTTTTAGAGGCTGACATTATTGTCCATGTTCGTGATTTTTCCCACCCTGATACGATTGCTCAAAAACAAGATGTAGAATCTGTTTTGTCTGATTTAGGGGTAAAGGATAAAGTGGATGCTGGCCTTATTGAGGTTCTAAATAAAATTGATTTGCTGGAAATAGACGAACAACATCGTATTTGTACGCAAAAGAACCGCTATGATAAAGAATGGCCTCTTTCCGCAAAAACAGGTGAGGGAATATACGATTTCCTATGTCGTATTGAAACCGAATTGATGAAGGGGTATCAAACAGTTGATTTGTTTATTCCTATAGAACGGGGGGATATTTTGGCGGCTCTGTATCGTAAGGGGCAAGTCCTATTTCGAAAAGATGGAACAAAAAATATTCGTATAACCGTTTCTTTGCCTCCAAAGGATGTTTCTATTTTTAAAGAGTATGAAAGGAAAAAGAAATGACAAATGCTTTGTTTACTCGCCGCACTGAAGATTTTGACTGTGATGTTTGTCAGACGCACGTAACAGGGAACGGATATACGAATCATTGTCCTACGTGTTTATTTAGTAAACATGTCGATATCAATCCTGGGGATAGGGCTTCTTCGTGGTGTGGTTTAATGCGACCAATTGGTCTGGATACTAAAAATGGCCAACAATACATTATCCATAAATGTGATAAATGTGGTTTTATTCGTCGTAATAAAGTTTCATCTCAAGATGACTTTAAAGCGGTCATGGCTTTGTCGAACGGTACAATAGAGGCGTATCACGCACGGTTAAACATAGCCCTTAAATAACTAGAATAACACAATCCCTTTTCGACACATATTAGCAAAAACGGGTTTATCTAGACCTAAATCGGCAATGATTTCTTTCGGGGATTTGACAACATCAATATTTTGTGTCGTAACAGTATTGTTTTTAATGGTTTTAATAACAGCACTGGGTAAATCACTGCGTCCGATACAGGATGACAGATAAATAAAACATTCATCATTATCTTTCAAATATTGAACAGCTAGTTGACGGGCATATAGATTTAGAGTTAAATCTGCTTTCGTTGCGTCTTTTGTCCAAGGTGAACCACCTCCAATTGGACAAGCTGTTGAATAGAAATCACATGCTAATTTACGTCCTGTTATACCACAATCTGCCACGGCTGAATGGTAGGTGTAAGATCCTGTTCCATTAATAATAATCTGTTCTGGCATTTCACCTAAGATATCGGCAATTTCTTGATGACTTATTACAACAGGGGTTCGCATAGGAATAGCCAAAATAGCTGTTTTGATTCGATTATCTTCATTTAGAGTGATTTGCGCTTTGATATCTAGCCCCAGGTTGTCTGATTGACGGGCTTTTTCATAGAACGTATTTGCTAATTTACGAGCTAAATATAACTCTTTGGGTAGATAATCACTTCCTTGACAGGCATAACCGACAAAGACACCCTGATCTCCCCATCCGTTTTGCATAACTCCTTGATTAATTTCAGGGGACTGGACACCGATTAGATCAATAACGTCTACTTTATTTATGTTGATGGCGTTATCTTTCCATAATGAGGCGTACCGTTCATCGTATCCGATAGCGCGAAGAGCCTCTTTTACCCATACGCTAAGATTGTTTTTATCAATATTACCACAGATTTCTCCCCCTAAAACGACGGTATTATCTTTAACCATGACTTCTACACCGTATTTTATGGTTGGATCTTGAACGATTAATTTATCAAGGATATAACTTGTAATAAAATCAGCTGTTTTGTCGGGATGTCCTAAAGATACAAATTCAGCAGTTCTGATCATGATAATTTTCTCCTATTGTTAATAATGGATTTTTTCCACTTTCCTGAATAAAAATAGATAAGGGCAAAAGTGATTTGAGGTGCTGTTGCTATTGGTAAAGCCAATCCGACCGCAAATAAAGAGGTGGCTATATAAATGAGAGGAATCCGAACGAAAAGGGTGCTGCTGACGTTGTTAGTCATAGTAAAGGTTGTTCGACCGCATCCATTCATAAAGCCGTTTATACAAAAGACAAGACATAATAAAATACAATCAGGACTATATGCCACAATAAATTCACTACCGCTTTGAATAATATTTGCATTATTTGTAAATAGGTTCATAACCCATTCGGCGTTTGTATACATTGTTATAAATGCAGGTACACCAAAACACAATGACATTAAAAAACCAGTATAGAAAGTTTCTTTGGCTCGTTGTATTTGGTTTGCCCCGATATTTTGTGCAACCATAACGGAAACAGCCGAAGCAAAAGCCATCGCCGGCATAATCATAAAGCTATCAATTTTGGTTGTAATTCCAACAGCAGCTGCTGCAATAACCCCCATTTTATTAACGATTGCCACCATAAAGGTAAATGATCCGAAAATGATACTTTGTTGGATAGCCGTCGGAATGCCAAGATGTAGAATTTTTTTTGCTTTTTGTGGATAAAAATTAATATTTTTGATGGAAAAATTAAAAATGAATTTTTGTCGTTTCAAGTATAAAATCGCAATGATAACACTACAGGCTTGTGCCATTACGGTTGCGATTGCGGCTCCGGCAGCTTCCCATTTGAAATAACCAATGAATAAGAGATCTAATACGATATTGAGAGAGCAGGCAATGGCGATGAACTTCATTGGATTTTTGGAATCTCCTAAGGCTCTCAGAATGGCACTAATGGCTTCAAAAGCAAATGTGAATACCAATCCCCCGCCACAAATAGCAATATATTGAGCTGCTTTATTCAGGGATTCAGGTGGTGTTTTTAGTAGCTCGGCAACTTCTTGTGCGAAAATCAACATAAAGGATGCGCATATAATAGCCGTCCCCATAAATAGAGTTAAAAGGGTTTTAATTGTTTCTAGAACATCTGTTTCCTGTTTGGCGCCAAAATATTGACCGATTAAAATTGTTCCTCCCAATCCTAACCCAATAGCCAAAGCCATCATCATAAAAATAGCTTGCGCTCCTGTGGCGGTTGCAGCTAATACAGACGGATCTGCAAAATAACTAACAATAAAAACATCGGCCGCCCCATAAAAAGCCATCAAAAAATTGGATGCCAAATAGGGCAGGGCAAATTTTAATAGCGTTGAGGCTATATGGCCATTGGTTAGTCGATGTGTATTTGAAGATATCATATTCATTCCTTTTTGCTTTGTATACCATTCAAAATAAATTTGGTCAAGTAAATAAGCTTGCTTTTAGGCCTTTTTTCTGGTATTTTTTATTTGCAATGATAGATATAAATGATATTACAGTTCGTATTGGCCAAAGGGTTTTATTGGATAGCGCTTCTGTCCATATCGGCGATGCACAAAAAGTCGGCATTGTTGGATTGAACGGATGTGGTAAATCTACCTTATTTAGGGTGCTGAGATATGAGTTAGAAACGGAAAGTGGCTCCATTTCATTTCCGAATAAAGCTCGTATTGTGTCGGTGGCTCAGGAATTAACGGATACGACTTCTTCTGTTTTGGATTATGTGTTGTCTCAGGATTCTGAATTAACTAGTTTAAAAAAAGCCCTTGAAACAGCCACGGATATTGATCGTCCTGAAATTTTAGAACGTTGGCATTTGTTGGATTGTGATGCTGCGCCGTCTCGGGCGGCTCGTATATTGCATGGTCTTGGTTTTTCTGAAAGTGATTTTTTGCGTCCGGTGGGAGAGTTTTCAGGAGGTTGGCGTATGCGTTTGCATCTTGCGGCCGCATTATTTCAACCCTCAACGGTTTTATTATTGGATGAACCAACAAACCATCTAGATTTGGAATCTGCAATTTGGCTTTTGAATCATCTTAAAAAATATACGGGCACTTTATTGTTGATAAGCCACGATCGATTTGTGTTAAATGAATTATGTGATCATATTATACATTTTGATCGTCAAAAATTGACGCTGTATACTGGTAATTACGATACCTTTCAAAAAACATATGCATCCCAAATTGATTTGCTTTCAAAACAAATAGCGAAACAGGCTCAGAAACGGGAACATCTACAATCTTTTATTGATCGCTTTCGGTATAAAGCAACCAAAGCCCGTCAGGCACAAAGTCGATTGAAACAACTGGCAAAAATGGCAGAATTACCAGATTTACCCAGTAAATCAGAATCTCACTTTACTTTTCCCAAACCGGTTCATTTATCCCCGCCATTGTTGACTTTGGACAATGTAACAGTTGGTTACGATGATAAAGCAGTATTAAAAAAACTTTCATTTTCAATTGGTCCACAGGACCGAATAGCCTTGATAGGTGAAAATGGAAATGGTAAGTCTACGTTGGCAAAATTACTTGTTGGCCGGTTGAGTGAAATGGAAGGAACGATACATCGTTCTTCCCAATTACAGGTTGGTTATTTTGCACAACATCAAACCGAAGAATTACCGCTATCCTTAACCCCTTTATTGTTGATGTCTCGTTTATTGCCTTCGGCAACAGAAACAAAACTCAGAACCCATTTGGCACATTTTGGATTAATGGGTGAACGGGCTTTAACACGTATTGAATATCTATCTGGTGGTGAAAAGGCTCGACTTTTATTTGCTTGTATGACGATTAATGAACCCGCCTTATTGATTTTGGATGAACCGACGAACCATTTGGATATTCAGGGACGGGAAGCCTTAATTGATGCTTTAAATGCCTACCAAGGCGGTGTGATTATGATAGCTCATGATTTGAATTTTCTTGAGTTAACAGCGGAACAATTATGGCTTGTTAAAGATGGTACTTGTCGTGTTTTTGATGGGGATTTAGAGGATTATCGGAAACGATTACTTGAACCTGAAAACAAACAAAAAACAACTGAAAAATCAACGGCAACCCAACCCAAATTGCCTGTTCGTAAAATTCATGCTTCAGCTGAGGTGCGTCAAACAAAAGCAAAAATGGGGTTGCTAGAAAAAGAATTAGAAATATTAACGGCTAAAAAAGAGGCCATCGAACAATCATTCATGCACCCCTTAACCGCTATACAAATTCGTGAGGCAAGCAATGAACTGCGTCAATTGGAAACAAAAATTTCTGATGTGGAAGAACAATGGCTTGCTTTGTCTGATAAAATAACGTAATTTTTGTATAGGAGGATATCATATGTTTTCATTTTTTCACCGTACACTAAAACCATATGACACTGGTTGGCTTCCAACAGAGAATGGACATGAGATTTATTATCAGCAATTTGGTAACCCCAAAGGTTTTCCCGTTTTATCTTTTCATGGAGGTCCAGGAGGATGTGGACGAGCGAAACATGCTTCTCACTATGATTTGAGTAAATGGCGTATTATTTTATTTGATCAGCGAGGGTGTGGTCAATCCCGTTATGCGGATTTTTTGATTGATAATACATCTTTGGCAGCCATTCGGGATGGTATGGCATTGTTGAATCACTTGAAAATTAAAGGAAAGGTAACTGTCGCCGGTGGATCATATGGCGCTGGGTTAGCTCTTTTGTTTGCTGAGGCATATCCGACACGAGTCAAACAATTAATATTAAATTCTGTTTTTTTGATGCGTCGACAGGATGCTGAATGGGTTTCACATGATAGCCGTTTGTTTTATCCCGACTTAATTGATGAAATGCGTCAGCAAGCGGGTTCAAAAGATCTTGCTTCTTTTTATCATAAATTAATCTTTTCTGATAAATATAAGGATTTACAACAAGCACAAAAATATTATGGTTCCTATGAAAAGATGCTAGGTCAAACGGATGTGTCTTTTGATAAGACACCTGCATTAACAGATGGCGGTATTCGTTTTACACAAATCTACATGCACTATGAAAAAAATCATTTCTTTGTTGAAGAAAATCAAATTTTAAAAGATATTGATGTTATTTCGCATATTCCGACATTGATTGTTCATAATCGGCTGGATTTTTGTTGCCCTGTTGTGCAAGCTTATGATTTATCGAAAGCATTGCCGTATTCAAAGTTGGTGATTGTTCCGGATAAAGGACACGGAAGTTCTCTTTTGTTTAAAACATTGATGCGTGAAATTAAAAAGATATCTCTAAAGTAATTATAAAAAAAAGACATACTTTCTTGATGTGTAAAACAAAACAATTGACAAAAAAGTCGATGTGATTTATAATAAAAAAATTACGCTTAAAATATTTTTGTTTTTTAAAGGAGAAAAAATGTCTATTTTGTCTGAAAAGTGTCAGTACTATGCCAATAAATTACACGCGGGTGTTTCATATGGTAGCGGAATGGATATGGCAGAGCAGGTTAAAGGAACAGCGTCGTTAGTTAGTATTTATTCAACATTGTCAGGCTATTGGAAAGAAGTCGTTGTTTCGGCGGCTTATTTGCATAAATGCTTTGATGCTAAACGGATTAAGGAAGGTGTTTCCCCTTTAACAATGGAACAAGTTGAAAAAATCGGTGGTCCAGATGTTCGTAAAATTGTGGAAGAATTAAGCACAGAACCGGAAATAAAGGGGCTCTCAAAGACTGAACAATGGTTAGAAAAAGCGGCTTGGGCAAAAACTTTATCACAAGGAGCCCAAGAGATTTTGTTGGCAGAAAAAGTATTAAATTTTCAGGTGACACGGGATAAGCCCAATCCTAAAAAATCACTGTCATGGCATAAAGAATACTTAGAAACACGGATGTTTTTGGTTAATGAAATTGCGGGCGCTAATCGGGGATTATCCTATGTTGCCGGTGTAATACATAAAGAAGCAATGATGAAGATTAATACTTTATTATATAAACAGCGTCAATTTGGTAATGATGGTCGTTAATTGTAATAAAATATAAAAAAGAAAGGGGGCTTTGCTCCCTTTCTTTTATGGCATTTCTATTAATGGTATTTTGTTGTTAATTGATTTAACAGCTTTTTCAATAAAATCAGGAACATTTTTTGGTATATTACTCCAATCAATTAAGATAATTTCATGACATTTATCTGGTTCACAATTGTGAATAGAGCCTTGCCAATGATGACATTCAAAATAGACCTGCATATATCCGTTTTCTCTTTTATCATATAAGATTAAACGCATCTCTAAATCTTCCGGATTTATATTGATTCCGACTTCTTCTTTAGCCTCCCGAATCATACCTTCTTTTAAACTTTCACCATTTTCTAAATGACCAGCAATAAAACAATATTGATCACTAAAAGAAGAATTTTTACGTAATTGTAGATATACTTTTTCTTCTTTTTTTAAGATTAAAAGTACAGCAACAGGTAATTTAAAGCGTTCCATTTTTTCTCCCGATTGATGAGGGATTATAACTTATTTATTTTAAAAAGGCAAATCATAAAAAAATACTTGCATTTTTTGAAAAAATGGAATATACCTTTGAAAAGTTCACGGAATGTAGCGCAGCCTGGTAGCGCACTTGTCTGGGGGGCAAGTGGTCGCGGGTTCAAATCCCGCCATTCCGACCATTTAGAAAAAATAAATGCGGATACTATTAAGTGTCCGCTTTTTTTATACCCTGCGAAAGCCCAATAACAGCCAACATCCTCTCCTCTCACATTTTCATAAATCAAGCTGTCTTCTGCGATCAAATCAACTTATACATATACCTTTGCCGTAAAAGTATACCTTGAGCAAGTGGTCATTTTCTTTTGGCAACTTGGTCAAAAAGCCATTGATTTTTATAAAATTCCATAAAATTGTATGATGTTTGATTTTCCCATCAGGTTAAGAGAGGTTCATTTTTATTCACTGACAACTAGCCTTATAAATATTTTTTTGTTGTTTTTCAATACGATATACCGACAACGAGATTTTTTTAATTTTTTTCGGCACATTTTGACTTCTCTGGGAATTTACCATTTCGAAAGGAGGTCAAAAATGACCCAAGTAGAAAAATTAATTAAAATAATTATGCCCGATATCCTAAGATATTTGGAAATGCAAGAAAGTGGTGAAATTATTCAGAAAAGACTGGATAAAATAAAAAATCCAAGCATTCATTGTGATAACGAAAACGAAAATAATGGAGGTACACAATGAAATCGGTCGTAGTTGAAATAGCTTTATTAAAGAATAAATCTTTACCAGAGCTACAAGAAATGTGGAAAGAATATTTTACAGAACCAACGATCTCTCAAAATAAAGAGTTTTTTGTTTCCCGAATAGCTTATCGAATACAAGAGCTTGCTTACGGAGGTTTACCAAAGGCACAACAAAAACTTATTGCTCAGATGTATGTCCCTCCGGATGGAAGAAAGAACCTTCCGCCAACCGGTACACGAATTATTCGTGAATACCAACAGGTTGAACATTCAGTCATCATTTTAAATGATGGCTTTGAATACAATGGGATGAAGTACCCAAGCCTATCTGCAATTGCAAAAAAAATAACCGGTAGAAAAATATCTGGCAGATATTTTTTTGGTATTGATAAACAAGGAGAATAAAATGGAAACACAAAAACAGATACGATGTGCAATTTACACAAGAAAATCTACTGATGAAGGACTTGAAAAAGAATTTAATACCTTGGAAGCTCAACGAGAAGCCGGTGAGAACTATGTTAAAAGCCTAAAGCATCAGGGTTGGGTAACAATCCCAGAACACTATGACGATGGTGGTTTCAGCGGTGGCAGTTTAAAACGCCCTGCTTTAAAACGACTTATTGAAGATGTTG
>JAZRBO010000066.1:0-5093 GCA_045635125.1 Alphaproteobacteria bacterium | reverse complement strand
GCTACGATCCGACTTATCTAAAACAGTAAAGCCATCATTATCGGTTGCATAAATATCTGCTCCTAATTCTAGCATTTTCATGGCATGTGGTGTCTTTCCTCTATTAGCCACATTCATAAACATTGTTCGACCATATTTATCTTTTGCGTCAGGGTTTGCTCCTTTTTTTATAAGCATTTCTATTAGTTGTGAATTATCACCTTGATCGTCCCGGACATAATATAATACATTCCTGCCATCTAAGTCTTGTTTGTTTATATCCGCACCAGAATCCAAGAGCACTTCAACAATTTTTTTAATTGCATCTGGGGGCTTATTTGATTTAAGAGCCTTCATGAGAGGGGTTTGATTTTCCGAAAAATCATTAACATCCGCCCCATATTGAATCAGCAATTTTATTGTTTCAATTTCATTTTTAGAAATAGCTATTTTTAACGGAGAATAATCATAATGTCTTGTATTCGGATTAGACCCCGCTTTTAATAACAGATTCAAAATTTCTAAATTTGTCGGCTTTGTAATATTACAATAATCAAGAACGGAATAATAACTACCATCGTAAGAATTAATAAGGTCTAATTCACACAAAGCGTAAAATAAAGAAAAATCTGTTTGTTTTGAATTTTTTAATAATTCTTTGACAGCTGTTACATCATTTTGCCTAATTGCGATATATAAAGGTGGTCCTTTGAGGTCTGAATTAGTAGAATTATAATTTTTTAATTTATGTGATATTTCCAAATTACCCGAAATAATTGTAACAATTATAGCAGCAGTACAGATAAGAGTAGATATAATAACCCTTGGTGTTTTGCCTGAGGGTTGAAGTCTTCTCCCCTTACCGTCTGTCTCTGTTAATACAACATTACAGATAATCCACATACACATGGGAATAAAGAAAGGTAATATCGAATACAAATCAGATTTTATAAACAAAAAAAGACCAATAAGAAGTTGTAAAACTCCTTGAATATAACGGCCAATATAAAGGTTATGAATACCCCAAAGACCAAATAAAGCTAAAAAACAATATACGGATCTTTTTTTATTTGAGACAGAAGGTTGTGTCTCTTGTGTATTTTCTTCAGGCATATTTATCTCCTTTCTTATACGTATGCATTTCTAGATAATGAGATAACATGTTATTCTGTAATTTGCAACTTTTTATATGATTGCTTATTGAATTATCGGTTCAATTGTTGGATAAAATAGTTTTTTTGATTCTAGGTTTAATTGAATAGAGTTAAGATAACGATAAATATAAAAAAAGCCGCCCATCTAGACGGCCTTTTTTTGGCGGGGGAGTCTGTGCAAAATGGGAACTATCCACCAGCCTGACGTTTCGCCTTCACCATTTGAGCTACAAAAGCGTTTGTAACCTTTTCAGAAGTGGAAGCCCGTTGATTTGAAAGTTTAGTCAAACGATCTCCCCAAGAGGAGTCGTGAGACTCTGCGGTCCCCTTCTTAGAAAATGCTTTAACTGCAGAAGATAAAGGAGTATCTTCTGGGAAATTATCGATATTCTCTTGATTTATAATTGGTTTTCCATATTTATCTTTTAAAGCCATCAAAATAGGTATAGCCCCGTAACAATATTCACTATTCACAGCACATGCTAAAGTGCGCATTAAATGTTCATCATGCGCTCTAAGCAAACGTTCATACTGATATTTAAACTCTGCTATACCGTCCAATTCGGAAGCAAACCTTTCGAGTAATAAATTACACTTGTCCTGATCCTCAAATACCTCTCGTGAAAAAGGTAAACGACCCCTTTCATCCTTCATTACATCAAAAAATGCTTGAAGATTTTTTGTGGTCTTCATGCTGGACATTCTGGATATTAATTTTTTGATAAATTGTTTTTCACCTTCAGCACCACTTTCTTTTAATTTGGCCATTTCATCTGGAATTTTTTTCATAATCTCAATCCGATCTTCTACACAAAAATGTATTGGAATACCTTTCACGATTTTCAAAAAGTCTTCGGTTAATCCATAATGAGCTGGCACACTTTCCAATCCCTTATCACAGAAATTTTCAGGATATTGAGCTTCAACTTGCTCCAAATAATAACCCAGTCCCATTCTACGTTTACTCACATCTTCTATAAAACTTGTCATCATTTTTTCTTTTATTTTTGGAAAATCCGGATTTCCTTTTTCATCAGTATATTCACGCAAAAGTTGTCGATATAATTTATCATAATGATAATCTTTAGATTCATCTTGTCCCGTTTCAATACCAGCCTTAGATCCTGCCCAACAAGCCTCTGCTTCATCAATTAAAAGAGCATACCCTTTGGCTTTGTTATCTTCACCATCAAAAATTTGTTGTAGCTCCAGATCTGCATGTTGCTCCGCATGTTTTAATTCATGTGCTAAAGAAACAACTAAATTACCGTCGCTGTTAACAAAGCCAATCTCGTTTTCGGAATCATCGTAATAAGCCTCTAGTCCTGAACTAATTTTTGAATGGCAGTTAATTGTCAATGGCTTTTGGGGATCATGATTATTAAACCTTTTATAAAGAGGTGGCTCTTTGCCATTCAATTCATAAACCAACCGCGTGGCCTTTTGAATTTTTTTCTCAACCTCTGTCAACTCTAACGGTGGATTAAGGGGATGTTCATCTGGATACAAAAACTCCAAAATAGAAATCGTGCGATTGTTTCCACATTTTACCAAAATTGTATCCATTGAATTTGCCATAACATTCTCCTTTGTTGTCTTTTCCGATAGTCTAAGATATTTTGGTGCAATAAGCAATAAATTTTAACTTAACTATTAATAAGTTCGAGTGTAGATAACCCCTCTCCAAACAGCGTCAAAAATGTGAAATGTAATAAAATCATGCATTTATCGAATCTGCGGTTCGATTGTTGGACAAAGTATGCGCTTTTTGTTTTAGTTCCAATCGAACCAACTTAAACCATTGAAAATAAAAGAAAAAGTCGCCTTTTAAGACGACTTGTTCACTTTGGCGGAGCGTATAGGATTTGAACCTATGCATCCCTATAACAGGATGACGGATTAGCAATCCGCTGCATTACCACTCTGCCAACGCTCCATGCTAATCGTTGGTTATCATATCAGGCTTCGGGCAGAAAGTCAATCTTTTTTTTATGGTCATTATGGCGTGTACTTGATTCGTTCAATATTGGCGCCCAGTGCCGTCAGTTTGTCTTCTATATGATCGTAGCCTCTGTCAATATGGTATATCCGTTGAACAATGCTTTCACCCTCTGCCGCTAATGCTGCTAAAACTAAGCCAACGCCGCCCCGTAAATCAGAGGAGGTCACAATGGCACCAGAAAGACTAGGAACGCCCGTAATTAAGACGCTTTGGCTTCCCGCTGATTGAATGTGTGCCCCCATACGAACTAATTCAGGGACGTGCATAAAGCGATTTTCAAAAATATGCTCTGTCACGAGAGATTTGCCGTCGGCTAAACTGAGCAACGTTGTCAACAACGATTGGGCATCCGTTGGAAATCCCGGGTGCTCCGATGTCGTAATCGGAACGCTTTTTAAAACAGCGTTCGTCGCATCAACACGAAGCCCTTTTTCCGTTTGGGTGAAAATAACGCCACTCGGCCGTATCGAATCTGCAACCGCCTCCATTAAGTCCAGGCGGGCCCCAGTCATAAAAATATTCCCCTTAGTAACCGCAGCAGCTACAGCAAAAGTGGCCGTTTCTATCCGATCAGGAACAACAGTGTGGACAGCCCCATGCAATTTTGAAACACCTGTAATCGTTAATGTTTTTGTTCCAACGCCTTGGATGTTTGCTCCCATTTTTTGAAGCAAAGTAATCAAGTCAATTGCTTCGGGTTCTAATGCCGGATTGTGAATGATTGTCGTCCCTGGGGTTAAAACGGCTGCCATAATGGTGTTATGTGTTGCCCCAACAGAAATCTTGGGAAAAAATATGTCTGCCCCGTGTAATGGGCCTTTGGCATGAACGTATCCATTTTCAATCGTAATGTTTGCCCCCATGCTTTCAAGGGCTTTAATGTACAAATCAACCGGTCTCGCCCCAATGGCACAACCTCCTGGAAGTGAAACACGAGCCTCACCAAAACGGGCTAAAAGGGGGCCAAGAACCCAGAAAGATGCCCGCATTTTTGAAACATATTCGTAGGAGGCTGTGGTGGAGGTGATCTTGTCCGCCTGAACAACCAGTGTGTCTGGAGCATGCGTGACAGAGGCCCCCAGGCTGGCCAACAATCCCGAAAGTGTAACAACGTCTGATAGGTAGGATATGTTATGTAAAATAACCGGTTCATCTGTCAATAAGGCTGCAGCCATTAAGGGAAGAATTGCATTCTTTGCCCCTTTGATGGGAATGGTGCCATGCAGTTTTTGACCGCCTTTTATTTTGAATGCGTACATTTATTTTGTCTTTCTTTTTGTTGTTTTTGGCGCAGTTTTAGGTTCCGGCGCAGTGCCGCTGCCTGTGTCAAAAAAGTTGCCATTCTTTTGGGGGAAAGAGAAAGATTTTCCCGCGCGGTTTTTTCAAAAGCGGACATGTCCGATATATTTTCTTTGTCTGTCATGAATGAGGGCTTTCTAAAATAAAAGTGGCCGGCCCATCGTTAACGATATCAACACGCATGTCTGCGCCAAAAATACCGTGTTCCGTAGGAACGCCAAGGGCGGAAACCTTTGTTAAAAACAAATGATACAATCGTTCGGCGTGAGCCGGATCGCCAGCCCCAGTAAAAGAAGGGCGACGACCTGTATTACAATCTGCCAATAATGTAAATTGTGAAACAATCAATGCCGATCCGTTAATATCCTTTATCGACAGATTCATTTTACCGGCTTCGTCTTCGAAAATGCGTAATGTCGTGATTTTTTGGGCCATCCAATCCAGATCTTTTTCCGTATCTGAAGAAGCTATGCCCACTAAAACACAGAGGCCTTTATCAATTTGACCGACAACAGAATTGTTGACAGTAACAGCAGATTTTAAAACACGTTGTATAACGACTTTCATGCCCTTTATCATATCAGGTTTGGCGTTTTCTGTCAAGTCGCATCCAGTGTCTCAGAACGATGCAAAAAAAGCTTGAATTTCGATGAAAAAAA
>JAZRBO010000065.1:0-14283 GCA_045635125.1 Alphaproteobacteria bacterium | reverse complement strand
GCTAAAATGAATACTGTGTCGGACAATATGTTTGAATACTTGACAATTGAAGAAAAAGACGATTTTTTATCTTTAACAGATTCCTTAAAAGAGGATAAACAAACAGGTGAGTTGAGTCATTTGATTAAAGAACCGGTTCCTAATGTTAATTTGATTGTATCAAATACATTTCACTATTTCTTTTATGAAAATTTGGATAAGCATTCATCGTCTTTGCCCCATGCTATTGATAATATCAAAAAATTAAATCAAGCGTTACAGGATATGTTTTCATCTAAAAAGAGTATATCCGGCTCGACAGAAAAGATTATATTGCCTTATTTAAAAATGATGTCCCAAAAAGAACCTCAGGTTTTATTTTACATGCTCCAAAAGACACCATTTTTAGATACGGTTATTGAAAAAAATAATATCAGCCTGCTTAAATATATTTTAGGAGAATATCAAAAGGACACGGACTATCTTGAATATTATTTGAAAAGCCCTCGTTTTGGAAGCAATAATAATGATGCGAATAGTATGCGTTTCCGGTTCTTTTTTGAATCTTTGACATTTAATAATTTAATGCTTAAAATCATTCCAGAGTCTTTTTTTGTAGACACTGGTGAGCCTTTGGCTTTATCTGTTAATGCCCAAATCCATGAGCCAACGCAAACAGGATTGACTTCTATACAAAAAAATTATCTGCAACGGTTATCTCATGAAGCGGAGCAGGCCTTTTTTCAGATTATTTCGATTTGTTTACAAAAAGATTTAGTTCCTTCACATAAGTTACCCGATGTTCTTCCTCTTTTAGAGATGGCTCTTTCCTCAGAACACGCAGGATATCAAGCTGTGTTTCGTGACTTATTGTTATCGAAAAAATATGCTCGTTTCAAAACGGGACACACTTCGTTTTTTGAAGCTTTGTTATCTTTACCATTGAACCCGATGCAACAAAAGCCTATTTTTTATGCGGCTTGCTCAACAGATGAAGGGTATGACATGGTTTTGCAGGCAACCGTTAAGACAAAAGAGAATGCTTCTAAAAACTTTTTATGGCATCTATTGGATGAGAGAGCGATTTTATATTCGGACCCTTATGTGCAACAGTTGGTTGCCCGTGCTTTACGTCAACATGATGATTCTTTTATTTTTGCAGATAAGAAACATTTTCCATCATCGGATACAGATATTTTTAAATTCTTTCAAGGGTATTTTATCGATCAGCCGATGCAAGCTATTCATTTTTTAAATACTTTTTCGGATATTCGTCAACATCCGACAACTTATTGGGATGATATGATGCGTTTTGTATCCTTGCCAGCGGCTCAATTAAAGTTATTTTCTCAGTATCGCATAATGCACCATTGGGCTCAACTGGGTTATTATGAAAAGATTCAGGATTTTTTCAAAGAACACAATGTACAACCTAAAATACGTGAATCTTTTTGGCGACAAAAGGATAGTCAGGGGCGTACTCCGTGGCATATTGTATGTGCCAACCATCATAAAGCGTTCTTAAAAAAGATGACACCTTCCATGCGTGCTACCTTTATGGAACAGCTACATCAAGCAGATAATTCGGGTAAAACGTTGTTGGATTTAATATACAGTAATACAAAAATGACAAAGATGGCAATTCAGCTTATCCCTGAATTAAAAAATAGTTTTACAAAGGCCGGATATCGTATCGATCCGATAAAAGTAACCGAACAAATAAAGCCTGCCGATATTATCCCGGAACCAGTACAAGTAACATCTTTGCCTAAAGTCAGTTGGGAGATTAAATATTTCGGAAGAGATAAGGAACACAAAAATCCAGACTATATTCGATTGATAGAATCTGAAGTTAATCTTTTTCCTGCGCCTAATACAGCCGCTTTACGTGAACGGAAAAGCCGTGAAATGAAGGCGGAAAGTTATGCAATTCCAGCCTTTAAAACAATGTATTTGGGAAAATCATGGCGCGTTCCCTATGTCACACACGGCAATGTTTTTTATGTTTTCCCCGGCCGAGACCGGGATCATGCCTATGATGACGAATGGAGTAATCGTATCAAAAAGCTGACACGGGAATTTAAACAACAAATAAACGCAAAATTATGCGTTTCCAAACACGCTAAGTTAAAAAATAAAAAGGAGATTATTATCGCTAAAGGCAATCCATTAACGCATACTTAACAGATCGTTTAAAATTTGGATAGCGTTGGGTAAGAATGTTTCTTGTGATAGTCCTGTTTTTTCTGTTTCGGGAACGACCTTTTTAAAACAGGTTGTCACGATTCCTTTGGCGGTTGACCTGACAGAGGTTGCGAAAGCTTCTCCATTTTGAATTTGTGTTAATGCTTCTTGTTTTAAACAGGTGGTCATTGTTTCTGTAAGCGATGCTGGCTCTTTGGGGGATATCGTATTAAGTGTCGGTTTCATGGTCGAACATCCCACGGTTAAGGCACAGAAACCAATCAGTAAGCACAGGCGATATTTTGTCATTGTTTATCCTTTCGTTACATTAAATGGATATTGGCGCCGGTATTCATATAGGGTGATGGCGGCCGCATTGGAAACATTTAAACTTTCAATCACAGGATTCATCGGTAATTTTGTTACAAAGTCACAATTTTCTGCTGTCAGGCGTCGCATGCCATCTCCCTCCGATCCCATGATAAATGCAGAACGGGATGGCAGTTTTTGGTCCCCAATCGCATCAGAAGCGTGTCCATCCATTCCAACACACCAAAACCCTTGTTCTTTGAGTTGTTCCATCGCCCGAACCAAATTGGCTACTCGTACTAATGGGACGAGCTCTAAAGCGCCACTGGCAGATTTAGCTAAAACACCTGTTTCATCAGGGGCGCCGGATTCTGGTACGACAACCGCCAAAGCACCAAAGGCTGCCGCCGATCTTAAAATTGCACCAATGTTATGTGGATCTGTGACCTGATCCAACAACAAAATGACACCAGATTCTGTTTCGTCTAAATCGTTCAAAATGTCCTTTAAACGTAAAGGAGGTGTCGGTGCACACTTGGCAACAATTCCTTGATGAACGGCGTCACGACCAACCAAAGCATCGATTTGTTCCCGTGCCACTATCCGAACAGGAATGTCTGTCGGTATAGACAATCCATCAAGACTTCCTTTAACGGCAAATATTTCCCGAATTTTTCGGTTCGGATTTTGCAATGCCATTGTTACGGGATGTCGTCCGTACAATAAAATATCTTTTTCTCCTTTGCTTTTTGCCATGTAATCCTCCTATAAAACCCAATTCGAAATCGTTAATGGTTGTTGTAATTCAATTCGCATCGCCAGGGGTTCACCCCGTGTCAGAGCATCTGTTAAAACCTTGGGAACAGCTATGCCAGAAGCCGTTAAGTATCCTGCATAGGCTCGTAACAGATTTAAATCAGTAATATGTACCGTTATGTCGGTAATCCATCCGCGAATCCATCCCCATAAACGCCCCCGTTCAACAGATGGAACATAGACGGTCGCGTCAATCTTTAAAATAGTTGTTTTACCCTGATTCCACTGGGTGGATACGATAGTCTGTTCTCCATTGGGGCGTATCACAAAAGACCAATCCCCCGTTATCTGATCAACTCCAACCAAAGACAAGGTCTCAAATGGTTTCGTTAGAATGTCATGAGGGGCCTGATATGCTCTGAAAACATCCGTTAAAGAGTCTCCGTATCGTTGGGCAAGAGCTTGTCCGATAGGAATCCGTACGTCGGATGCCTTTAAGATAACGGCATCCGGATTAATCTGCATTAATAATCGATCAATTCGATGAGGGGTGTCTATTCCGGTCAATTGAACACCATACAAAACAATGCCATCACCTGACAGAGGATGAACAACAGAGGTATATGTCATCTCTCGTGGTGAGAAAGCAGCCGTTTTCTGGTATTGAACGAGAGTCTTGTCAGCACCAGATTGAATTTGCCAAATTACAAACAATCCGATTAAGGCTAAAATCATTAAACCATAAAAAAGAATAAAACGACGCATTAAGGTGTTCCTCCTGTTGTCGGTATAAAACATCCGTCTTCCGAACACGGCATAGCATCAGTTAGAACAATTGTTCCCAAAGGGGGAATGCCTCCCTTTTTTGTTCGGGTTGGTGGTTCGGCAGAAAATAATCCGGATACAACATTCCATCCAGTCTGAACCAATCGCCCGTTGGCTTTCATTGGAACCGGTAAATCAATCCAAGCCTGTCCCGATAAATCAACGCGAAATACGTGTACAATAGCGGTTCCTGAGACCGTTTTTTTTAACAACCGGCTAGCCGTTAGTAAATGTGGAATAGCATCCACAACAATCTTGTTCGTTTCTTCAACATTGGAGGGATTTGTGTCGTTTTCAACAGAGGGTTCCCCTATTACCATTGTTTCTGAATGGGATGCTGAGTTTGTCGGGATTACTTCTGCTGTTGGGGGAGGATTTTTAGCCTCTGTTTCCCAAACAGGAGCTTCCTCTGCTACATTGATATCTGATTTTTTAGAAGAGCTTTCGATGGTTTCGGTTTCTGAAATCTCAGGGATTTTTTCGGCATTTTTTTCAGCTTCTGAACGAGGTGTTACTGATTCAGGGCGAATTGGTGTTACTTTCATAATAGGTACACCAGATGGTTCCACACGTATCCGAGCCAACCGTTCCGACTCAGCTTTTTTCCGAGCAGAGGAGGGAAGGCGTTTTACTTGAATTTGGCGAAGACCTAAGTCGATTTCAGCAAAAAAGAAAATATCTTTATCTGAGGGATCGGAAACTGAGGCACCATAAAAATGGATACCGTTTACCTCAGGACAAAGTGTCTTTGCGTAATGAATGGCTTCATTTAATAATTCAGATTGTACTGTTTCATTTTCGAATACATCTCGATTTTCTGTAACAGCAAGCACCCGAGTTGTTGGACAGGCTGTGAATGCATCAAAAGAGCCGTCTGCCATTTTCTTTGCTCGTAATTGCCCGATGTATTGAATTTTATGCTCTTCATTTTGATCGAGATCAACATTCAAAGCCCTTTCATTGTCGACGGTTTCTGATAAGCCAACAACAGAAAAGGGAATAGCTTTTGAACCAACCCAAAATCCATTACGAAAGTGACCGAATATTTGTTCAACCGGTTTTCCAAAAGCGTTTGAAATCGTTATGTCGGCATATCCGTCTACCCATCCATCGGGACATTCCCCTAATTGTCCACCGATAGACCAGCCATCGACATTTTTATCGGTTATATAATGTATCTGACACCCTTGTTCCGATGTGAGAATAACGTCACTTTTTTCGGCGGCTGTAACAGAAGTCATAGTGCATCCCAAGAGCATTCCTGCAATAACCACCATCTGCTTTATTGTTGTCATTTGGTCCCTTTTTTTTGAATCTGTTTTGCCACAATTTTACCGAGGGCGGCCGGATTGTCAACCCATACTGTATCGGCTTTTTCTAAAATAGTTCTTTTTTCGGCAACAATACCGGTCGGTGATAGAAGCGGCATTCCGATAAGAGGTGTTCCAATGGTTCGTTTCACAGTTCCCCCTGGGATGTAAACAACTAATGGTTTTTTTCGGCGTCGCATACGATAGGCCGTTGCTAAGTCATTTTCCATCTGTCCCGATAATTGACCAATAAGCAATATAACTTTTGTTTCAGTGTCGGCTGATAAAGCCTCAAAAACAGGAACAAAGGATGTTCCGACAATCGGCGCTGCGCCAATGGCTACGCATGTTGATACGCCCAATCCTTCTTCGGCTAACTGTTGAACGGCTTCGTACATTAATGAACTAGAGCGTCCGATAATTCCAACCTTTCCTTTGGGGAATAGATGCGCTGGGATAGTTCCTGCAATACAGGCACCAGTCCGAACAATCCCCGGTGATGAGGGACCGATTAACGTTACTTGATATTTTTCTGCTACGGCCTTCATTTTAAAGGCATCGTGCAAAGGGACACGCTCAGTCGTGCAAATAATTAATGGAATTTTTGCCTTGGCTGCTTCTTCTACGTCACTTAAAGCCCTTGCTGGCGAAGAGAAGATGACGCTGACGCATGGTTTTGTTTTACGGACTGCCTCCTTAACGGTTTTGAAAACAGGAATGTTCTGAAATACATCAATGTTTCTATCTTGGCTGGTGCCGGCAACAATATGTGCCCCATAGGCAATGGCTAGCTCTGTATGTATGGCTCCCAGCTCACTAGTAATGCCTTGAATTAAAATCGGTGTTTTTTGATTCGGTAAAATCAGCATTACGACACCTCTTGTACCTGTTGAATAATATTTTGAACGGCTTCATCCATTTTTTGTACAACGGAAAAGGGAAGGCGTGATTCAAACAAAAGTCGTCGTCCAATGTGGGCATTCGTTCCATCCATTCGCACAACAACCGGAAGGCCTGCTAAAATTTCTCCCGAGGCCGCAATAAGTCCTTCTGCAATTTCATCACAGCGAGTAATTCCGCCAAAGATATTAACTAACACACCGTCGATATCCGGATCGGCTAATGCCATTTTAAGCGCACGGGCCACAGCATCTCGAGACGGTTCTGTTCCAATATCTAATAAACAGGCGACTTGTCCGCCATGTCTATGAATTAGGTCAATTGTGGCTTGACCCAGTCCGGTTCCATTCACAAGGCAGGCAATGTTTCCATCTAAATGCATGTACCGGAATTGATGTTTGCGTGCCATGGCCTCCCGTTCCCGACCGGCTTCGATTTCAATAATCTCTGCAATTTCCGGATGTCGGATAAGCGCATCGGGATCAAAAACAATTCGTCCATCTAATACGACAAAACCGTTGGCTGTTTCAATAACAGGATCGAATTCAACGGCTACGGCATCATAACTTTCGAATAAAGTTGTCAATTGATGCATTAAGGCTAGCATTTGTTCGGCTTTTTTTTCTTTTAACCGCAATTCCCGTATAATTTTCTTTTCCGTTCGGGTGTCCAGTCGATATTTATCCAATTCGTATTGATGAACCATATTTCCCGCTGATATGATGACAAGTGCTAATTTTTGTGTCCGGTAGTCAATATGGAGGGACATTTGGTATTCGCCTTGTCCAAGGCAGGCTTCTTCCACATATACCTGTTGTACTTCATGACAGACATTGCCCGTTTCCGGTGTTTTCAAACATCGTCCCAGCATTTGTTCAGCCAGAGCTTCTGCCATGAGGGGGGAATTTGCCCATGCAATACCGGTTAAGTTGTCTGTGTCTTCTTCATCGATGAAACGTCCAGCAGAACGACATCCAGCCAAGATTTGCGCTTTAACAACCCAGGCTTTCCCGCCAATTTCTTCGGCAATCCGTCGCGCTTCTTCAGGCGTATAGGCGACACCGCCCCGTAACAAAGGGACACCGCTTTTTTTAAAAATTTTTTTAACCTGGTATTCTTTAATCAGCATGATGCCGGAACCTCCGTTTACTTAGGCAGATTGTCAGCCACTGTTTGAAAGAATAAGGGAATGGATATCGGTTTGGCTATGTAGGCATTACAGCCGGCTGCTAATATTTTATCCTCGTCACCTGGCATAGCAAAAGCAGATATGGCCACGATTTTAGTTTCTGCAATTTCAGGGGTGGATCGAATGAGGCGCGTTACCTCCAATCCGGAAATTTCAGGCATTTGAATATCCATCAGGACGAGATCTGGTCTTTCCTGCTTAATGAGATCTAATGCCTCTAAGCCTTCGGGACATTCGATAACCTGATGTCCTTGCGATTGCAATAAATCTGAAAACAAACGCATATTAAATTCATTATCTTCGACGATTATAATTTTTGCCATAGGACCTCGCTTTTTTATTTATTGTATCCTGAACGGATGACGAAAAGCAAGTAAAAATATCCTTTTTTATAAAAAAGAGGTGCATTGCATACTTTTTTTGTTTGTAGGATATATAAAATCTCCTCCATAAAAGAAAACGCTTGCTTTTTGTTCAAAAGTAGTGTATAAGTCTTTTTGTTCCAAAGGATGGGTGGCCGAGTGGTTGAAGGCGCACGCCTGGAAAGTGTGTTTAGGTCTAAAGCCTAACGCGAGTTCGAATCTCGCCCCATCCGCCATTAATAACCGCCGTTAAGGGCGGTTTTTTTATATGCTTTTTATTGAAACCGTTTTTTGAACAAGAGAATAGTCGGTATGATTTTGGGAAAAACTGGTCGAGATATTGTTTTCTCTTGACTTTTGGATGAAAAAAAGGCATTCTATGACATATTCTTAATCAAAGGAGTTGAGTATGAGTTTTGATGAAAAAACAATTAAAACGGTGGCTAATTTGGCCAGATTAAAATTGCCGGAAACTGAAGAATCTAAATTGAGATCTGATGTTGAGGATATTTTGGCATGGGTAGAGCAATTAAAAGAAGTTGATGTGACGGGAGTGGAACCATTAGTGTCTGTAACACCGCGGGAAACGGCTGTGCGGGAAGATGTGGTTTCTGATGGTAACATTCAGGAAGAGTTAATGGCGAATGCGCCGGAAACAGTACAGGGATTTTATGTTGTTCCTCGGATGGTGGAGTAATAAAGATGACAGAATTAGTAAATTTACATATTTCAGAAGCAGCGGATTTGTTGAATAAAAAGGAAATTTCGGCTGTTGATTTGACGAAAGCCCATTTGGCTGAAATGGAAAAAGGTCGGTTTTTAAATGCGTATATTACCGAAACACCAGAACGGGCTTTGGCTGATGCTGAAGCGTCGGATAAGCGTCGCTCGGAAGGGAGTGCTTTGGGCGTGCTAGATGGTATTCCTATCGCCAATAAAGATTTATACTGTACGGCAGGTATTCGGACAACGGCAGCATCCAAAATGTTGGCTGGTTTCGTGCCACCTTATGAGTCGACTGTGACACAAAAATTGAAGGATGCCGGTACGGTTATGTTGGGAAAAGTAAATACGGACCAATTTGCTATGGGTGGCTCAACGATGACCAGTTATTTTGGTGTAACCAAAAATCCTTGGACAGATGAAAATGGTGAATATACCTTGGTCCCGGGCGGGTCTTCCGGTGGATCGGCTGCGGCGGTGGCAGCTGGTTTGTGTATGGGGGCTACTGGTTCGGACACTGGTGGTTCTATTCGTCAACCGGCTTCTTTTTGTGGTGTTACCGGTATTAAGCCAACCTATGGGCGGTGTTCTCGATATGGAATTGTTGCTTTTGCATCATCTTTGGATCAAGCCGGTCCCATGGCTCGGTCTGTGAAAGATTGTGCTTTATTATTGCAAGCAATGTCAGGTGCCGATAAGTGGGATTCAACGGTAGCAGAGTTGTCCGTTCCCGATTTTGCGGCAGCTTTGACAGGAGATATTCGGGGTAAAAAAATCGGTATTCCCAAAGAATATCGTCCCGATGGTTTAAACGAACAAGTGGCTAAAGTATGGGATAACGGAATTCGTTTGTTACAAGAAGCTGGTGCGGAAATCGTTGATATTTCTTTACCGCATACAAAATACGCGTTACCTGTATATTATATTATTGCGTGTGCAGAAGCGTCCTCTAACCTATCTCGGTATGATGGAGTTCGTTATACAGAACGTGTACCTGGTTCAACGTTGGATGAAATGTATGAAAATACCCGTACAGATGGTTTTGGATCAGAAGTTATTCGGCGTATTTTGTTGGGAACATTTGTTTTGTCCGCCGGATTTTATGATGCCTATTATATACGGGCGCAACGGGTTCGTCGCTTAATTTATGACGACTTTAAAAAGGCGTTTGAATCTGTAGATGCTATTTTAGCACCGGCAGCACCGACTCCGGCCTTGTCGTATGAAGCTATGAAAAATATGGCCCCTGTTGATACCTACTTAGGCGATGTCTTTACGACTCCAAGTTCTTTGGCAGGTGTGCCGGCTTTATCGTTGCCGATTGGGTTGTCGGATACCGGATTGCCTATCGGTTTACAGATTATCGGTAAACATTTTGATGAAAGTACAGTTTTACAAATTGCCGATGTGTTGGAAAAACAAGCCGGATTTGATTTAATGCCAAAACGGGTGAAAGGATAAGCAGATGTATACAATTCAAGGAAAAACAGGGGATTGGGAGTTAGTTATCGGATTAGAAGTTCACTGTGAAATCTTGTCCGAATCAAAGGTCTTTTCAGGGGCATCTGCTAAATTCGGTGCCGAACAAAATACACAAGTATCATTTATTGATGCAGCATTCCCGGGGATGCTTCCGAAAGTAAATGAAAAATGTATTGAGCAATGTGTGAAAACAGGATTTGGTTTGAATGCCCAAATTAATAAATATTCACGCTTTGACCGGAAAAATTATTTCTATGCCGATTTGCCGCAAGGGTATCAGATTTCTCAGTTGTACTACCCAATTGTTGGGGAGGGCTTTATTGAAGTGACAACTGATGAAGGAACTCGTAAAATAGGTGTGGAACGGTTGCATTTGGAACAGGATGCCGGTAAGTCCATCCATGACATGGTTCCAGGGAAAAGTTTAATTGACTTAAACCGCAGTGGCGTCGGCTTGATGGAGATCGTATCTAAACCGGACATGCATTCTCCGGCAGAAGCAGGGGAATATCTGCGGAATTTGCGGGCGATTGTTCGGGCTTTGGGGACTTGTGACGGGAATATGGATGAAGGATCTATGCGTTGCGATGTGAACGTGTCCGTTCGTAAAGTCGGGGAAACGGATTTGCGCCCCAGAACAGAAGTCAAAAATGTGAACTCTGTTCGTTTTGTGATGCAGGCCATTGAAATTGAAGCTAATCGCCAGATTGATATCTATGAAAATGGTGGGATGTGTAAACAAGAAACCCGTTTGTTTGACTCAGTCAATCTTGAAACACGGCCAATGCGCAGTAAAGAAAACGCAAATGATTACCGCTATTTCCCAGATCCCGATTTATTGCCTGTGATTTTAACGGATGAGTATATTGAAAATATCCGTCAAAATTTACCCGAATTACCGGAAGCGAAAAAGAAACGTTATGTGGAAGAATTGGGATTGACACCTTATGATGCTCATGTTTTGACAATGGATGTGGAAACGTCAGCTTATTTTGAAACGGCGATTAAAGGACAAGATGCTAAAAAAGTGGCAAACTGGGTGATGGGGGATTTGTTCGGTTATCTGAATAAAAATGCGCTCTCTGTCTCGGAAAGTCCGATTAAGCCGGAAGATTTAGGCGCTTTAGTCGGTCTAATTCAAGACGGAACGATTTCCGGTAAAATTGCCAAAGAAGTTTTTGAAATCATGACGCAGACAGGAAAAGCTCCAGCCGTTATTGTAGAAGAAAAAGGGTTGAAGCAGGTTTCTGATACAGGCGCAATTGAGGCTTTGATCGCCGATATTTTGGCAGCGAATATGGATAAAGTTGCTGAAATTAAGGCTGGTAAAGACAAATTAAAAGGATGGTTTGTCGGTCAGATTATGAAAGCCAGTCAAGGAAAAGTGAATCCGGCGTTAGCCAATCAATTGTTAGATAAAAAACTTGGTGAAGTCTAAGGTAAAAAAACAGGGCGAATGGTTATTCGCCCTGTTAAATATTAAGTAACCAATGGAGAAAAGTAAACCATGAAACAGGTTGAGATGTTTACAGATGGTGCGTGCTCCGGAAACCCAGGGCCTGGGGGATGGGGATGTATTTTGAGGTATCGTGGACGAGAAAAAGAATTGTCCGGCGGCGCCACGGAAACAACAAATAACCGAATGGAAATAACGGCTGTTATCATGGGATTGCGTCAATTGAAGGAGCCTTGCATCGTTCAGATTTGTACCGACAGTAAGTATGTTATGGATGGTGTAACAAAATGGTTGGTTGGATGGCAGGCTAACGGATGGCGACGAGCCGATAAAAAACCTGTTCTGAATGTTGAACTATGGCAGGAGTTGGCTTTATTGTTAGAGCGTCATGAGGTCTATTGGATCTGGGTGAAAGGTCATGCCGGGCATCCCGAAAATGAGCGGGCAGATGCCTTGGCAGTTGCCGAACGGGATAAATATAAAGAAAATTCAGCTTCTTAAAAATAAATTATTATTTTAACGAAGACTCTAAAAAACGATACAACTTATGAATCGTTAATGATTCAGGTAACACGAAGCGTCGGCCATTTGGTAAGAGCAATACATAAGCTGGTGCTGTTCTTTGTGGTAGGTCTGGTGCTATTTGTGCAACAATTGTCGAATCGTAGGGTAGAGACGTTAATCGGATATTGTTATTTGAAAGCATCTTTTGTACCGTTCCTGTATTTAAGATAATATTTCTATCCCAAGCGCAAGACCAACAGATCGGTTTTGTAATACTAACAAGGGTTGGTTGTGCTGTCGGTGTGTCCTGTGTGAAGAGGGGTGGCTGATTTTGTATATTCAGAAAGAGAATAAGGGATAGGTACAATCCTAATATAATAAATGGCAGGCGTTTTAAAACGGCATAAACAGGTGCTGTTGATGTTGTGACAATATGGAAAAATGTCAGCATTTTAAAACCAGAACGGGCTTTAAACCAAAATGGTAAAAGGGCCCCTATTGTTCCTAAAATCCAAACAAAGACAACGGTTGGTGTATTGTAAAAAACAGCATCTTGCAAAAACGGTTTAGGAAGTAGAATGAGTCCCATAACGGCAAGAGCAAAAGATGGTGTCGGACGAATTAAGAAAAAGAAAAGGCCTATCAGCGTAAGAATATTAAATATTTGAAAGCTTTGGCAAAAATCAAGTAATCCTGTTGTTGTGGTGATAATCGTTACGATAATCGCAGGTGTTAATTTCATTATTTGTTCCCAAGTTTTTTGTCGGGATTGGGCAACTGTTTTACTGGTGTTTGTCAACCATAAAGGCCAAAGAGGGCTTAGTAAAAACAGAAAGAATCCACCCAAAAGAGCTGAAAACCAGGGAAACGTTTTTTTCGGTTGGGTAACAGGGGCGTCGGAGACAGGTAAATTTAGACGGTAAAAATATGTCGGCGTTTTTAAAAAAAGAGTTATTGTGTCGCCAGGGTTAGGGAAAGAGTTTTTTATGGGGAAAGTCAAACGGGCTTCACGTCCCAATAGAATACGGTTAATGTCGGATGTTCCGTCAACGGTTTGGGCAAGGATATTGTTAGGAGCCTTAGGAAAAGAGATAGTTGCGTGCCATTCGGTATCGTTTAGACGGGCGGCTATTCCCGTAATCCCTTTGATATCGGCTGGAATAGCTGTTGAATATAGATTATTTTGAATATAGGAGCAGTAGGCTGTTGTATGATTGTGCTCAATTGGTAAAGGTAGGGTTTGGACGATTGTTTCTCGTCGGCAGAGTCCGATTTCAGAACAAGCGATAGCGGTTGCTATAACGGAAAGGTTGGTCGAATTTTTGGGCGCCTCAGAAAAAGACAAAATTATGGGAAAAAAAACAGTGTTGGTATAATTGTCTGTCCAAATATCTTTTTGTGCGCTTTGTTTGAGTGGTGTGAGTAAGGTGGTATTGGCATTTTCGGCAAAAGCCTGAATTGATGGGTGGTGAAGCTTCCATCCTTCTTTCAGCACAAATTGAAGCCCTGTCACAAGTGTGTGAGTATCACGTATGCCAGAGGCGCAAGATAACAGGCGTACCTCTCCAAAAGGAAGAGATTGTGTTTCTGACGTGCCAGATGAAGTGTCTGTAATAGCATATTTAAAATCATCTATGATACGATCCAGTGATAGCGCCTGAAGCGGTTGAATCGAGCTAATTAAAAACAAAAAAGCAATTAAAAATATTTTCATAAAAATAGGTATAGCAAAAAAAAACTTGATTGTCTTGTAAAAAATGTGTAAATTATAAAACGATGTTAATTTTTTTCTATGGAGGTTCATATTAAACCGAATATTCAAGGCTCATCAACGGGAAAAAATGATTTCCGGATGAATGAGCAAATTACAAATCCGCAGATTCGCTTGATTTTGGCGACCGGAGAAAATTTTGGGATTATTTCAACAAGAGATGCTTTGCGTAAAGCAGCTGATCAAGGGCTTGATTTGGTGGAAATTGCGCCAGGGGAGTTTCCGGTATGTAAAATATTAGAAGCCGGAAAATACCGCTATGAGATGCAAAAACGAAAAGCAGAGGCTCGTAAAAATCAAAAAGTTGTTGATATCAAGGAAATTAAATTAACACCAAATATCGGGGATAATGATTACGGCGTTAAATTAAAAGCTGCTCGTCGCTTTTTGGAAGGTGGAGATAAAGTTAAGTTCAATTTGCGTTTTCGGGGGCGTGAAATGTCCTATGTGGATTTAGGTGCCGCTGTTTTGGAACGGGCTAAGGCTGATTTAGCTGATATTGCTAAGGTTGAACAAGCTCCTAAATTGGATGG
>JAZRBO010000064.1:0-3608 GCA_045635125.1 Alphaproteobacteria bacterium | reverse complement strand
ATGAATCAAATCGGCCGTTTGTACCTCGGCTTGTTTCCGAAAAATATAGGTAATTCCTATAACCGCTGTCAAAGACAAAACCCCCATGATCGCCAAAACACCTAATATTTCAACCATACTGCGACCAGTTTCATTGTGTTTCATTGTCATATTTTTCATTTTGTTTGCCTTCCGGTTTGGTTATCAATTTACATAAACCGATGCATTATATTCCCATGACGCATCGTTTTTCTTGCTCGGCAATATGTCTCATACATGCCGTATGTATAGAAGTCCTTTATTTCCGTACAATTACCTACTGTCTTTACATACATTTTTTTGACTTTTTTCATGCCATAAATAAACCATATTTCCAACACTTTGTCAATCGGAAAAATATAGAAAAAATCAAATTTCCCATAAAAAAAGCCGACCCTGACATCGCCCTTTGCGGACCCCTGCCAAAGGCGCCAACGGTTATTCCCGTTCAAAAGATTATTCTTTTTCTTCTGTAATACGGGCTTTTTTACCGAACAAGGAACGCAAGTAGTATAATTTACTACGACGAACCTTACCACGACGAACCACTTCAATAGCGGCTACATTCGGAGAGTACAATGGGAACACACGTTCCACACCTTCGCCGAAGGAAATTTTACGTACTGTGAAAGAAGAGTTGACGCCATTGTTAGAACGAGCGATACAAACACCTTCATAGGCTTGCAACCGTTCACGGCCTTTATCTTCAACGATTTTGTACATAACCTTAACGGTATCACCGGCTTTGAATTCCGGGATTTTCTTATCCATTTTGGCGATTTGTTCGTTTTCCAATTCTTGAATGATATCCATAGTTTATTCCTTTCTTAGTTTTTTTGAGCCAGATATTTTTCCCACAAGTCTGGTCTTCTTGTTTTGGTTAATTCTTCGGCTTGAGCCAAACGCCACTTTTGAATGTTAGCATGATGACCGGATACCAATACATCTGGTACAGCCCGTCCCTGCCACACCTGCGGTTTTGTGTATTGCGGATATTCGAGCAATCCATTTGCAAAGCTTTCCTCTGTCATAGATTCCCTATTTCCCATTACCGCCGGCAACAATCGAATCATAGCATCTAACATAACCTGCAAAGCTGGTTCCCCACCTGACAAAACGCAATCTCCGATACTGATTTCCTGAAACGGCCATTTTTCTAAAATCCGTTCATCAATCCCTTCGAATCGACCACATAAAAACGTCATTTCTTCCTCTGTTGTCCAAGCTTCAGCCGTTGTTTGATTAAAAACGGTACCTCTTGGCGACAAATAATATAAAGGTCCTTTTTTATAGACCGCTGTTAAAGCTGCATCCAAAACCTCAGGCTTCATCACCATACCGGCGCCACCGCCAAAAGGCGTATCGTCAACCGACTTGTAATGATCTGTTGCAAAGTCACGGATGTTAACAACATTTAAGGACCATTTTCCGTCGGCCAATGCTTTACCAGCCAACGAATAGCCCAAACACCCTGGAAACATATCGGGATAGAGCGTCAAGATATTAATCTTCATGCGCCACCTCCGTCATGCCATCTGGCAAAATGATATCCATTTCACGAGCCTCCACATCCACACGGGGAAAAGTTGCTTTTGAAAAATCAAAAGAAAAAATTCTACCTTGCTTAGTTTTGACATCTAAAATATCACCGGCCCCAAAGTTTTGAACGGCTTCCACTGTTCCATAAACATGACCATCTTCCAACACCCGCATTCCAATCAGGTCACAATAGTAAAACTCACCTGATTCTTGGCGTGGGAGCTGTTTCCGATCCACATACAATGAAATACCTTTTAACATCTCAGCTTGATTTCTATCCTGCACTCCTTTAACGGAAGCCAACACAAAATCACCTTTGCGACTAACAGCCTTTATATCAAAAGAACGACGTCCGTCAGTATCTGTCAACGGCCCCAAGTGCCCAATATCCATCGGATTAGACAGATAAGGACGCACCTTTACCATGCCTTTAATGCCATGGACATTGACAATTTGACCGACACAGACCTTTTGGGACATATCAGGCTTCCTTTACTATTCAGCCGGAGTTTCTGCCGAAGCTTGTTCTGCAGCAGCCTTAGCAGCTTCTTCTTCAGCGCGCTTAGCTTCCTCAGCGGCAGCAGCGCGTTCAGCTTCTTCTCTCATACGTTCTTGAGCTTTTGCTTTCGGAGCGGATTTTTTCGGCGTTTCACGGATAGCCGGTTTTTCACACAAACCAACCAAAGCAAATAATTTTTGAACCCGATCGGTTACTTCTGCACCATTAGCCATCCATTTTTTAGCCGCTTCAACATCCACACGCAAAGCATCTGCGTGGTCTTTCGGCAACAACGGATTATAAAAGCCGATAGCTTCAATAAACCGTCCATCCCGTGGAGACCGTTTGTCTGCGACAACGATTTTGTGGAACGGACGCTTTTTGGCACCGCCCCGAGCTAAACGAATACGAACTGACATTTTTATTTTTCCTTTCTTGTTCAGTTTCTAGGTTAAAACGGAGGAAATCCCCCGCCATTCATAAACGGGTTAGCGCCCCCTGTCATATTGCCCATCTTTTTCATCAAAGACAACATACCAAGAGGTCCCATTTTTTTGAATTTCTTCATGACATCTGCCATTTGTTCATACTGTTTCAATAAACGATTCACATCATTTACAGAAACACCCGCCCCATTTGCAATCCGTTGCTTACGACTAGCCTTTAAGACATCCGGATTTTTACGCTCATACGGCGTCATCGACAGAATAATGGCTTCCTGTCGCTTAATAAGTTTGTTATCAATATTAGCTGCATCAATTTGTGCACTAAACTTAGATAACCCTGGAATCATTTTCATAATTCCTTTAATATCTCCCATGCGATTCATTTGTTGCATTTGGGAGAGTAAATCATTCAAGTCAAAACGTCCGCTCATCATGCGTTCGGCAACACGTTGAGCTTCATCCTGATTAACTTTTTCTATTGCTGTTTCGACCAACCCAACAACATCGCCCATCCCTAAAATACGACCAGCAATGCGCTTAGCATCAAACACTTCTAATGCATCGGCTTTTTCTCCGACGCCCAAGTATTGAACAGGCACACCCGTCACCGAACGAACGGATAAAGCAGCCCCGCCTCGGGAATCACCATCAATTCGGGTTAAAATCAATCCTGTTACACCGACTTTATCCCGAAAAGCTGCTGCCATTTGAACAGCATCCTGTCCTGTCAAAGCATCCACAGCTAACAAAATTTCAGATGGCTTAGTCAAATCCCGAACAGCAGAGGCTTCAGCCATCATCTCATCATCAATGTGTAACCGACCGGCTGTATCCAAAATTAAAACATCGACCAGAGATTCCTCTGCAGCCGCCAAAGCCCGTTTCGCAATTTCCAAAGGCTTTTGCCCAGCAACAATAGGCAAAACATCAAACCCATTCACCCGTCCTAACTCAGTCAATTGCTCCTGAGCTGCCGGCCGATACGTATCCAAACTGGCGGCTAATACTTTTTTCCCGTCTTTTTGAAGGCGTTTAGCCAACTTAGCCGTTGACGTTGTTTTACCGGATCCCTGTAACCCAACCATTAAAATAACATTTTGCTGTTT
>JAZRBO010000063.1:0-5271 GCA_045635125.1 Alphaproteobacteria bacterium | reverse complement strand
AAATTTGAGGAACAATCCCTTTATGACCCCGCCAAACCATGCTACCCAAACCGCAACCGGTGCTGTCTACGGCACCAGCTGTTGTTGCTATCATAGCAAAAGCAACAGCGGCTACGGATCTTAAAATGACTTTTTTCATATATATTCCTTTCGTTTAAATATAATACAGAATCAGCATACAAAAGTATTTTTCTGAATGCAAGAAAAAAACGCCGTATGAACGGCGTTTGTGGATATTTTTTTATTATCCGGCCAAACTTTCGAGAACAACCGTTCCTTTCTTTTGACGAGCCAAGGTGTATTGCTGGCGCAGGATATCCCGTACCGCATGTGGATTGGGAATTTTTCTCATATAAACAGATCCTGTTTTATCTGTGGAGTTAATAGCAATATTGCCAATGTTGGCCCATACATCAACTAAAGATTGATCTGTCGCACTATCGACCACACGGAATAGCTCAATTTCGTCAACACTGATGCTAAAAATACCGCTAATGATGATCAGTCGCTGATTCGTTAAAACATAGGAGTAAAAAGTTCTCTTATAATGCAAAGCGATTGCAAAAAGGCCGATTGTTACAATAGTTAAAATCCAATATATGGGATTATACTTTATATCTGCGATGGATCCGGTAACATGCCATAAAAATTCTTCATTTGAATTAACAATATTTCGAATAATATTATCGTGTCTCATATCTAAAAATTCCTTTCAGTAATAACATAAGGATAGATTAACGCAAAAAAAAATAAAATACAAGTTTTTCTTTTAGGTAAAAAGCAGAAAAACATACTCTGTTAGGCTAAAATACATACACTTATATTTATTTTATCAAAAAAGCATTTTTATGCTGGACAACCGGTGTTTTGCACCCCAAAGTTTTTAATGCTTCAAATGATATTTTTAAGAAAGGAGAATCACATGAAGAAGTATTTGTTATCAACTTTGGCCGTTGTCGGTTTGATGGCGTGTGCCACAACCGTTTCTGCTGCAGAACCACTTCGTGGTCCGTACGTTGTTGGTGAAGCCGGATATTCTATCGGAACAAGTAGTAATGATGACGCGGCTATTTTAGGGTTGGGAACCGGTTATCATATTAATGAATTTTTAAGAACGGATATGACGGTTTCCTATCGGGGATGGGGTAAAGTCAATTTTAGAGAAGAAGGCGCTAAAAAAGCAGACGTATGGTCAATACCAGTCTTGTTCAATATGTATGCTTCCTATCCGATTCATCACATGTTTGATGTTTATGCTATGGGTGGTATTGGTATTTCTTGGAATAAAACAGATAGTATTGAAAATGCTAAAGGCAGAACAAAAACAAACTTCGCATGGCAAGTTGGTGCCGGGGTTGACTATGATATCAATGAATGTTGGTCTTTAGATTTGGGATATCGTTTCTCTGATTTAGGGCAGGCTCGTGTGAAAGGTAACGAATCGTTTACAGGACGTGGTAAACAAGATATGCGTTCACATGATATCAAATTGTCCGCGCGCTATTATTTCTAGGAATAACGTGTGAGTCAAAAAAACACCCTGTTGTTTAGCAGGGTGTTTTCATTTTTTAAGAACTACTTAAATAATTCCAGAGCCGATGAAACAGAGGTTGTATCTCCGACTGATAAGATTGTTGCAGTTGGAGCCATCCGTTTGACAAGGCCGGCAATAACCTTTCCGTTTCCGCATTCAATAAATGTGTCGATACCAAAGTTTGTCATAAAAGCAGTTGATTCGGTCCAACGAACAGAACCGGTGACTTGTTCAACCAAGCGGCGTTTGATCTCGTCTGGTTCTGTTACAAAATCTGCTGTCACGTTGGCAACGACTGGTATGCGCGTTTTTTGAATGGATAAGTTGGCTAGAATAGCTTGCATTTTATCGGCTGCTTCTTGCATATAGGGACTGTGAAAAGCGCCGGCAACTTGTAATTTTAAGGCACGCTTGGCTCCAGCTGCCGTTGCTGCGGTAATAGCTTTGTCGAGAGCTGTCATGTGTCCGCTGATAACTACTTGACCCGGACAATTGTCGTTGGCAACGACAACTTGTGATTCATTATCAGATGATTGGGCAACAATATCGTGAACCTGTTCCATGGATAAGCCTAATACAGCCGCCATTGCGCCCGGTGCTTTAGCTGCAGCTTCAGCCATGGCTTGGCCTCGGGCACGCAACAAACGAGCTGTGTCGGCAATTGACAATGCGCCCGCGGCACAAAGGGCTGTATATTCTCCTAAAGAATGGCCAGCGGTGCAGGATGCGACGTCTGTCAAAGAATGTCCCATTTCTGCTTCTAGGGCACGAACGGCAGCCATGCCGACTGCCATAATGGCGGGTTGTGCATTTTCTGTTTTAGTTAATTCAGCGGCGTCGCCAGAAAACATGAGGTGACTCAGTTTTTCATTGAGGGCGTCGTCAACCTCTTCAAAAACAAGGCGGGCAGCCGATGAGTTGTTATATAAATCTTGCCCCATTCCGATGCTTTGGGAGCCTTGTCCAGGGAATACAAATGCTGTTTTCATATTTTTTTCCTTTGTTTTTTATAAAAAAAGATGATGAATTATACACGAAATAAGGATAAAAACAACCCTTTTTTTTATGATATTTTTTTGACGTTAAAAAAAAGATAGCAGAGAGAGCCGCTATCTTTTGATGTATAGTTCTTAACCAGCAACAGCGGTGTGGCAGTTGCAGATAGGAAAATAGTTGAAAACAAGGCTGAGAATTAAAACAGCTGAAACAGGAACAACGACTTTTTCAAATGGGAAATGAGCATGTCCACCATTTCGAGCCTTCATCCATTCATAAAAATTCATTCCAATGATGAATGTAAGAGCGCCTAAAATTGTTGCGAACAAAAATGAATCGATATATAGAACACCAATAACGGATGGATTATAGTTCAATTCCCCCATATACATAAAACCAATTGAGGCAATGGATAACAGCATTAATATTCTGTCTCGTCCGTAGAAGCGCCAGTTCTTTTTATCAAACCAACGAATGGCCCAATAACCGATAATGGCTAACATAGCGCCGGCCCATACTCCAACAACGCAATCATCGACGCCTAATTTTCGGGCAATGGATAAAGAAGCCCCGATAGCGACTGTACACACAACACAGGCAGGATTAGCTAATGCACGAGAGGTAAGTCCCAGTGTTCCTAAAAAAGATAATAATTTTAACATAACAACTCCTTTTTTTAGATATTGATTTGGATGATGCTTTTATACTTAAATTTTACATAAAAAACAAGAAAAAAGTGAATGCGGTGTTATAATAAGGTAAATATTACCGTTTAAGAGGCTTTTAAAATTGTTTTATTGTTTGACAGACAACCAAAACGTGTTATACTGGAAGTATAATGCTTGTTAAATGTAATTGAGTGACGGAGGTATGCCATGACAACAGCAAAGAGAAAAATGAGAAAGCGGATTCGTGAAGCACAGCGCCAAGCACAGGCCATGAAACACGGCGGAAAGAAAATTTTTAGAAAAAATAGGAATGGTGGTCCCGTTGTTGTTGAAGATGTTACATATGAAAAGCAGGCAGAGACAACCTTAGGGACTCCTGAAACGTCAAATTTGAATGCTTCGGCGCGTCCTTTTAATTATACTATGACGGTTCAAACTCCAAATGTGGAAAGTTTTTCAATGACCTTTGATCCGAATAAGGCTCCATTACCGCCCGAACCGACGCAGAAAATAGAAAAAATGCCTGTTCCAGATTTTACATCTGGAATGCCACTGCCGGAATCGACTCCTGTGCAAAAGGAACAGGAAAAAATAGCTTCTACACCGACACGGACTAAGCCTAAAACCCCAAAAACAGCCTCTGCTCGTACAAAAACAGGTGCTAAAAAAACTCGTCCTTTCGCAACTTTGGGTAAAGCGAAAGGTGTATCTTTGTTGGAAGTTGGAAGAGAACTGCATTTGCCCAAAACACTAGGACAAAGAAAAGAAACAGCGGTTAAAATTGCTCGACGAACACGCCAAAATGCCCAAAAACAAATGTCTCGACTAGAGATGTTTGCAAAGGCGGCGAAGAAAGAAAGATATATGAATGGCGCTATTGAGACTTATCAACGCCGAAATGATATTGTCGCTCAACTCTCTCGAGTTTTGAATGGCCCTGAGGGAGGCATCTTAAATTCAGCTGATTTTATTTATAGATACAACCAAAATTTTGGAAACTTAATTAAAACGTTGCAACCTAAAATAAATGGTAAACGTCAATATATAGGTATTACGAAAGCATATGCAAATCCAGAATATTTGCGTATGTACAACGCCTTTTTAGGACGTCCGGCCGATATGCCTGTTGATAAAAAAGAATTTAATGAAGCTTTTAGGGGTAAAACGGTAAAGCAGTTAATGGTGAACTATCAGGGAGAAGAACAGGAGTTAGCTGGTAAGGAACCAAATGTTTCTACTCGTAAAATTCGTGTTACTATTCCTAAACGGAAAATTTATATTAAACGTCAACAGCGTGCAAATCAAAAGATGGCCAAGCGGGAAGCTTTGCCTAAGTTGGTAGAAAATACTCGCGCTAATAGATTGACTCTGCCAAAGGCGCCAACTCGTCGGAACTGGTTAAGTTTGACAGGGACCGCTTTAAATCGTTACCCTGTGTTGAAAAAAGTTGCTTTGTGGGCAGTGATTACTGGGGCACTCTCTTTAGGGTTGGGGGCAGGGCGTTCTTCTCCAGTGGTTGAAACGAATGCTAAACAGACTGAGCCGTCGGTAACACATGTGCAGGCGGCAGCGCAGACAATGGAGCAAACTGCTACAATGACGCAAGCGCCAGTGGCCGCGCAGATATCAATGCAAGCAGAAACAGAAATGGCAACGAAAACGCCAGCTCCAGAGGTCGAGGCACCGGCGGGTGAAATGACTGAGACGGTAGCAACAGAAACACCGACAGTTGAGCCAGAAACAACAATGGCGACACCAACACCGGCTCCAGAAGTTGAGGCACCAGCGGTTGAAATGACTGAGACGGTAGCAACAGAAACACCGACAGTTGAGCCAGAAACGACAATGGCGACAACAACACCGGCTCCAGAAGTTGAGGCGGCAGCAGTTGAAACGACTGAGACGATGGCAACAGAGACACCGACGGTTGAGTCGGAAATGACGGTGGCGACACCAACACCGGCGCCAGAGGTCGAGGCACCAGCGGTTGAAACAGCTGAGACAACAGCAACAGAAACACCGACAGTTGAGCCAGAAACGACCGAAACAACGCGTTCTGAAACTGAAACTTCT
>JAZRBO010000062.1:0-7550 GCA_045635125.1 Alphaproteobacteria bacterium | reverse complement strand
TTCTTTATTTGTTCAAATACACTCTTTTCTGCCATAATATTTTCTCCTTAACCATATTTTTTTAGTATATCATAAAAAATAATTATTGAAAAATAATTTTTAAAATACCACTGTCCTAAAACGTTATAAGATTTAGAACTTATAAAAAAAAGATATTTATTTAAGTAATTTTTATACTATAGCGTTAAAAAATCAATAACAGGATAATCCGCACCAGCAAATGTAAAATCTTTCATTTCTGAAATAGAAACAAATCGATAATCATCATGATCGCAAATATGTATTTTCCCCTCACCGTTCCAAGAAGCCCGATAAACATACATTTTTAAATCAAAATCAGGATAAGCGTAAGTATGTTCCATTAAATAATCACCAACTTGAATACAGATATCAAATTCTTCCTTAATTTCCCGTTTCAATGTCTGTGAGCACGTTTCACCATCTTCAATTTTACCACCGGGAAACTCCCACAATCCCCCCAATGATTTATCTTGTCGACGTTTTGCAATTAAAATTTTACCCTGATACTCAATAACACCGGCGGTTACGGTTACTAATTTTCTGGTCATTTTTCAATTCCTCTAAAAAATATTTTTCAGGAATAGCTTATGCTAAAACCATTCCCATTTATAATTGAATATACCATAAAATGATATTTATTTCAATAAAACTTATTTAGACTCAGAGGAGTTGTTATCATTCAAAGCTGTCTTAAACCAAACTTTTTCATTAATATAATTCGTATACCCAAGAATAAGACGAACCACTTTTTCAGAAACACGTTCAACCTCATAATCGGAGATAACTCGCTTATCAGGATGGTGTCGAAACTGATCAATAACAACTTGAACTGCTAACAAAACTGAGCTCGGCCGATACCCGCACATAATCAATGTACCAGCATCATTTCCTTCCGGACGTTCATGAGCATTCCGTAATGTAACCGCGGGGAAACCAAGTAAAGAGCTTTCCTCTGTAATCGTACCACTATCTGACAAGACGCAAAGAGCATTTTGTTGTAAAGCTATATAATCAAAAAAGCCAAATGGTTTTGAAAATACAATTCGTGAATCTGGATGAATATCCGAAATGCCTTCTAATCTTTTTTGTGTCCGAGGATGAGTTGAAAAAATAATCGGTATATCATATTTTTTGGCCAACGCATTTAAGGAGCAAATTAAATCCCTTAAATTATCAGAGACATCGACAACCTCCTCACGGTGAGAGCTAACCACAAAATACTGTTTGGGGGACAAATGTAACTGGTTTAAAATAGAAGAAGAAACTATTTTATCCCAACCATTTTTAAAAACTTCACGCATAGAAGAACCGACTTTTACAATCCTATCTGATGGAATCCCCTCTCTTTCCAAATAATGACGGGCCTGTTCTGTTAGAACCATATTAATATCAGATAAATGATCCACAATTTTACGATTTAATTCCTCTGGGACACGTTCATCAAAGCAACGATTACCGGCTTCCATATGAAAAACGGGTATTTTATGTCGTTTGGCTGCCATAACAGACAAACATGAATTGGTATCACCATACAATAGTAAAGCATCTGGCTTTTCACGAGCCATTAATTCATCCGAACGAACAATAATTTGTGCAATTGTTTTCATAGGTGTTTCAGCTGCCGCATTTAAAAAGTAGTTCGGCTTTCTAAGTTCTAAATCATGAAAGAAAATCTCATTCAACTCATAATCAAAATTTTGTCCCGTATGAACTATAATATGATTTGTATAGCGGTCTAATTCTTTTAAGGTAGGGGAAAGTTTTATAATTTCTGGACGAGTTCCTAAAATAGTCATAACCTTCATTCTATTTACTCCTTAATTTTAATTGTATAGCTTTAATGCGGTAACGAATCCCCAATGTTCCCATATGTTTTAAAAATATCGTATCAGAAAGCATTTTATACTGTTCCCTTAAAAAACGATATGTTGCTCGAACACCAATATCCTGTTTAATTGGTTCTAATGTTTTTTGTGATGGACACTGCTTATACATAAGTTGATGATATCGCCAAGCAAATTGTGGAAGCAGTTCTGGAAAACGATCAATATATACGGGAATATATCTATCCCAAATAATATTAGTATCATGCCAAAGCTGTTGTTTTTTCTGTTCTGTCAAACAATTGGGATGAAGACGATAAATATATAAATCTTCTGGAAGAGTAGCAAATGAAGCCTCTAAATAAAAACGTAACCAATAATCATAGTCCTGCACCAATGGATACATTGAATCATACGCACCGACTTTTTGAGCAGCCTGTGACCGATACATAAAAGAAGGTCCCACAATACAATTTTCTAGGATATCTTTCGGCGTTACGTCAAAATGCATCCTTTCCTCTATCCCGCTGACAACATTAAATTTTGTCCAATCTGAATAAACAAGATCTACCTCAGGATGTTCATCAAGATAATCAGACAATACTGCCAATGCTCTCGGACGGTACAGGTTATCATCACTTGTCCATGTCAGATATTTTCCTTTAGCAACCTTAAAACCGTTATTTAAAGAAGTGGCAATATGTTGATTATAGGGATTTCTGATAGAATGAATGCGGTTATCACGCCGAATATAATCTGAAATAATCTCAGGCGTTTTATCTGTTGAAGCATCATCTACAATAATCAATTCAAAATCGGACATCGTCTGATTTAAAATACTGTCTATTGCCTGTGCTAAAAAATCGGCCCCATTATATGTTGGTAATACAATAGAAATTTTTGGAGAAATCATGCATTATCTCTTATATTGTTAATTCATAAATCATATCGGTAATAGTGGGTATGATTTTATATCCACCCATTTGCCATAACTTTTGATTCATATTAGGATACAAAGTTGCCAACGTGCGATCTATTCGATGGGGGGCATCCACATCGAATATACGAATATCATATCGATTAAAAGCAGCCGCAAAAACACGTAACATATCTGCTTTTTTCATCATATCGGCCGGAACAACATGATAACAACCGGATTCAAATGAATTATTTTGGATCAATCCCAAACATATTTTTGCGAATGCAAGAGTGGTTATACCATTCCAAAAATGATTTTGATATCCGAAAACACTAGCCCCTTCAGGTTGTGTCAAGAACCACTCCATAAATGAATACATATTTTGCTTTTCCGGACCGATAATAGAACAGCGCAAGTTAAGGAAACGAGGACTAATAACTTCGCCTAAACTTTTTGTCTTACCATATACATCAGTAGCGTTATGTTTATCGGTTTCAACATACAATCCCTTTTGTCCATCATACACACAATCCGTTGCAATTTGAAGTACTCTAGCCTGAACCTTCTCTGCGGCCAAATCCAACTTAATGGGAAATAATGAATTAACTTCTAAGGCGCGCTTTACTTCTGTCATATTATCATCATGAATATAGGGCTTAATAATCCCAATACAGTTAACGATATAATGACATCCTGCAATGGCTTTCACCCAATCATCGATACTTGCTGTTTGGGCGTCAATTTGCTCCCTATCTAACCCAACAATGGTATATCCGCTCTTCTGAAACACTTTATATACCATACTTCCCAACATTCCATGAGTACCCAAAATTGCCACTTTCATATTAAACCACCTGTTTTAATTCCTGTTGTACATAATCCAAAGATAATAGTCGATTGATAACACCTTGCTTATCTAACCGTTCTGTATTAAAAGAAGTATATTCTTTCTTATCGCTTGTTTTAGTTCCCTCACGCATATATTTTTCATAGTTTAAATCACGACTATCCATTGGTATTCTAAAAAAGCCTTCCATATCGATTGCTTTTTGCATTTCTTCAAAACCAACCAGTGTTTCATGGGCTTTTTCTCCATGGCGAGTTCCAATAATTTGAATATCAACTTTTGGGTTAAAAATTTCCCGCACAGCTTCTGCTAAATCTAAAATTGTCGCTGCTGGTGCCTTTTGTACAAAGATATCGCCTGATTGCGCGTGATTAAAAGCAAACAGGACCAAGCGAACCGATTCCTCTAAACTCATTAAAAAACGAGTCATATCAGGATTAGTGATTGTTAGCGACTTGCCCGCTTTACACTGTTTAATGAACAAAGGAATGACAGAACCTCGGGAAGCCATTACATTACCATAACGTGTTGCACATAAAACCGTATCATTTGGGTTCGTACAACGAGCCTTAGATACCATCAATTTTTCCATCATTGCTTTAGTCATGCCCATCGCATTAATCGGAGCAACAGCTTTATCTGTTGACAACACAACAATATTTTTGACATGGTTTTTAATAGCTGCTGTCATAACGTTATCGGCACCGATAATATTGGTTCGAACAGCCTCCATTGGCCAAAATTCACAAGACGGAACCTGCTTTAAAGCTGCCGCGTGAAAGATATAATCAACGCCTTTAAGAGCATAATCAATTGAATCATAATTTCGAATATCTCCGATAAAATATTTTACACGATCATCTTTTAATTCAGTACGCATCCGATCCTGTTTTTCTTCATCACGAGAAAAAACCCGTATCTCTTTGATATCCGTATTCTTTAAAAAATAGCGAACCATTTTATTTCCAAACGACCCCGTCCCACCGGTAATAAGCAATGTTGAATGATGATATTCCATAATGTATTCTCTCCTTTACATTTTTGACTTAATTTGTTTTCTGTACCGCCGACGATACTTAGCGATTGGGATTAATTTAATTCCTAACAAAGCCAAACGATACTGCCATTTATTTGATTTTTGGGGAGAAGCCATCTGTTCAACAGGCGTTGAAAAAGGATACAATGAGTCCGGCATCAAAAGGACATCGGGCTCTTTTAATGAAACAGTTGGCAGAGATGAATATTTAGGTAAAGATTGAATTTCAAGATTTTTCTTATAATTTCTTTTATCTGTTTCTACCTCATCTTTTTCACCTTCTTTTAAATGATAAACAAGACTGTCCAAGGCTGTTACATGACGAACACCAAGACGGGCCATTTTATCATAAAAAGCTTCATCTCCATATCGAATCACATCGTTAAAATCCAAACCGGCTAAATTTCCTTCAGGATACAGACCAACATAATACGCTAACTCTCGCCACATCAAACATGGCATATAGGCTCCACCTTCTTTTAATCCCGTTTTTTTATGTTGCAACGCATAAGCCACAAAATCATCTGCGCGAAAAGTATCCGGAGTCCGTCCGAAATCTGCCCGTAAAGCTGTTGGAAAAAAATGATGTTTTTCATGCCCTGGTTCCACGATTTGTGAACAAACTATATTTTTAAATGTCGAATATTTTAAAAGATTTTCCAACCAATCATCCGAAAAATAATTATCACTATTTATTAAGACGATTCTCTCCCCTTTAGCGTTTAAAATACCTTGATTGTATCCTTTGTAAACACGACTGATATATTCCGGACCTGCATATCCTTTTTTAAATAAATCCTGTTCTGATATTTTGTCATTCCGATGAACAACAAACGGATACTTTTTTCGTTGCAAATGAGACAACAAATCATCTGTCGGGTCGTTAGCAACAAAAATAAATTCAGCCTCTCCGCGACGTACCATCGGCGTATATTTTTGAATACTGTCCCAAACCCAATCTGCCAACTTTGTTGAACGATAAATAAGACAAATAATAGATACTTTTACCATGATACCCCTCTTTCAGATAAAAAACGTTCCCATTGTTTTTTAACAGAAGTGCGATCCCAACCGTACCGAATAACATCTTGACGAGGATGAGCAGACGGAAAAAACTCTCGTGGTGTGGTTTCAATAATACGAAACGGTATATCACAAGCCATAGCTTCCCACTCTGCCATAAAATAAGAACTTAACTTATTTGTTGATAAAAAGAAATCCGAACAATTAATTAGCTCAGCAATTTGTTGTTGGGGAATTTGAATAAAATTTGAAGCCCCTTGCATCGGCAAAGCCTCTTTGTCCCACTTCCAAACAATAATCCAATGAATATTAGGATGTTCTGAGGCATATCGAAGCAACAAATCATATCCTTTCATCGGATGACAAGTCCCTATCCAGATTCCAATTTCTTTATTCAGCGGTAAATTATATTTTTGGCGTAGTTCCTTCTTTTGAAACATTGGTCGATACAAATCAGTATTAACACCGATTGGAATCACATCCACACTACCCAAGTGTTGATAATCCTTTACCGACGCTTCTGTTGCAACAACACGATAGGTTGCATATCGTGCTGTTTGATACACTTTTTGCAAAACATTATCCCATTGATTAAGGCCGAAAAAATATCCCATTTGCGGATATAACTCTAGACAATAAGCCACTTGCTTCCCAACAACAGGTAAAAAACCAAGTGTCGAATACCGAATTAAAATATCGTCATCATTTAATACAGTTGGTTCTTCAAATGAACAGCCTGGAAATTCACGATCGAACCAAGTCCAAAACGTATCTTCACCTAAACCACTTTTAACTTCACAATTTAAATAAATCATGCTATTTTTCTCCTTCTTAAACGAGATAAATGAAACATACTTTTCAACAATCTCTGGCTATATTTGGGACGACGCCGAGATGAAACCAAACACCAACAAAAACCATACCAAATAAATTCCACCAAAATAGATAACAAATTCTTACGCTTTAACGGTAAAAATAAATTCTGACGATAATATCCCAAAAAATAGTCAGGTCCCAAATCAGATATTAAACGATGATTGACTTCTTCCAACTGCTCCGTAATTTCATCCTGTGTTAAAAAACGACAGCTTGATTTTACTTGCAGATAAAACACCCGACAAATATCTGCCGAATATTTTTGGAGCAAATGATGCTCCTTTAAAAAATCAAACACGAAATGAGAAATCAGAATTCGATCAAACCTATTTTTCATTTTTAAATGCGCATAGTCATCCATAATAGACCCTGTGCGAATAAAATAGTGATATAATTTTTCACGGAGGTAATAAATACGTTTAGCACAAAAAGCATACAGATACCAAAAAGCATCATCTTCATGATAACAACCATCTGGAAAACGAATACGGTATCTATCAATAATATCTTTACGCCAAATTTTATTCCACAATAAACAATTGACAGAAAAACGACTTTGATTTAAATCCTCAGAAAATCGAGGCGGGTTAAAATAGGACTCTTCAACCCCTCTTTTAACACCGATAGTCCGTTTATAATCATCGGATTCAAATTCAAAAAAGGTTTGACACATCACAACATCTGACTTGGATATTTCTAAGGCTTCTAACATTTTAGCACACATATCTGGCTCATACCAATCATCTGAATCACAAAACATAATATAAGGCCCTTTAGCCATATCCAAACCTGTGTTTCGTGCTTTACCGGGTCCGCCGTTGGCCTGCGTTACAAGTCGAACTCTCTTATCCTGTGTTACATATCTGTTAACAACCTCCTCCGAACAATCAGTTGAACCATCATTAACACAGATGATATCAATATCCTGATGTGTTTGTGCCAACAATGAATCTAGTGTTTTAGATACAAAATCTGCACAATTGTATATTGGCATAATAATGGAAA
>JAZRBO010000061.1:0-9633 GCA_045635125.1 Alphaproteobacteria bacterium | reverse complement strand
CGCCAAGGTGTATCCAAATCTAAATCCTTTAAAACCCGTTGCATACCACGCAAAGCTGCCGCATACCACTGAAACATGTCATCACCATGACTCCAAGGCGCAATGGCGCCCTTATTTATGCTTTTAGATGTATCGGGGATCACTAAATCCGGATCAATGTATTGGCGAAACCCTAAACCCGAACAAGCGGGACAAGCTCCTTGCGGATTATTAAAAGAAAATAAACGAGGCTCTAAATCCGTAATAGTAAAACCAGAAACAGGACAAGCAAACTTAGAAGAAAAAGTGCGCTCTTCATGTGTTTCAACATTTTCAACAACCACTAACCCATCGGATAAATCTAATGCCTTTTCAATGGATTGTGACAATCTGTCAGACAACCCTTCTCGAACAACAATACGATCAACAACAACTGAAAGATCATGTTTTTTATTTTTATCCAGTTGAGGTGTATTTTCAATTTCATACAAAACACCGTCAATCTTAATACGGGTAAAGCCTTTTTTTTGCCATTCCTGAATCTCTTTACGATACTCACCTTTCCTGGAACGAATAACAGGAGCTAATATCATCAACTTTGATCCAACAGGCATATCAATGATAGCATCTACCATTTGAGAAACTGTTTGCGCTTCAATTGGTAGACCTGTCGCAGGTGAATACGGAACACCAATTCTGGCCCATAACAAACGCATATAGTCATATATCTCCGTTACAGTACCAACCGTTGATCGAGGATTTTTAGATGTTGTTTTTTGCTCTATGGAAATTGCCGGAGACAATCCCTCAATTAAATCCGCATCTGGTTTTTTCATTAAATCTAAAAATTGACGGGCATAGGCTGATAAGCTTTCTACATAACGTCGTTGACCTTCGGCATAAATAGTATCAAACGCCAAAGATGATTTACCAGAACCAGATAATCCCGTAATAACGACCAACTTATCACGGGGAATATCTACATCTATATTTTTAAGGTTATGTTCACGCGCCCCTTTGATTTTAATGACGTTTTGCATGCCAGCCCCTTTCCATTCAAGTAAGAGGTATTATACCTTTTTTAGGTAAAAAAATCAAGCATCTTTTAGGGTATGCAAAAAGGCAAAGGATTCTCATCCCCCCCCAACCGTTCTGGATATACTTTTCTCTTGCTTTAATTTTTTTCTTGTGATATAAAAAAACATACTAAAAAGGAAGCTTTTTGTTATGTTGTGTTTTTACGAATAATGATTTGAAACTAAATAATAAAAGCTGTTTTAAAAGTGTGAATAAATGAATTGTGAATCGTTTGGTCATGAAAAGAGGAGAAATGTGATGTATTCTAAAACAAATATGGTAAAACGCAATGAAAGCGGCCGCAGTATGCTTGAAGTAATTGGTGTGTTGGCAATAGTCGGTGTTTTAACTTCCGGCGGTGTGCTGGGATACCGTTATGCGATGGATAAGTATCGTGCAACATCAACCATTAACGAAATGAATAAGCGGTCTTTGATATATTCGCAACAATCTCTTGTTGGTAACAAAGAGTTATCCCAAACAGAATTTAAAAATACAACAGATATGGGATATCCAATATCTGTTAATTTAATTGAGAAACAACCATATTTTCGAATTGAGTTAACGAACGTTCCTAAGCGAGTGTGTCAAAATATTGTAAATGCCGAATGGTATCTTCCAATGGCATTATATGTTAATGGGCGTCCAGACACGGGCAATGGTGTTGATTGTCCTATAAAAGAAAATAAAATGGCTTTTTATTTTCACTGGGATTTAAAAGAAGAAGCGTGGGATTATTCTAGCGACTCCAGTGATTTTAGCGATTTTAGTGACACCAGCGACTCTAGTGATAGTGTCGATTGGCAACCCGAAGAAACAGTGATGTTTATTTGCCAAAGCAATAATGACTGCAGTTGGCCATTACCTGTTTGTAATACAGAAACGGGGGCTTGTGAAAAATGTACAACTAATAATGATTGTTCAAGATTTTCTTATTATCCTGTTTGTAATACAGAAACGGGGGCTTGTGAAAAATGTGCAACTAATAATGATTGTTTCTTTTTTCCAGATAAACCTGTTTGTTTAGAAACACAGGGGCGATGCGTTGAATGTTTAGCGAATGGAGATTGCAGCAATAATGCTAAAGGAGAAATTTGTAATACCTCTAACAACACTTGTCGCCTCTGTAAATATGATTCAGATTGTAATGGACAACCAAATGGTAATATCTGTGACAAACAAACGGGAAAATGTGTAGAATGTTTAGATAACCTTGATTGTAACAACAATGCAAATGGTAATATGTGTTTGATAGAATCTAAAATATGCGGACAATGTGAAACACGTTCTTGCTCTGATGATTCACAATGTGGTGACAATGAGGTATGCTCCGGCGGTCAGTGTACTTGTCCTAACGGTTTTTGGATTAATAACTGTGCCTGTTCTTCCTGTCCAGAAGGAAGTACACCTATTGTAGAAAATGATGCGCTTTCATGTAAATGTCCAGAAACCTTCACATGGCGAAATGGTGAATGTGTTCCTTGTGTAAATGAAATTCACAACCTTAAAGGTACATTTAATCAATTAGGAGAAGGTATAGATCAGTGTAATAATTCATGTCCAACAGGATATTATACTAAATATGATGGTTCAAGTGTGTCTAAAGTGACCGCAACCTGTAAAAAAATTCAATCATTTTCTATTGATTCTATGAGTGATGAGGCGCTATGGGCAGAATATAACAAACTTTTAACATATTCAGGATATGAAGGTTCATTAAGTGCTGATGAAAAAAATGCTTTTGGTGTGATGACGAATGGTGCACAAGTCAGAGAGAGACTACATGAACTTTTAGATAAATACTATATACCTCTAAATTCTGATTATTGGATTGGTGCTCAAAGCTGGTGTCGCGCTCAAGGAGCAAACCTAGTATCACGAGAGGAATATTTTAGAAATGGATTGCGTTTTGCAGTCGGCTTTGCTGCAGGATGGAGCGATCTCCGATTCTGGGCTGATGGCGCAGTGTTCGGAAGCGGGTGGGACAGAGGTCGTTCAACCACCTGGCAAAGCGGAGGCTGGGATAGTTTCAATAACGGCCTGTGGTTTATATGTGAAAAATAAAGACTATTTATTATTCTAATTATTTTTCAAATCCCCCCTTCTTTCACAACAAAAGAAGGGGGGGGATATTTTCCCCAAAAGAAAGCTTGATTTTAAATGGTGTTTCAGGTATTCTTACCTTAAAAAGGAGAAAATAAATGGCTTTTAAAATCATAACTATTTCAGGAATGCTCGGTAGTGGAAAATCAACTGTTGCCCAATTATTAGCAAAACGCCTAGGATATGAATACTATTCCACGGGAAATGCACAACGAGAAATTGCCAACAAACGAGGAATAACAACTCTTGAACTAAATCAATTAGCCGAAACAGATCCTTCCATTGATGAAGAAATTGACAGTGTTTTTCAACGCTTCGAATCCGTTCCCAACAAAAGCTTTGTTATTGATTCCCGTTTAGCTTTCTTTTTTGTTCCCAGCTCAATAAAAATAAAACTGAATGTCGATACACAGATCGCCGGAGAACGTATTTTTAATGACAAGGTAAGAACCGGTGAAAGCACCTACACAAAACCAGCAGATGCCGTAACCGCCCTCATTGCCCGCCGTCAATCAGAAGTTAACAGATTCAAAAAAATATACCATGTCGACATCGACAACGATGAAAATTTTGACTATGTCATTGATTCAACCTATCGGACGCCAGATGAAATCGTCGATAAAATTATCGCTCATTTCAAACTAGAAAAGACCTAGTATAAATAAAGTAATCAAAACAACCGGTGCCGTTATTCGCAATGTAAAACGCAAATAGCGTTTAAACAAATGTGATGAATGCACATGGCTCCCATGACCAATATTTTTGATGATAACAGTCGAAGCTTTCCAGCCGATAAACAAGCAACAAATCAAAGTTACCAGTGGCATTGTATAGGAGGTTGTTGCTTTATCCGTCATTGTAAATAAATCCTGCCCCAATATGCGTATCGGCACCAAATTCGTAAATGATGCTAACAACATAATCATGCCAACTAAATTAATAAGCGCCGCCACAACCGTGGCCCGAATACGAGAAATATGAAATTTATCTATCATCATACTAACGGATGCTTCGTAAATTGAAATTAAAGAAGTTAGTGCCGCCAAAAATAACAGAACGAAAAATAAAAACATCAAAAATCGACCACCTAACATTTGAGAAAAAATGAGTGGCAAACTGACAAAACTGAGACTCGGCCCCTGCCCCGGCTCCAATCCAAACGCAAAAACAGCCGGCAAAACAATCAGTCCTGCCAAAAGAGCAACCAAGGTGTCTAAGCCGGCTATCCATTTAGCAGCCCCTTTTAAATCCGTATGGTGTGCTAAATAAGAACCATATGTAAAAATAACCCCTATCCCTAATGACAGAGAATACAAAGCCTGTCCTAAAGCTGCCAACATGACATCTGCAAAAATAGAAATATCAAAACCAGTCGACGTAAAACCAGCCTTTGACCAATCCGGTGTTAAAAAGAAAGAGACACCCTCTCCTGCCCCAGGTAAAAACATCATCCAAACGAGCATAAACAATAGTAAAACAAACAAAATGGGCATGAGCAAAAGAGAGGTCTTTTCAATTCCTTTTTTAACGCCTTTAATCAAAACAAAAGCCGAAATAACACAACAAAAAATCCCCCAAAATAATTGCTTTCCAAAGGAACCTGTTAAACGATCAAAAAGAGACGCATCTATCGCCTGATCAGATAAACCCAACCAAAGACTTCCTCCTTCAACAACATAGCTAGCTGTCCAACCAATCACAACCAGATAAACACTGCTAACCAAAAAAGCGTTTAAAAAAGCAAGCCAGCCACCTAAAGTACCCCAAACAGAAGAAGCTTTTTTACCATTTTGTTCAGCAACAACTTTAAAACCATCTATTAGATTTGTTTGTGCTGTTCGTCCAAAAGCTAACTTGGATAATAATAAAAAATACCCAAGTCCTATGACGGAGATAAGATAAAAAATTAAAAACACACCACCGCCATATTGACCCGCCAGATAAGGAAAACGCCAAATATTACCCAACCCAATAGCAGAACCGGCTGTCGCCAAGATAAACCCTAATCGTGATCCCCAATGTGTACGCATTACATTATACCCTTAATAATTTTGCTTTAAAAATGACCAAACCTCAGATAAATCAGAAACCCGAACATCGTATGAAAAAGGAACAGAATCATTCCCTTTTCGGACAAACAAGCCAAATGCACCTATCCGTTTAGCAAATTGCATATCCGATTCGCCATCCCCTATCATCAAAATAGAATCCGGCTTTCCATCTGCAAAAATTTCATCCGCAAAAGCCTGGCTCGGTTTAGCGATTTTTCGCTCATCCGTTCCAATAACTTTATCAAAATAAAGATTTAGTCCAAATCGTTCGCTTTCTGGTAGTAAAAACTTTTTATTCTTATTACTGACAACCCATTGGGGAATACCTTGGGATCGAACCCATTCCAACACATGAACTGTTTCCGGAAACAACTCTAATTTATCTGCATGAAAACCATAACGAGATAAATAATAAGCAAGTGCTTCATCCATACGATTGGGAAAATTTTCTTGCCAAAAACGTCCTCGATGTGTTCCCATCACATCGATAATATCTTGTTGTGTCACAGGAGGCAATCCCGCCCAATCAACAACATCAATAAGAGCTGCCCGTACTGCCGGCATACTATCAACCAAAGTATTATCCCAATCCCACAATATAAGCTTTTGTTTCATCTACCACTTCCTCTATTTAAATAGTTGGATCGAACTAAACGCAACATCATTTCTTCCTGTTGACGTTGTTGTTGACGCTGACGTTCCATTTCTTCACGTTCCCGATCATAATCATACAATAATGAACGCATATTTTTTAAGAGATCATTATCCTGAGGCTGATGTTCAAATTGTTCTAAGAATGATTCAACTTGCTTTGGATTTTGTAAAATATTTTTTAACATTTCCTGTTCAGACGCATCCAAAACTTGAAATAAATTCATCAAAAGTGTTTTCGTCTCTCCCCGAATAAAAGGCATATCATCACCTTCCAAAAGATCCTTAAACTTTTGGAAAGATGGAGCCTCTTCTTTATCCCGCAGTGTCATCCAAGCTTTTAAAATATCGTCAGATAAATGAGGCTTTCCTTTTGAGGGGTGTGTCAAAATAATTTGATAGCCAGTTTTTGAAACAATATCAACAAACATTCGTTGAAAGTCGCTATTTAACTGAACAAAAGCCTCTTGTGTTTCACGAACAGGCAAATTAGAACCAACATAAGATTCAATTAAACTCAATCCCAGAGGACGAACAACCCTTCCCACCCCGCGGCACGCCGAACAGCGACGAATTTTCTTTTGTGGAGTGATTCCTAGATAAAGATTAAATTTTTGACAATAAAAAGGTAATGTATTCGGTAAAAATGTCCGCAATACTAAAAAAGGGCAGTCAAGCGGGCAGAGCAAAGCATTTGAGGGTAAATTTTTTGGATCTGTTGTCATATCAAAAGAATATCTGTATTTTACATAAAATGCAAGATTTTTTACATAAAATACAAATAACCTAATTAAATATAGTTTTTTCTATCAAATTAAGCCTACGAACAAATGCGCAAACGAATGAAGAATAACGATAACAAATAATACAACAAATACGACGAAAAACTTAAAAAAATCAGATAATTTTTTCTATTTTTGCGAACCGAAACAATTACTCCTAAAAGGAGAATATCTCGCTCTAATAATTTAATAAAATATTATTCTTCATAAAAACCATTAATATGAAATTAAAACTGGCCCAAATCGGCCAGTTTTAAACCATCTATCCACCTTTATTCGCGCGAACCACGTCCATCATTCCTAGGCTTAAATACAGGTCTAGCCTCCACCACTTTCGTACATGAATATTCTAGAACCGTCTCTGAATCAGAGACTTTCTTTCCCATATCAATACTTTTATTCATTGCTGGAGACAACAATTTCAATTTATCTTCCGTTGATAATGAATTACAAGTTGCCTCAATTATCATCGAAATTGGCGCCCCTTCTAAACTCTCCAACCAGTTATGAGAACAACAAAAAGATGTGCCAACCTCTTTCACCCCTCCCACTAAACTTGTTAACCTGTTATAAGAACAATCGAACCATCCCCCAACCTTTTGGGGCGCACCTTTTAAACTTTTTAATCTGCTGCAGGAACAATTAAAGCATCCTTCGACCTCTTGTGGAGCTCCCTCTAAACTTGTTAAATTATTATAAGAACAATTAAAACTTTCAACCTTTTGTGGAGATCCTTCTAAACTTGTAAAATTGTTATGCGAGCAATCAAAACATCCCCCGACCTCTTGTGGAGCTCCCTCTAAACTTATTAATCCATTATGTGAGCAATCAAAGCGTCCTTTAATCATTTGTGGAGTTCCCGCTAAACTTGTTAATTTATTACAACAACAATTAAAATCTCCACCAATTCTCTGTGATACACCCTTTAAATTTATTAAATTGTTATATGAGCAATCAAAGTCTCCTTCAACCTCTTCTGGCGCCCCTTCTAAGTTTGTTAAATTGTTATAAGAACAATTCAAATCCTTAACCTTTCGTGGAGCGCCCTCTAAATTTGTTAGCTCGTTATGAGAACACCAAAAAAATCCATCAACTTCTTGAGGGGCACCTTTCAAACTCTTTAAATTATTATAAAAACACCAAAAGCCTTTACCAACCTTTTTAGAAACGCCCTCTAAACTTGTTAATTTATTATAAGAACACCAAAAATTCCCACCAACTTCTTTCGGTGCGCCTTCTAAACTTGTTAAATTATTATGTGAGCAATCAAAATTCCCCTCAATGATCACCTTTGATAAATCAGGTAAACTTTGTAACCCTCTCTCAGATATATTAATATTCCCTCGAATCACAAATCCATCCGGTAAATGGTTTAAATCATATTCCTGATTATCTTGGATCAATAAAACTCGGCCATCTTTTTCAAATGACAACTTAACTTTGTCCATACCTTCTTTCCTCTCTTATGAAAAACACCGTCAATTAGACAGCGCTTTCTGCTACCGCTACTTTTTACTTGTCATATTTTAAAGTGGGCACGCATAGATTTTTAATACTTTTACCGTTCCCCAAACTCTACAACAATTAAATTTTTCACATTTATTTTCATTTTTTTACAGATCATATTCTATCACGATTCCAAAACTTTGTCAATATTTTTTCTGTGGCTAAATTAATATAGACATTTAGAAAAAAGTATATTAAAGCGTAGAAAACAGAAGAAAGGATCCGGTTAAAAATGAAATGTAGACATTGTGAGTGTAAACTATTAGTAATAAGATGGAATTGTTTTAGAAAAACAACGATGGAAATGTAAAAAACGCCATAAAATGAGCCGAGAAAATGATGTCAGGTATAAATATAGCATGGAAAAGCGATTAAAATGCTTAAAATTGTATTTAGAGAAGATGGGAATAAAAGTCATTGAGCACCTGGAAGATGTTCCAAATCCTTTGATTACTTATTGGATAAAACATTACGCCAAAATTTTAAAAGCAAAACTGGAAGCTACAGAATTTCCGAAGAAATTATCCCAGATAGAAATTTTGGAGATGGATGAATTATATTCCTTTGTTAAAAAAAGAGAAATAGAGTCTACATTTGGCTTGCTGCGGACAGAAACAGGAATAAAGTTATTAATTTTGAAGTAAGCACAACCATTGATATTTGGCCTTATAAGCGAATCGCAAAACGCGATTATGTCTAAATATACTATTCGTTATTTATGTACAGATAGTCATTACCCCTATAACAAAATTAAAATTGCGAACAAACATATCATATCAAAAGCGTAAACTTGTAATGACTGAAGCATCTCTCATCCTTCTTTTTAACGCCTCTTTACTTTTTTCTATATTTATGCCCTTTTTATTCAAAGCATTGATTTTAAAAAATCAAATAAATAATAGAAACATCATTTGCGAATAATATACCACTAAATTTTTAGGATGACTAACAAATCTTCTTTTTCTTCACAAGTATAGCTATTTTATCCTGAAAAAGCCTATCTAAAAGGTAATTAAAGCTATCGCTGCCCTCCAAAAAAAATAAAACAAAAAGGTCTCTTTCTTTTTATCAACCCCCAAATAATATCAATAAAATTCTATAGAGCACTCACAAAAAAAATTAATATAAAACAAAAAAGCAAGCCGACTGGCTTGCTTTTTTTGAATCATATTCCCGATTAACGAGAGTAGAATTCGATAACCAAATTCGGCTCCATTTGCGTTGCATATGGAATATCCGCCAATTTAGGAACGCGGATAAATTTACCTTTAAATGCCTTTGCATCTACTTCCATATAATCTGGAATTTCACGTTCTGTGGAGGCAGCAGCTTCAATAACCATTGCCATTTCCTTAGCTTTAGTGCGTACTTCGATTTCATCACCGACTTTTACTAAGTAGGATGGGATATTAACTCTTTTACCATTAACCAAAACATGGCCATGGCTAACAAATTGACGAGCAGCGAAAACTGATGGTACAAAT
>JAZRBO010000060.1:0-10159 GCA_045635125.1 Alphaproteobacteria bacterium | reverse complement strand
CTAAACTTTCAAACAAAACATCACTCGGATAACCGTCTGTTAATAAATTGTTTTTAATTTGATAATGTCGAATGGCGTGGCGTGTTTTAGGTCCTACCCGCCCATCACATTTTCCGTCATAAAAACCTTTCTCGGATAACTTTTTCTGCATATCAATAACTAACGCTGTTTTTATCGGTTTAAAATCTTTCGGTCTTTCTAAGACAGGTGAACGTCCACTTAACACATCGGCTAATATACCAACCGTCAAAGCGTACAATTCATGTTTATTCCATCGTAAAATAAGATTATAATTCGGATAAGTCAAGAAAACAGGTCCCGACACTCCCATAGGCATACGTAATTTTGCCTTTATGTCAGATTCAGATTGCGTGAAATGGGGAATGTGCTTAGGTTTTATGCCCATTTTACGCCATTCTGATACGGTTCTAATATCATTTTGATGAACATCTTGCATATCAATGTTTTTCGGTAAAACAACTTCCCTGCCCCAAGGCTCATCTTTTTTCCATCCCATCTGAGATAAATAAGAGGCCGCAGACGAAAATGCATCTGGGATATTACGTACAATATCTCGCCTACCGTTGTTATCTCCATCTACAGCATAGGCCCGAAATGTCGTCGGCATGAATTGAAAATTCCCGAATCCACCATCCCAAGATCCCAATTTAGGAGCAACACTTGGTTCTTCCTCAACCATTTTTAAGTAGGCAATCAATTCATTTGTAAAGAATTTTCTCCGTCTGGGATGATAAGCCAATGTTGCCAAAGAATCCAACATATCTACCTTTCCCATATAACTGCCATAATTGGTTTCCAATCCCCAAAAAGCCAAAAGATACTCAGCCGGAACACCATACTTATCCGCAACGCGCTTTAACCACGTCTTGTATTTTTTCGCCATTTCTTTCCCTTTTGCGATTCGTTTTTCAGTCAGACGAGTCTTTGTATAATCAAAAAAATTAGAGACATACTCCGGCTTTTGCGTATCCAAACGAACAACTCGTTCCAACAACTGCATCTGGGGAACATGGTTGTCTAAAACAGATTGAGAAACCCCCTTTTTCAACGCGTCTTGATAAAATTCCCGTTTCCAAGCCTCAAAATCCGGATTAGCCGACACCGATATGGCAGAAGTTAAAACACAAAAAAATAAAGAATAACACAATGATTTTAAACTATTTTTCATAAAAACACCTTTCTTTCGTTATTATCATATCTCATTTTTTTAAAAAAATCACTTGATTTTTTCATTTTTTTTTGTAAAAATAGAAAAGCCGAAACGATACATCATTTTGTTGTATCTAAACCGATTGAGCATATGGAGAGGTGGTCGAGTGGTTTAAGGCTCCGGTCTTGAAAACCGGCGTGGGGTTACCCCCACCGTGAGTTCGAATCTCACCCTCTCCGCCATTTAAAGCACCCGAATACGGGTGCTTTTTATTTTATCCTTTTTTTCCGATCATTTTCTTGTATTTTTATATAAATTCAGATATAGTCATGTTATGATAAAATTATCCGTTAAAAAATACTACTTTTATTTTTATGCCATTATCTTTGTTGGTTCGCTTTTTGTATTAGCAGACCCTGCCCTAACTGCTGAAGGCAATCGCTTTAACGACTCCTTTAACCGTTCCAAAAAGCTATTAGAAAATCAAGTCTATTATGATCATCGTTTTACCCTTTATTGTAATGCTGAATTTAATGCAGAAAAAATGGTAGCCATACCAGACGGATTTGATACCTCAAAACATTCTGCCCGTTCCAATCGAATTGAATGGGAACATGTTGTCCCTGCCGAAAATTTTGGTCGTACATTCACCGAATGGCGTGAAGGCGCTTCAGACTGTTACAATACTAACGGCACTTCTTTTAAAGGACGAAAATGTGCCGAAAAAGTCAACCAGGAATATCGGTACATGCAATCCGATATGTATAATTTATATCCTGCTATTGGATCCGTAAATGCAACAAGACTCAATTATAATTTTACACAATTTCAAAATGACACCCCCTCCTCTTTTGGTAGCTGCCAAATGAAAATTAAGGATAAAAAAGCGGAACCGCCCCCTCATGCCCGAGGCGTTATTGCCCGTACCTACCGTTATTTTGAAACAACGTATCCTCGCTATCGAATGAGTGCATCGCAACGACAACTTATGCAGACTTGGGATAAAATGTATCCGGTCACAGAATGGGAATGTATACGAGCTTGTCGCATAGAAAGAATACAGGGGAACGAAAACAAAATTGTGAAAGAACAATGCATTGAAAACAATATTTGGCCTCAGGAGGAATCATGTTAAATATCGGTTGTCACCTATCTGCCAGCAAAGGATTTTTGCATATGGCACAAGAAACCATAAAAATTAACGGAAATACTTTTCAATTTTTCACACGCAACCCCCGTGGTAGCCAGGCCAAGGATTTGGACTTAAAAGATATATCTCTTTTCCAAACATACGCCCGGGAACACCATATTCACCAAATTCTGGCACATGCCCCCTACACACTCAATCCGGCCGCTGAAAATCCGACAACACGTGAATTTGCCGAAATTGTTTTTGCTGATGATTTGAAAAGGATGGAATCTATACCGAATAATATGTATAATTTCCATCCCGGAAGCCATGTCGGACAAGGTGTTGATACGGGTATCAAACACATTGTGTCTATTTTAAATAAAGTCTTATTCCCCCAACAAACAACAATTGTTTTACTAGAAACAATGTCTGGAAAAGGAAGCGAAATAGGCTCTAACTTTACCGAGCTTAAAACCATTATAGACAATACTCGTTTAGCTGATAAACTAGGTGTGTGTTGGGATACATGTCACCTATTTTCAGCAGGATACGATATTGTCAACCAATTGGATAAAGTAATAGATGATTTCGATAAGATAATAGGTCTTAATCGATTAAAGGCCATCCATTTAAATGACAGCATGATGCCATTTCAAGGACATAAAGATCGTCATGAGAAAATTGGAAAAGGCGAAATCGGATTAGAAACTTTGGTTCGAATTATCAATCATCCTGCCTTAAAAGACAAGCCATTCTACCTTGAAACACCACACGACGATTTATCAGGATATGCCCTTGAAATAAAAACATTAAAAGGATTATACAATCCCTAACCAAGCTCCGATTTGCGTGTTATAAACAATCACAATCAAATTTAAATAACCGGCGAACAAACTCCACAATAAAACCGGAACCATTAACCAACCGGATAACAGTGACGCGCGCCCAAATGAATAAATTGTCTTGATAATAAACACAACCATTGCAATTAAAATAACAAAGGCTAACACGGGGCTTTTCAGATAAAAGAAGGCAAAAGGCCAAATCAAATTAAAGGCTAACTGCATGACAAACGGTCTAGGCGATGCCTTTCCCCACACTAAAAAGGCTGATATTGCCATCAAAAAGTATAGGATGGACCAAACCGGACCAAACCAATTATTAGGAGGAGTTAAATCGGATAAAACAAGTGTATCATACCATTTTAAAGCCTCTGGTGATGTAAAGGTCGACCCAATATAACCAACCGCCATTGTTAAGCATAACAAATAAAATAATCGCAAAGCATTTTGCCAAATAGATGTATCCTGTGTAACTACATTTTCAGATTGTACGTCTTTTGTAATTACCTTTTTCATTTTTGTAATCATTTTGTAATTCCCCCCATAAGTTCTAAAATTGTTTTTTGAATTAAGTTTAAATCGCGTTCTTCAGACAGATGATGATCTGATCCTTTTAGGATATAAAAAATAGCATCATTAATAACTAAAGCGTCTTTTAATGCCATTATTTTTTTAAGATGAACCATGTTATCACGATCCCCCCAAAAAACACGAACAGGTATTGATAATTCAAAGTTACGATTCAAGACAAAGTGTTTTTCCCCATCGGCAAATAATTCAGGCGTAAAACAAAAACCTTGAGTTTCCGGACTAGGTCCTAAAATATCTCCATTTTCTAAAGCATTACGTGCATAATCAGGCAACATATAATGCCAGATATCGTATGTAATATCAGATGCCGGCGCTAATCCTATATAACCCAAAGCCTGAGATTTTAAACGTTCTGCCAGTAATAATCCTAACCATCCTCCAATAGAACTACCAACAATCCAAAGAGGCATCTGACCAATCGTAACCTTAATAACATCCAAAACATCCCTTAAAGCACGACCTATAGTAAAATCTGCCAATGTTCCACCCGATTCGCCATGTCCTGTATAATCAATTGATAAATAATGACAGTTACTCATTTTAGCTGTCGATAAAAGCCGATCTCCCTTTATGCTTTTTCGATGAGACGTCCAGCCATGCAAATATACAATAGCTTGATTCTCAAACCCTTTTTCCCAAGTATATGCAATCGTTGGTAAGTTGGAACGTTCTAATTTAAAATCTGTCATTTTTACTTGCCTCCCAAAGGACAAATAGGATATACTATAAAAAAAGGAAAAATTCAAGGTCTATGTCTTTATTATCAACTATTTTAACATTTTGTCTTAATCTCTTATATCCACCGCTTTGCCCCATCTGTCGGAAAGAAGTCGACACACCCCATTGTTTGTGCCCAAACTGTTTCGGACAACTTAGGTTTATAACACAACCCTACTGTAAAATTTGTGGAAGACCATTTGAATATAACGCTTTTGGCGATCTAATCTGCGGTCCTTGTATGGAAAAGGCTCCCCGCTTTGATATAGCCCGTTCTGTATTAATTTATGATGATTTTTCAAAACAATTGGTTTTGGCTTTTAAACATGGAGATCATACAGAATTAGCACCTCTTTTTAGTAAATTTTTAATGTCTGCCGATCCTGAATTATTCAGGAGAACAGATATTATTGTCGCTGTCCCTCTACATCGGCTCAGAATGATTAAAAGAAAATACAACCAAGCGGGATTATTATGTCGTAAAGTATCCCGCCACACAGGAATTCCCTATCATCCCAATTTATTAAAACGGACTAAAGCCACAAAAAGTCAAGGACATCTCAGCCGTCGAAAAAGACAAGAAAATTTAAAGAATGCATTTCAAGTAACTCATACGACAAAAGTGGCTGGAAAAACTGTTTTGTTAATAGATGATGTGATGACAACCGGCACGACGATATCGGAATGCGCCAAAGCTTTAAAGAAAGCTGGCGCAAAATCAGTTAAAGTTTTAACATTATATCGCGCCATCTCTTTCTAAAAGAATCCCATCACTTATTAAGCGCTTTATTTATTTCCCTTGATACAATTTCATTCAACATATCAGGTAGATGTGTTTTAAGCCAATCTGTTACAATGGCTTCGGTTGAGACTTCAGAATGCTGATTTTTAGTCCCCTCCTCTACATTGACATGGGATAATTTATGCAATAGTTGCCGTGCCTTTGTATGGGCTATTTCTTTTTCAGAAGAGGTCGCAAATAAATGATCACAACGCATATCAGGTGTCAATAGGATATAATCAGAAACTGTAGATTTGACCTTTTCCTGAACCTCTTCTGTTGGAACTTCTGGCAATGGCTGTCCCGCCATATCTGCCATCAACATCCGACGAATTTCACTCAGAATTTCTTCAGGCGATAATTCTTCCGGCTCTAATTCTTCCATTTCCGTATCCATGATACCTCCTAATCAACTGAATAGCCAATCCATTTATTTTTCACATCTTCATAATACGCCTTAGGATCATATGTTTCAACATTTAATCCTAAACCACGAGGATTCATTTGACCAATGGCAGATAACAAAGAAAAGGCTGAAACAATTTCTTCTCGATGAGCTTTAACCAAAGAAACCTGATTATCCAAATGTTCCTGTTCGGCATCTAAAACATCCAAAACCGTACGAGAACCAACGTTAGCTTCCCGAATAACACCTGCCAAAGCAACCTTTGAAGCCTCTATTTGAGACTTAATCGATTCGATTTGCGCACGTGTAGACTTATAACTTTCCCAAGCAGAAATTGTTTCTGCACGAACGTCTTGAGAGGTTTTTGCCCATAAAATTCGGTATTTGTTTTCGGTTTGTTTTGCTTCGCGAATATCGGCATATTCCCGTCCGGACTGAAACAAAGGAATTGTTAAATTCGCCGTTAATTGCCAATAATCAGATTCTTTAATTGAAATCTGTTCTTTTTGACGACCAATAGCTCCTGCTACATTAACATTAGGAGATAACGCGCCTTTTTTAGCCTTAACAGCAGCTTTGGCAGCCTCCGTCGCATATTCAGCAGCTTTTATTTTAGGATTGTCCCGTAAAGCCGATTGAATGGCGCTTTCTAATGTTTGGGGAAGTTGTAACGAAAAATCTTTCACATCTTTTAAATCGTTTGGTTCCAAACCAACAACACTCAAAAAGTTAGCTTTTGAGACTTGTAAATTTCCTTCTGCAGCGATTCGGTTTGCTGTTGCACCCGAAAGGCGCGCTTCAGCCTGAGCCACATCAGTACGGGTTAAATCACCGGCACGAAAACGCTTACGATATGATTCTAAATGTTTTTTCAATACCTTTTCATTATTAATCTGCAAATCTAATACAGCTTTATCACGGATAACATCCATATAAACAGCCGTAGCATCTAGCAAAATAGCTTGCTCAGTATTTAATAAATTTGCACGACCAGAACGAACCGTACTTTTAGCCGATTCGACTGTATTAACCGTACTCAATCCCGAAAAAACAGGCTGAACAAACGACAAGGAAACACCTGAAGGATTAAGATATTTTTTCTGATCATAGGCTAAAAAACTATTGTCATAGGTATTCTTATTATAAGTGCGTCCGATATTACCTTCAGCCATAACATTGGGACGGTAACCGGATTTAGCCTGAGCAACCTTTTCATCAATTGCCTTTAAACCGGTTCGATCTGCCGTAATCGACAAACTATTTTCATAAGTATACGATAAAACATCAGATAATGTATCCGCAAAAGCAAATGAGGATACAGAGCACAAAACTATAGTTAACCATGTGATTTTATTAAACATATTCATTCCCTTTCCTGGTAATAATAGGCATAGAATATGACAAATTTTAACAATTTTCAAGTATTTTTATTTTTTTTCTTGACATTTAAAATCAAAATGGGTAAAAAGAGTATGTCTTTCGAAGAAGGCCGGTTGGCAGAATGGCTCATGCAGAGGACTGCAAATCCTTTTATACTGGTTCGATTCCGGTACCGGCCTCCAAAAAAAAGACCTATTTATAAAAAAAAATGAAAAAAAGTATTGCAATTTTATTTTTTTTGGTGTAAATAGTATATCGTTGTTCCAGCGTAGCTCAGTGGTAGAGCAATCGGCTGTTAACCGATCGGTCGTAGGTTCGAGCCCTACCGCTGGAGCCAATTAAAGAAACATCCGGATTAATTTCCGGATGTTTTCATTTAAATATATATTGACTACGATCCTAATTGATGCGATAAAATCATAACATTGCTAATAAAAATCTTAACAGCAATTGACATTAAAATAATGCCAAAAAAATTTTGTACCGCATAAATAAAGCTTGGCCCCAAGATACGTCCTAAAACCGAAGAAAGCTTTAAAACAAAATAAATAGCTGCAACATTAACTAAAACAGCGCTTAATATTTCCAAATCATGATATTGGGCCCGCAAACTAAGTAATGTCGTAAAAACACCTGCTCCGATTAATGTGGGAAAAACAACAGGCATAAAAGTTGTATCCTGTTTCATATCCTGTCGACTTTTAAAAATACTAATATCTAACAACATTTCTAAGGAAACTAAAAAAATAACAAAAGAGCCCGCAACCGCAAAAGATGAAATCGTTAATCCAAAAAGCCTTAAAAAAGCTTCCCCAATATAAAAGAAAGAAAAGAGTATAATCAAGGACATTAGAGCCGCCTTACCTGGATAAATTGTTTTTCCTTCTTCCTGAATCTTTAAAAAAATAGGTAAGTTCCCAATTGTGTTAATAATTGAAAACAAAACAACAACTGAACCTAAAAAACCTTGCCATGAAAAATCCATTTTTAACTCCTTATAAAAAAAAACACCTTACGAGAAGGTGTCTACTGTTTATAATATGGTAGGTTAAACAGGGATTAAACCTATACGCCCCTACCGTGTAGAAACACATCCCTTGTATTGAATTATGGCACTACTTTCCCCGTTTTGTCAATAGTATTTTTGATATTTCATTTTGCGCAGATGTTCGTTGAATTTTATGGTTTTTTATGTTTTTCGTGTCTTTTGTGGCGTTTTTTTATTGCATTGGATAAAAATAAAAAGCCTTTAAAAATCAAGGCTTTAATATGGTGGGTGCGACAGGGATTGAACCTGTGACCCCTACCGTGTGAAGGTAATGCTCTCCCGCTGAGCTACGCACCCAAGTTCAATAGGGCTAGTTATACACTAGGCATTACCAAATGTCAAGGCTTTAATAAAAAAATTTAACCATTTGAATATTTATTTTTAACTGCAGATGCCACAGCCGGAGAAATCTTCTGAGACTTTGGCGGACTCATATTATTTTCATCATTATCATTTAAAACAATACCTTCAAGAAGCGGCTCCGTTTCTTTTATCCCTTCTTGTTTTGCTTTTTCAGCCATATATAATTCATTTTCAGCCATTGGCGCTAAAAAACGATTGCGTAAAGATTCTATTCCCTGTTCAACCAACTCATCTCCCTCTGAATTCCATGTATAAACAGCACTCCAATCCTTTTGCTGATGTCGCAATATATCAATCATAGCAGCAGCCTCTGCCAATGTTTCAACACTAGGATTATTGGGAAATATACTATATAGCCCTATTGGAACCTGCACAATATACTCAGTTAATACTGGTTCAACGATAGAATGAGTATCATATTCCATGCTACCAACTTCTTTGTAGTTCTGATTTTGTGCTTTTTTAGTAAACCCGGCACTATTTAATGTCAAAATATCTTTGAGTCCATCCATAACAAAATTACTTCGTTCACCAAGAAAATTATTTTGATGACGATAGGCATGAGAAACTTCAGCTACAAAATCATTCACACTATTGATGTAAATATGCCGCCTACCCCCTGGAGAATAATTAGAACATTCGTGCCCTAATACATTTGCCGTAAAAGAGTTTTCATCTTTTGTATACGATATTTTGGGATTACCAGAGGCCTCTAGAACTTGATAAATTCTGTTTTTAACTCCTTCTTTACCACCTTTTACATCAACGCCATTGGATAAATAATCAACAGCATCATTAATGATTCCTTGTTCATACTCTGTGTATGGTGTGTTTTTAGGATCAATTATTTCTTGAGGTGTAACGGATAAATTATCACAATATTTTTTAGCATCTAAAACATCATTAAATGTAAAGTTTTCTGCTACTTCAGATGTTTCCGGATCGGTCTTTGCCAGATCTAAATAAAACAACATATGCATTGCATCCAAAGGGACGCTATTTTTATTGTGCCTCGGATAGTTAGCAGATAAGTATCTCGGAGTTTCTTCAGATTTTTCTTGTGCGACAGTATTGGTTTCCACATGAACAATAGGAGCATTATTATCCGTTGACGTTTCTTGACTGGTTTCTGCTTTTGCTTCTGTGGCAGCAATTCCCGCCCCCAAGCTAGCCGTTAAAGCAACAGCTCGAACTGTTTTTTGGGATATAGACTTTAATTTATCCTTTAAACTCATTTGCAAACCTTTCCTACTATCTCTTTTTATAGCATAGCACTGATTTATAATCTTGACAAATAAAAATTGAAATTAGAAATCTAGTTTAGATTAAAATATATACCAGAATATAAAATAAGCTTGACAAGCAAAATAAAATCAGGTAAAAGATACCAATCGTGCCGCTGTGGCTCAGTGGTAGAGCACTCCCTTGGTAAGGGAGGGGTCGCGAGTCCGATTCTCGCCAGCGGCACCATGTGTTATAGCCCTCAATTAAATGAGGGCTTTTTCTTTTGTTTGCAAGCATTATAACGAGTCCGATAATTGCACTTTCGAAATTGGCTAAATTTTATAAATTATCGGACTCATAAATATGATTTCTTTATAAAACAAGCACTTATACACAGTCCGATTGAAACCTCATCCCAAAACTTCTCTAATAGAAGAAGGCTTTATCTTTTTTATTGAAATATAGAAAAGTTTTATTTATAATATAATAGGAATTTAAGGAGGG
>JAZRBO010000059.1:0-3127 GCA_045635125.1 Alphaproteobacteria bacterium | reverse complement strand
CATGCAAATCATGATATTTTTTGCAGTACGGTTCAACGTCCATACCTTCCTTGGTTGCCCCGACTTCTGACGGCGTGCCATGTTCATCTGTTCCACAAATAAACAGAGTTTCAGCCCCACGCTGGCGTTGGTAACGCGCATACACATCTGCCGGCAACAAACATCCGACCAAATGCCCCAAGTGTGGCAACCCGTTCACATAAGGCAACGCGCTCGTAATTAATTGTTTCTTCATTCTGACGATCCTTTCATACCTGATTTTTTAGAAAATAATAACAAAAATTAACGCCAGATGCAAGGATTTATTACCAACCCCACCATTTTATTTCAAGGTTCGTTTTATGGAGAGGGATAAACACCTTGCCGACTTAAAAACCGTTCAACTGTTGGCAAGACGTTATCAACCATCACTCGAACACCGTCAGCGTTAGGATGAACATTATCCCCCAATACCTTATCCGACACAGGCAACACCGAGCCAAATCCCGTTTTAAAAATACCATCCATAAAGAAGGGATATAAGATCAAATCATACCGATCAGCCAATTCCTGATACATTTTTGTAAATTGTTGCCGATAAGAAACAGGGCGATTCGGCGTCGCCTGCATTCCAATCAACAAAACAGGGATTTTATTTTTCTGAAACGCCTCAATGAGCGTTTGAAGATTGCGATGCGTTTCATCAATCGACCTATTTCGAATAGCATCATTAACCCCCAATTCCAACAAAACAGCATCCGGCTTTTGGACAATCGCCGATTTTTGCCGTTTGACACCTCCCGCTGTTGTTTCTCCGCTCCGACTGGCATTTACAACAACAACTCGATACCCCTTGTTTTTTAAACTTTCCTCTAATTGCGTATAAAAAGCTTCTTTTTTCGGAAGCCGATATCCGGCCGCCAAACTATCTCCAAAAACCATTAACTTAAAATCAGAAGCCCAAGAAACGCTTGATAAAAATAAGCAAAAAATCAAAAAACAAAACCGCATTTTCTTCCTTTTTAATCTGTTATTCCAATAACAGAATACGTATTTTCTTTTGGGTCGTCAAGACGGATTCAATAAAAATTCACACACCACAAAAAAAGTTCTTGACATTTTGTAAAAAAAAAGGCATATTGTAACCACTTTCGATATGGAAGGGTGGCCGAGTGGTTAATGGCAGCAGACTGTAAATCTGCCGACTTATGTCTACGAAAGTTCGAATCTTTCCCCTTCCACCATATTTTTAAACCGCTCTTTTGGGCGGTTTTTTTTATTATATTTACCAAACTGGAGCATTTCTATAAGAAAATAAAAGAGGTCTTTTTTGTTTTTTTTGAAAACTGCTTGACAACTGATAAAAGGTCGTGTATGATAAGGCATCGTTTTGCGGTTTTATTTAAGCTTGCAAAAGACGGTGTGCGGGTGTAGCTCAATGGTAGAGCTCCAGCCTTCCAAGCTGATCACGTGGGTTCGATTCCCATCACCCGCTCCAAATTCCGACCGGCAGGTCGGGGATGTTCGGTTTAAGAGGTTTTAAGCCGAGTTATCAACAACGAAATCCGAAAGGGTTTCATTTTTTAACACTGATCAGTTAAGGAAAGAAAAATGAGTAAAGAAAAATTTGAAAGAACAAAGCCTCACTGCAATATCGGTACAATCGGTCACGTTGACCATGGTAAAACGACATTGACAGCGGCTATCACAAAAGTTTTGGCTGAAAAAGGCGGCGCTGCTTTCGTTGATTATGCAAACATCGATAAAGCTCCGGAAGAACGCGCTCGCGGTATCACCATTTCAACATCTCACGTGGAATACGAAACAGACAAACGTCACTACGCTCACGTTGACTGCCCGGGCCACGCTGACTACGTTAAGAACATGATTACTGGTGCTGCTCAGATGGACGGCGCTATCTTAGTTGTTTCTGCTGCTGATGGTCCAATGCCTCAAACACGTGAACACATCTTGTTGGCTCGTCAGGTCGGCGTTCCAGCCATCACAGTGTTCATGAACAAAATGGACATGGTTGACGATCCAGAATTGTTGGAATTGGTTGAAATGGAAATTCGTGACTTATTGTCCTCCTATCAATTCCCAGGCGATGATATTCCTGTTATCAAAGGTTCCGCTAAGGTTGCTTTAGATGGCGGTGATCCGGCAATCGGCCGTGATGCTATCTTGGCTTTAATGGATGCTGTTGATGCTTACATTCCACAACCGGAACGTCCAAAGGATCAACCGTTCTTGATGCCAATCGAAGACGTGTTCTCCATCTCTGGCCGTGGTACAGTTGTGACAGGTCGTGTTGAACGCGGTGTCATCAAAGTTGGTGAAGAAATCGAAATCGTTGGTTTGCGTCCGACACAAAAAACAACATGTACGGGTATTGAAATGTTCCGTAAATTGTTGGATCAAGGTGAAGCTGGCGATAACATCGGTGTTTTATTGCGTGGTACAAAACGTGAAGAAGTCGAACGTGGTCAAGTTTTGGCTGCTCCGGGAACAATCACACCGCACACAAAATTCGAATCCGAAGTTTATGTGTTGAGCAAAGAAGAAGGCGGTCGTCATACTCCGTTCTTTGCTAACTACCGTCCGCAATTCTACTTCCGTACAACAGACGTTACGGGTACAATTGAATTGCCAGAAGGTGTCGAAATGGTTATGCCGGGCGACAACGTCAAATTGACTGTTTCTTTGATTGTGCCAGTTGCTATGAGTGAAGGTTTGCGCTTCGCTATCCGTGAAGGCGGCCACACTGTTGGTGCTGGTGTTGTTGCTAAAATTATTGAATAATTTCAGCTGACAACAAAGGTTGAAAAATCCCCGATCATCTGATCGGGGATTTTTTTATGGTTGAGCATAACACTCTCAGCGTGAGCAGGCAGATACAGACAATCCAAGCCAGTCTAATATGGGGGCGAGACAAACTTGTTTGAAAAAAATGATACCACCGACGTGAGCCGGTGGAATTTCATAGAGTATAGATAATGGATGAATATTCCTCAGAAAAGATTTTTTATAATTCTTTGAATAACGATTAGATTTTGACAGATAATTTTTTATTTAAAAAAATATTGACAAAAATAAAAAAGAATACTAAACTTAAAGGACTGGTGATGTTTTATGCATAAAAAGGAGA
>JAZRBO010000058.1:0-3838 GCA_045635125.1 Alphaproteobacteria bacterium | reverse complement strand
CGAAGATGAAATTGGTTTGGGAACAGACCATGAGGGCATTATGGATTTAAAAACAGATAAACCGGCGGGGACTCCGATTACAGAAGTAATTACCTGTGAGGTTGTTTTTGATGTGAATGTGACACCTAATCGGGGGGATTGTTTTGGGGTTAAAGGGGTTGCTCGTGATTTGGCTGCTGCTGGTATGGGCGAATTTATTTCCAACAAACCAGAACATATTCAAGGAACATTTTCTTCTCCGGTTCAGGTCAGTATTTCGGATGATAATTGTAAGCACTTTGTTGGTCGTTATATTCGTGGTGTAAAAAATGGACCAAGTCCAGCATGGATGCAGGAACGTATGTTGTCTGTTGGATTGCGTCCGATTTCAGCCTTGGTTGATATCACGAACTATTTGAATATTGGCGCCTGCCGTCCATTACATGTCTTTGATGCTGATAAATTGATGGGTAATTTGGCTGTACGGTCTGCAGTGGCTGGTGAAAAGTTAGCTGCGTTGGATGAAAAGGAATATACGTTATCCGAAGGACAGGTTGTTATTGCCGATGATGCCGGTGCGCAAAGTATTGGCGGTGTGATGGGAGGGGCTCCGACAGGAGTAAGTGCCGACACGGTTAATGTGTTTTTAGAGGCCGCTTGGTTTGAACCGTTATCTATTGCTAAAACAGGGCGCGAATTAAATGCTGAATCTGATTCTCGTCAACGGTATGAACGAGGTGTAGATCCGGCATCTAATATGGACGGCAATAATGAGGCTACTCGTTTAATCTTGGATATTTGCGGTGGTGAAGCGTCTGAGATTGTTGTTGCTGGTTCTGAGCCGAATTGGCAACGGACGATTGATTTCGATTGGAATGAGGTTAAGCGTTTGACCGGTATGGATATTCCTATGGAAACAATGGGGACTATTTTGGAAAAATTAGGATTTGGTGTTTCCGGTAATCAGATTTCTGTTCCGTCGTGGCGGTTCAATGATATCTTTGAACCTGCCGATTTGGTAGAAGAAATTGTCCGGATTTATGGGTTGGATACATTGCCGGCGAATACGATGCGAGCGGATGTATTGCCGACACATATGTTAATGCCGACGCAGAGACGGGAAGTTGCTCTTCGACGGGCATTGGCATCTCGTGGCCTGTGTCAGGCTATGACATGGTCATTTATGGATTCTCGATTGGCTCAATATTTTGGGTCCAAAAATATTCGGATAGCTAATCCGATTGCATCCGATTTGGATGAAATGCGACCAAGTCTTGTACCAAATCTGTTGTCAGCTGTTAAACGGAATTTGGATCGGGGAATTCGGGATGTTCAGTTGTTTGAAGTTGGACCGGAATTTTACTCTTTGACGCCAGGGGAGCAACGATTGGTAGCCTGTGGTGTACGGGCTGGTTCCTGGACACCAAAGCATTGGTTGGAAAACACAAGAGTGGTTGATGTATTTGATGCTAAGGCAGATGCAATGGCAGCGTTGGCAGCGATTGATGCGCCGGCTAATTTACAGGTTTTCCGTAATGCGCCAGAGTGGTATCATCCGGGGCGTTCCGGAAGTATTCAGCTCGGTAAAAATATTGTTGCTGTTTTTGGTGAGATTCATCCAGCGATTTTAAAAGTTTTTGACATCAAAACACCTGTTTGCGCTTTTGAAGTTTATGTGGATGCGGTTCCGATGCCTAAAGCTAAAGGAAAAACAATTAAGCCGATTAAACTATCTTCACTTATGCCATTGACACGTGATTTTGCATTTGTTATGGATAAAGATGTTGATGCTTCTAAAGTTGTTGCTACGATTTTGAATACGGATAAAAACTTGATTACGGATGTATCTGTTTTTGATGTGTATGAAGGTGAACATTTAGAACCAGGTAAAAAATCTTTGGCTGTTCAGGTAACAATTCAACCGATGGAAAAAACCATGACTGACGCAGAAATTGAAACTCTGTCTACTCAGATTATTAACTTGGTACACCGGAATACGGGAGCTGTTTTACGAAGCTAAGGGATTAAAGGAACGTTTTATGAAATTTTTAGATGAAGCTAAAATTTTTATTAAAGCCGGTGATGGCGGAAATGGAGCTTGTTCATTTCGACATGAAAAGTTTGTTGAGTTTGGCGGACCTGACGGCGGTAATGGTGGAAAAGGCGGAAATGTTGTTTTTGAAGCTGTTCAGAATCTGAATACCTTAATTGATTTTCGGTATCAGCAGCACTTTAAAGCGCCTCGTGGTGTGAATGGCATGGGGCGGTGTAAGACGGGAGCCTCCGGTGATGATTTAATCATTAAGGTGCCGGTCGGTACGGAAATTGTTGCCGATGATAAGGAAACGGTTTTAGCTGATTTGATGGCAGATGGAGAGCGGTATGTCGCTGCTCGTGGTGGTTTAGGCGGACGGGGAAACGATTCGTTCAAAAGTTCGACGAACCAAGCGCCAGAGCGGGCAGATCCTGGGGAACCAGGGGAAGAAATGTGGGTGTGGTTACGCCTGAAATTAATTGCTGATATTGGTTTTGTTGGTATGCCGAACGCTGGTAAATCTACGTTGTTGACGGCGTTGACGCGGGCTCGTCCGAAAATTGCGGATTATCCGTTTACGACGCTTCATCCGAATTTGGGTGTAGCAACGATTGATGGCCGGGAAATTTTATTGGCGGACATTCCTGGATTGATTGAAGGGGCATCGGAAGGAACAGGATTAGGTACGCACTTCTTAAAGCATGTTGAACGTTGCTCTATTTTAATTCATTTAATTGATGCGACCGCTGAAGATGTTGGTGAATCCTATCGGACTATTCGTCATGAGTTGGAACAATATAGCGCTAAGTTGTCGGCTAAAAAAGAATTAGTGGCTTTGAATAAAGCGGATGCTTTGACACCGGAGGAAATGGATAAGAAAGTAAAAGAATTATCTAAAATCACGAAACAACCTATTTTTGTGATATCGGGTGTAGCCCATCAAGGTGTGACGGAGTTGTTGCGTGCTGCGGCTTCATTTATTCCAAAGAAAGGAGAAGAAAATGCCGGTTAAAAAGACAACTAAGGTAGTTAAAGAGCCTAAAAAAGGAACTGTCCGTAAAAAGACAGTGGCACCTAAAACAAAAAAAGCAAATCCTGTGGATGGAACAAAAGGTTTGTTGGATTTTGTGCTTCAAAAATTAGATGATGGTAAAGCGGGGGCTTTAACCGTTATCGATATTCAGGGGAAATCAAGTCTTTCTGACTATTTAGTTTTGGCAACGGGAACGTCTTCTCGTCATGTGATGGCTTTGATTCATAATTTGGCTGAGGATTTGAAAAAGAAGGGGATTCGACCGGTAACGGACGGGATGCATGGCGATGGTAGCTGGGTTGTTTTGGATTTAGGAGATATCATTGTACATGTTTTGAATCCAGAGGCTAGAACCCATTTTGCTTTAGAGGAAATTTGGGCTTAGATGCTGATAATTGACAAATGGAGTTGATATCATATCCACGGAAAAACCGTGGATATTTTTTTGATTGACAAAGATGTATAAATATGGTTTATTTAGGGCATGAAAAAAGTCGGAAAAATGTATGTAAAGACAGTAGGTAATTGTATGGAAATCGAGGATTTCTATACATATATACATGTAGCGTATTGCCGAGCAAAATAAACTGATGTGTCATGGGTCATGACGCATCGGTTTTTATATATTGATAACCAAACCGAGAGGGGAATAAAATGGAACAGGTGAGAATAAAACACAATGAAACCGGTCGCAGTATGGTCGAAATGCTCGGAGTTTTGGCAGTGATGGGTGTTTTGACTGTCGGTGGTGTGGTAGGTTATCGCTATGCTGTGGATAAAATGAATGCGAA
>JAZRBO010000057.1:0-4504 GCA_045635125.1 Alphaproteobacteria bacterium | reverse complement strand
ATTTGTTCGGGAGATAATAGAACTGGATTTATAACCAGTAGTGGTTATTGTGTCTCTTGCTCGACCTCCTCTAGGTACCAAATAACAGCGGCAGAATGTGCAAAATGTGATAATACAAGCACGCCACGGGTTATGAGCGGTGGTGGTTATTGTGCCTTGCCATGTGAGAGTGGGAAAGTTATGTCAGCAGATGGTAGTTGTGTCTTGCCATGTGAAAGTGGGGAATTTATGAATAATAATGGTTCTTGTTACTCTTGCTCGTACTTCTATAGCGTATATGCAACAGCGGAAGAATGTGCAAAATGTGATAATACAAGTACACCACGGAGTATGAGTAGTGGAGGTTATTGTTATAAACGTTAATAAAACCGTCTATTTCATACCCCAACAGAGGCTTGTTTTCAAGCCTCTGTTTTTTTTAAGAATTCTGAAAGCATTCCTTTTTGTTAATGCCCTTCGCAGGGGGGCGAGATTGTTGTCGGTGGTTCGTCTATAAAGCCTTCGGCAGGGTGGATTCATTTTTTTAGTTGGATCATCCATCTTTTATATCATTGGCCTTCGGCAGAGCGGAATAGGTGTCTCTGGATTCCCGATCAGGTCGGGAATGACGAAATGGGGAGGTCGGGAATGACGGAAGGGGGAGGTTGGGAATGATGGGAGAGTGGGTAGCCTTCGGCAGAGAGGATTCATATCTTTATTTTCCATGATTTCGATTCCTTTTTATGGTGTATTTTAGGCGTAAAGTTCATGCTAAACAAATTTACCGATGGTAGATTTGTTGTACATCATCAGAACAGAAAAAGCAGAGGAAATAAAAATGTCAAAAGATGATATTATTCCGCTTTGGGGGGAGGGGTGGTCGTTCCGTATTTTTGAGCGAGTTTGATATACTCATCTAAGCACGCCGATACACGGCCATTAATTGTATTCGGTGGATAGACCCCATTTTTATCTGCTTTGCCCGCCTTTAAACCTGTCAGAATTTCCATGCCTTCATCAACCGTTTTAACAGCGTAAATGTGGAAAAGGCCTTCTTTTACCGCCGTTGTTATTTCCGGCTTTAACATTAGGTTTTGTTGTGTCGTAGCAGGAATGATGACACCTTGTTCACCAGTTAAGCCTTTGGCCTTACAAACGTTAAAGAAGCCTTCGATTTTTTCATTAACTGCTCCGACAGCTTGAATTTCACCCAGTTGATTGACAGATCCTGTTACCGCTAATGATTGGTTGAGCGGTATGTCCGCTATCGTTGATAACAAGCAGTACAGTTCCGCCGATGAAGCCGAATCCCCGTCAACCTCGTTATATGATTGTTCAAAAACAAGGCTTGCATCCAATGATAAAGGTGTTTTCTTTGCAAAGCGGGAGGCTAAGAAAGAAGACAAAATTAAAACGCCCTTTGAGTGAATCGGCCCACCAAGTTCGACTTCCCGTTCTATATCCACAAAATCACCGTGGCCTAAGCGAACTTGGCATGTGACGCGATTAGGACGACCAAAGGAATAAATCCCAAAATCATGTACCACTAGGGCATTAATTTGACCAACTTGACGACCAGTTGTCGTGATGGCGATCAATCCCCGTTGAATGGCTTCCATTAAATCGCATTGTGCTGCGCCGACTCGTTTTTGACGGGCCGATAATGCTGATTCAATATGGCAGACATCTACAAACTTGGCTTTGTCTCGGGTGGCAATAAAATTGGATTCACGCATCAAATCGTTTGCGTGGATAAGGTATGTGCTCAGCTTTTGTTGATCGTTCGACCAGCGGGAGGCTTGCTCTATCATCCGGAAAATAGCCTTCGATGAAAATGGTTTTAAATGCTCAGATCGGATAAAGTTTGCCAATAGTTGTGCGTATTTTTGCTCTGTCTCTTTCGTGCGAGGCATTTTTTCCGCAAAACGAGATTGAATCTTAAACAACTCACTGAATTCATCATCCTGTTCCGCAAGAGCATAATACAAAGCAGGCTCGCCAATCAGAATAACTTTGACATTTAACGGTATCGGTGTCGGATCTTGTGAAATAACACCAAAAATAGAGTTGTCGTCAATACCCGATTCCATCTTTATCTTCTTTGAAAAAAGGCAACGTTTTAAAGCGTTCCATGTCGGCGCGTTTTCAAGTAAGTCACGCGCTTCTATCACTAGATAACCGCCATTCGCCAGGTGTAAAGCCCCCGGTCGGATTAAAGAAAAGTCAGTTGTGAGAGTGCCTTGCAACTGAACCCGCTCAATTTTACCAATCAGGTTGGATAGCGTTGGGTGGTTGACGTGAATAACCGGAGCGCCTTCATTCGGTTTGTGACTGACAATCAGGTTGACAGCATAGTGGGACCAAAGCGCTGCAATTTGATCGCCGACCGTTTCTTCATTCACACCGTTGGCCGGCATTAAAATACCAATTGCATCAATTAAGCTTTGGCGAATACCTTTTAAAAAGGTCATGACGCCCGTATGCTTTGCGTAGGTTTTTAGAAGGTTTTTAAGTGTGTTGTCCGTTATCTTGGTTATTAATTCGGTGTTGAGGCGATCAATCTCTTCCTGTTGTTTTGCCTCCCAATCCGGCGTGTCCTTTATGGCTTTTTCCAACTTTTTCTGAGCGGCCTGCATTTGTTCCAGCATGGATTTGCGTTGGGCTTTTGGTAGTTTGTTGAAAACTTCCGGCGTCAGAAGAACGCCGTTTTTAACCGGTCCGACAACAACACCTGTTTCCGTTTTTGTCAGGGTAACATTTTTGCTTTCCACCAATTGTTTTAACATGCTAAAAAATGCTTCTTTATCCGAACGGTATTTCTGTTCAATATGAGCAATTTTAATCTGATAATTTTCATCCGAAAATGTAGTGGCAACCTGTGTTCGAAGTGTTTGAGCCGCTTTTTTTATTTCGCGTTCAAATGTTTTACCTTTGCCGGCGGGAAAATTGAGAGCAACCGGTTGATGGGGAACTTCAAAATTATGAACAAAGCACCAATCATTCGGCGTTTTTTGTGTGGCAGCATGTTGACGAATTACTTCTAATGAAAGACTTGTTCGTCCGACACCTTTGGGGCCTGTGCAAAAAATATTATAACCGTTAGCTTCCATTTGAATGCCGAACGAAATCGCCTCCATTGCCCGATCCTGACCAATGATTAAATGGTGATCCGACAAAGCGGTTAAATCCTTTTCTGTCAGCTGACAGGGAATGTAAACTTGAGCAGAAGTTAATTCCAACGGATGTTTTTTGTGTGTCATGACGCCTTCCTTTTTTTTAGATATTCTATCCTTATACTCATTTTTATTTCAAAAAAAAAGGGGGTTATTAAAAAATAGCAAAAAAAAGTGCATTTTTGTGCTTTTTTTCTTTCATTGGCGTCCGTTTTCGGCTATACTTTAAGAGAATTTAAAACACCGAAAAAGGAATACTTAAAAATGATGCAAATTACGATTGAAAAAGCACAGTTGTTAAAGTCTTTGGCTCATACACAAAGCGTCGTTGAGCGGCGCCAGACGATCCCTATCCTCTCAAACGTATTGATTGAGGCAAGTGGGGATCATATCTTAATTAAAGCAACAGATAACGAAATTGAAATTCAGGAAACCGTTCCCGCAATCGTTGGAACGCCTGGCGTTGTGACCGTGCCGGCCCACAAATTATATGATATCGTGAAGCGCTTGCCAGATGGGGCGCAAATTATGATGCAGGTTTCTGATGATGCAGGGGTGTTATCTTTGACTTCTGGACGGGCTAAATTTTCTTTGTCCGTGTTGCCAGCAGATGGTTTTCCAACGATGGTTCAGGAAAGTATGCCATTCTCTTTCGGTATGACGGCAACAGACCTGTTGGGTTTAATCAATAAAACAGGATTTGCTGCTTCTATGGAAGAAACCCGTTATAACCTGAATGGTATTTATTTGCATGAAAAACAGGGTGAAACGCCGGCTTTGACAGCGGTCGCAACAGATGGACATCGGTTGGCATGCGCTAAGATCGCTCTGCCAGCAGGCGCAGAAGGTATGCCGGGGGTTATTATTCCGCGTAAAACGATTGGTGAAATTGCTAAGTTGGCCTCAGAAGCTGATGGAGATGTGGCTGTTTCTTTGTCGGCAAATCAAATCCGCTTCTCTTTGGGGGCTGTTGTATTGGCTTCCCGTTTGATTGACGGTACCTATCCAGAGTATGAAAAGGTTATTCCTGTCGCTAATGAGAAAGTGGCCGAAGCCGATGCATCTGCTTTGTCCGGCGTGATTGAACGGGTGTCGGTTGTGTCCGAAAAATCACGGGGAATTAAGTTGAGTTTATCGACAAATCTGTTGCGGGTTACAGCGGCTTCTGCCGATGAAGGATCTGCCGAGGATGAAATGGATGCCGTCTATGATGCTGGCGCTTTGGAAATTGGCTTTAACTATCGTTATCTGTTGGATATTTTGGGGCAGATTAAAGGTGGTACCGTTCAAATGCGTTTGAATGATAATGTGTCTCCCGTTGTCTTATGTGATGCGGCAGACAGTAGTGCGTT
>JAZRBO010000056.1:0-8743 GCA_045635125.1 Alphaproteobacteria bacterium | reverse complement strand
GTATCTGTCTTTGAGCTGGATATGCAGGATTCTTTTCGTCGCCAAAGTGAGGCTAAAAAAGGTATTTTGCAAGGAGGAATGTTAACGCTTGACAATGCGTTCGTTATTGATTCGGGTGCTGAAACAGGGCGTTCTGTTCCTCGTTTATTATTTAACACCGATCTAAGTTTAGAGCGTATCTTGGAAAAATTTGATGAACCGCAAACAATGTCTTTTTGGCGTTTTCCTCGGTTTATCCGATTTTTGAAAGAATCCGGATTTGTGGCATCAGCGCATGAAATGTATTGGCATGAGTTGATTGCATTCCCAGTCTTTTTAATCGCAATGATTTTTATTAGCGCTGTCTTCGCATTGCCTCCGACAAGTCGTCAGGGAAAGGTTTTAGTCCGTGTTTTGTTAGCCGTATTAAGCGGATTTCTGCTCTATTTTCTATCTCGAATTACCAATGTGTTGGGGCAATCAAACAGCTTGCCTATGATTTTGGCGGCCTGGGGGCCAGCATTGGTCGTTATTCCTTTATGTTTGTCTGCATTGTTACATTTGGAAGATGGATAGAATAATTCTTGACAAAAAAATCAAAAAGATATATGCTTACTTCCTATATTAAATAATTGGAGGTATGATTTATGGCAGAATTAGAGGAAAATAAAAATTCTTCTTTGCAATTTAAGCAGGTATCATCAACGACTGCTGTATATTTGGATGCGGAAGAAAGAGAAGTTTTACGGATTCGTCAAGGGCGTTCCGCTGTTTTTATTCGGCGTCGTAAGTATGATGAATTTGGTGTGTTTCAGGAAGAGTTATTAAAAGAAACAACGGCGGAAAGGCACGCTCGTGTCGATCTTTTGCGGAAACGTACTTTTGCTAAAAGAGATTTATTTAGCGCCATTGAACGGATAGATGAATCGTTCTTAAATGGGGCGGTGTCAAAAAAAATATATACTCGTGTTTTTGATGGTTTAAGGTTTAATAGTCATAAAAGACATTTAAAAACACAGGAGGCGATTTCGTCTTGGTCTAAGGTCTATGAGGTTTCGACAGATCGTATTGTGACAGAGTTTGATTTGGCTGGACGAATCGTTCGAGAAAGTTATCCAAACAATAAAGCAGTTTTTTTAGCATGTAATGAAAAACAGTATCAACATTCAATTTGTCGGAGTGAAAAATCAGGAGAACGAACAGAATTCTTTCGGGCTTCCGGCAATTTACAAGATAAAAATCAATTAACAAACTGTCTTGAAAAAACGTATTGGAAAGGCGGATGTATCAAACGTATTTATGCTTATCAGGCACAAAATGGCCATCTGTTGCGGACATTATTCTTTGAAGAGTATGATGTACAAGGTCGGCCCCAAACAAAGGTTGGACAGCATAAAATTAATTTGGGTGCTCGGATAAATTTGAGTAATCGTCAAAGAAACGATTAGTGGTCTCTTTTTTATGGAAAGTAATATCGATTTGTTGTGTCATGAGGAAAATAAGGAATCTATTTCGACTTTGTCAAAAGACGAAATAGAGCGATGTTACAAGTCATGTTTGTTTGCACAAACAAGTTGGTACTTTGTTCAGATGTTAACAGCTCTAATTGTTATGAGTGTTTGTTGTAGGCATATGTTGAAAAAAGAGGAGAACATTTGTATCCCACGATTGTGTTTGGCGGCAGGTAGTTGTGTCGGCTTCGCTGTCGCCAGGCGTAAAACAAAAAGATATACGGCAGAAGTATTTAAATATCAGAAAGTGATAGATAAATAAAGCTGCTTAAAATTTAAAAATCCGGTGTTAATCCGGATTTTTTTATTGGTTCCTTTGGGGATTTTGTTTGTATGAAGTGAAACGCCAAATTAAATCGAAATAAAGATGATTTAGGGTTGCCAAAGCACGGTTTTATTGCTATCATAGCATAACAAAGAAAAGAGGATAATATGAAACATATAATACGATTGATGGGAATAGTTTGTTTGTTGGCAGTTACAGCTTGTGCACCGACAGAAGAAATTATGGAACAGTCTCCAGAAACTTTATATCGTAAAGGGTATGACGCTTTTCAGTCAAAGGATTATGAAAAAGCAGCTACCTATTTTGATGAGGTGGAAAAACAACATCCGTATTCGGTTTGGGCAGAACGGTCTCAAATTATGGCGGCGTATGCTTTTTATCAGCAGAATGAATACGATGATGCTGTATTGGTTTTGGATCGGTTTATCCAATTACATCCCGGTAATCGAAATACACCTTATGCCTACTATTTAAAAGGGTTGTGTTATTATGAACAAATTTCTGACGCTGCTCGGGAACAATCCATGACAGAAAAAGCGCAACAGACTTTTAATGAATTAATAGCGCGATATCCTAATTCGATTTATGTCGCCGATGCGCGGGCAAAGCAAGGCTTGATTCTGAATCATTTGGCAGCTCAAAATATGGTTGTTGGTCGATATTATTTAAAGCAAGGGGATCTTATTCCGGCGTTGAATAGATTTCGATCCGTTGTTGTGGATTATCCCAATACCAATCAAGTTCCAGAGGCTTATTATCGGTTGGGAACGGTTTATGTTCTGTTGGGGATGAATGATGCTGCCCGTGATATGGTGGCTATACTGAAAAAACAGTGGCCGAATGATGAATGGACGAAACGGTCGCAAAAAATAATATCTGAACAATAAGAGGTTAAAATGCTGAATAGTTTATCAATTCGTAATGTTGTTTTAATCGATTCTTTGGATCTGGATTTAGTAAACGGATTGAATGTTTTTACTGGTGAAACAGGGGCTGGTAAGTCTATCTTGTTGGATTCTCTGTCTTTGGCGTTAGGGGCTAGGGCGGACAGTGGATTAGTTCGTCATGGATGTCGTGAGGCTATTGTAACGGCTTCTTTTTCTGTCGGATTATCGCATCCTGTTGGAATGGTGTTGTCGGCGCATGGGTTCGAATTTGATGGAGAAATTATTTTACGTCGGGTTGTGTCCATTGATGGACGTAGTAAAGCTTTTGTCAACGATCAACCAGTCAGTATTTCCTTTTTAAAATTGGTTGGAGATTCTTTGATTGAAATTCATGGTCAATTTGCTTCCCATCGTTTGTTGAATCCGGCAACACATTTAGAGACTTTGGATAATTATTGTGGGGCGGAAGAGGTGCAAACGGATTGTCGGCGCTCTTTTCATCATTGGCAGTATAAAAAGAAACAACGGGACGATGCCGAACGGATGTTAATGTGTGCCAAAAAAGAAGAAGAATTTTTGCGTTCAGCAATTGATGATTTGGAACAATTGCATCCAGAGGCGGATGAAGAAGAAACACTAATACAGCGGCGGACAATGCTGATGAATAGTGAAAAAATTATGTCGGCATTAAATGTTTCGTATGCTGTTTTAGGGGATGAAGCAACAGGAGCCGAACGACAAATCGGACAGGCTTTAACACAATTAGAACGGGCGAACCAATGGTCTGAAGGTTCTTTAAGCAGTATTTTAGATACGGTTGGACAAGTTGCAAGCTTGTTGGCAGATAGTCTTTCTGAGTTGGAACGTGAAATGGAAAAATGGGGGGATATTTCTGAGCTGCCTCAAATCGATGATCGATTGTTTTCTTTGCGAGATAGGGCAAGAAAACATCAGGTTTCTATTGCTGAATTGCCGAATTTGCTGATCGACTTAAAAAAGAAACTAGCCTGTGTTGAACAAGGGGAAGATACTATTGTTTCCTTACGTAAGGAAGAGGAAAAAGCTCGTTTGGATTATATAGCATGTGCCCAAAAATTATCGGCTAAGAGATTGGCTGCTGCTAAAGATTTGGATAAGGCGGTTAAGACAGAGTTGCCGGCTTTAAAACTGGGAAAGGCTGTCTTTAAAACGGAATTATTTGATTTGCCGGAAGATGAGTGGAATGAAAATGGTATGAACCGTGCCTCCTTTTGGGTGTCAACAAATGCCGGTACGCCACCAGCCCCAATTCATAAGGTGGCCTCAGGTGGAGAATTGGCTCGTTTCATGTTGGCTTTAAAAGTTAATTTGGCAAAAACGGATCAGATGGGTATTCTGGTTTTTGATGAGGTTGATAGTGGTGTCGGTGGTGCAACGGCAGCAGCGGTTGGGGATCGTTTGCGACAGTTGGCTAAAATGTGTCAGGTTTTGGTTGTGACGCATTCTCCACAGGTGGCTGCTTTCGGGCAATCCCACTATACGGTATCCAAAAAAGAAACGGAAAACAATATTGTTGTTACGCAGGTGGAAGCTTTAACATTTGATGAACGCTTAGATGAGTTGGCCCGTATGTTGTCCGGTGAAAAAATGACACAGACAGCTCGTGTTATGGCTCAGGAGTTATTAGAAACATGTTCCAAGATATCCGACAATTAACACCTGAACAGGCGTTGGCCGAAATGCGCATGTTGGCCGAACGTTTGGCTACATTGGATATTGCTTATCATCAACAGGATGCACCGATTGTTTCTGATGCAGAGTATGATGCTCTTAAAAGACGAAATGAAGCCTTAGAAGAGGCTTTTCCAGCTTTTATTCAACCGAATTCACCGTCTAGACGGGTGGGGGCAGTGGCCGCTGAAGGATTTAGTAAGGTTACACATTCGGTGCCGATGTTGTCTCTGGGCAATATTTTTACCGAAGAGGATGTGTATGATTTTATGGATAAGTTGCATCGTTTCTTGGGGCTGCCTTCTGAAACTCCAATTGAAATGGTGGCAGAGCCTAAAATTGATGGATTATCTTTTTCGGCAATCTATCGGAATGGTACTTTTGTTCAGGGGGCCACACGAGGAGATGGCTCCGTTGGCGAGGATATTACCGCTAATTTAAAGACAATTGCAGGGTTGCCAAAGGTATTATCCGATACATCGGGAGATTTATTTCAGCGACAGATACCAGCGCAAATTGATGTGCGGGGTGAAGTATATATGTCTAAGGCCGATTTTTTTGCCCTTAATCAGGTTCAGGAAAATGAAGGCAAAAAGATATTTGCTAATCCCAGAAATGCGGCTGCTGGTTCATTACGGCAATTGGATGCCAATATTACGTCCAGTCGAAAGTTGAGCTTGTTCGCTTATGCTGTTGGAGGGGCTTCAGATGCCTCTTGGACAACTCATTATGATTTTTTGGAGCAACTAAAGGTATGGGGATTTCCGGTTAATCCAGAGATTCGATTGTGTCAGACACCAGAAGATATGATTGCTTTTTTTAGAGAGCTTAATGCCAAACGAGCAGATTTGCCATATGATATTGATGGTGTTGTCTATAAGGTCAATCGTTTGGATTTTCAAGAACGACTAGGATTTATTGCTCGTTCCCCCAGATGGGCAATTGCACATAAATTTCCTGCTGAACAGGCTATAACAAAGTTGGAAAAAATTCGTATTCAGGTCGGCCGGACGGGTGCTTTGACGCCTGTTGCTGATTTAACACCAGTTAATGTTGGTGGTGTTATTGTTCGACATGCAACTCTTCATAATGCTGATGAAATTGTACGGAAAGATATTCGGGAGGGTGATGCCGTTGTTATTCAGCGGGCAGGCGATGTGATTCCGCAGGTGGTACGGGTGGTGTCAGATAAAAGGCAAAGAGACAGTAAGTTGTTTGTGTTTCCCTCGGTTTGTCCAGTTTGTGGATCGCATGCTGTTCGTGAAGATGATGATGCTGTTTTTTATTGTACAGGCGGATTGATTTGTCCAGCACAAAACAAAGAACGATTAAAATATTTTGTGTCCAAGGAAAGCTTGGATATTGACGGACTCGGTGATAAAAATATCGATTTATTTTATGAATTGGGATGGTTGAGGCAACCAACCGACATCTTTCGACTGGAAGAACGTCATATGTTGGAAATAATCAGACTTGAGGGATGGGGGCAAAAATCAGCGGTTAAGTTGTTTGATGCGATTCGGAAAGTTGCTGCAGGGGTGTCTTTGGCTCGTTTTATTAATGCCCTAGGAATTCGTGAGGTTGGTGTCGCAACAGCTCGGTTAATGGCTGCGTATTTTGGAACTTGGGATAGATTGTTTGAGGCTATGATGCAGGATGATGCCTGTGATACATTGATTCAAATTGAAGGTATCGGTCCTGTTATGGCAGAACATATTGTAGATTTCTTTGCTGAACCTCACAATCGTGATTTGTTAGAGGATTTAGTGAAATTAATTCATATACAGCCTTATCAACAACCAATAGGCATTACAACCCCTTTGACGGGAAAGACAATTGTTTTTACGGGTACATTAACGACGATGACTCGGCCAGAAGCTAAAGATAGAGCGCTGCGAGTTGGTGCAAAGGTGGCAGGCAGTGTGTCGGCTAAAACCGATTATGTCGTGGCTGGAATGGAGGCAGGAAGTAAGCTCAGTAAGGCTGAAATGCTAGGGATACGCATTATTGATGAAGATATGTTTAGACAAATGCTTGACGATGGTGAAAAAAGTGATTATGCTAGTGTCAAAATAGGGGAGTAGAATACCATGGTAGCAGAAAAACAAGAATTTCCGTCTAATCCGATGAATCAGGATTTATATAGCCAAATTGCCGCTGGTGATGTTGGTAATGTTGTAAAAAAACCAAAGCAATCTTTTGTTATGTCGTTGATGATCGATGTCATGCGACTGACGCTTTTGTTGGATGAAAAACGGCGACAGTATCAAAGTGTTTTTCGGCTTTTAGGATGGGCTTGGAAAACAATGATGGGGTTGCTGTATGCAACAGGTATAGCAATGGTCTGTATTTTGGTATATAGCTACATCCAGTTTCCTAATTTAATTCAGGATTATTTTGATCGAAATGGTGTTTTGTTTGAAAAAATGGAGATACCAGGGTATATTATGTCCTCTGTCAAAGTATCGGGATTACATGATAAAAATAATTCTTATCGGATTGATAATTTAACAATTAACTCTAACTTTGGGGATTTTTTACAGGGACGTATTAAGTCCGTTGTTTTAAATGGAGTGCGTGTCAATTTGGAAAAGGAAGATAAAACCTCTGTTTCCAATACGTTGATTCCGTTGTTAATGTATTTAAATGATACCCATAAAAGCAATCTAGGTGTTCGGGTTGACTCGTTGGAAATTCAAGATGCCATCTTAACAATTAAAGGTCGGAATTTTGAGCTTCCAGTTCAATTTAGTTTAACTGGCATTTATAGTGATGAAACAAATATGAGTGCTTATTTGACGGTTGACAAGCCGAATTTGGCTTTTCAGGGACCCTTGGTGATTCGGGGAAAAAAATCGGAAACTACATTCGATTTGGATATTCATACCGGACATGTTAAGATTCCGGGACGCCCTCCTGAAAATATGACTGGAAAGATGTCTGTTTCAGTAAAAAATAATGGAATTCAATCCATTCAAGGGCAATTGACGCTGTCAAAAAATCGTCAGGAAAGGGTAGCAAAGCTTAATTTAACACAGGATAAGGATAAAACATTTAAAGGCGATTTGGATTTTTCATGGCTAGATATAATGGAAAAAAATAAACGTGACGAGCAGTTAAATATTGTCTTGAGCATGACAGGTTTATCATTTGATAAGCAAGGATTGATTAAAACAGAAAAACCACTCAGGTTATCTCTTCGGTCTAAAAAAACAAATTTTCAGATTGGTCGTCTTAATGCTCAGTTAGAAGGAAGGCTGGAATGTTTGATGGTCGATAATTGCTCGTATCGCTTGGATAAAAATGCACGGGTGTCTATTAATCAATTGCGTTTTCCATTCCAAACCGATTTGATAAAAGGTGGGCGTGAAAGCAATGTTTTTATACAGGCATCTCCGAAATTGTTTTCGTTTCCATTTAGAAAAGGAGAGATTTCATTTGATGTCAATATTGTTTCTTCTTCTTTTAATGGACAACGGGAATCTGATAATGGTTCAGTTTCTTTCCGATCGGGAAAAGGGCGAATCCAGGGGGCCTGGAATTTAATGAGCGCTTTGGCTAATGCAGATTTAAAACTGGAACGAATTAATCTTCAGACGCCGGATTATCGTTTTTCAGATGCTGAATTGATAATGGGTAATGTTTTTGATTTTAAGGATCGGATAAAAGTAAAAAGCCCTCGTGTTTTGTTAACCGATAATAATTGGTTTAAAAAGTCTTTTTCTCTTAATTATGAATCAAACAATGAAAATGATCAGATTGAAATTAGCTTTCCGAAAGAAAGGCTTCGCATTTTTATAAATGGAGATGTTAATCCGACAACAGGATATGTTGATGCCTATGTTTCAATACCGGCGATAGAGTTGGCAAATATTGGTAAGCCTTTGTCTGATTTTTCGATTATATTTCCAGAGGATATTCAATCCGCATCAGGTAAAATAGCTGTTGAAGGGCGGTTGGTTGGTGTTTTGAAAAATGGATTGTCTGGACCATTAAGCGTGGCATTTAATGATGTTTCGTTAACAACGTCAAATATGTCTGTGGAGGGATTAAATACGGTTTTACAAGTCCAAACATTAAAACCTTTTGTGACGGCGGCTAAACAACCTATTTTTATTAGGCGAATGCTGACAGCTATACCATTTAATGATGTTTTGGCAACATTTAAAATCGATAATCAGTTTTTACGGATAGATACGCTATCAACTAATGTCGCTGGTATTCCTTTACAGGGAGATCCGATGGTTGTTCCGTATCAAGATATTAATACGTTATTGTATCTACGGCAAAAAAACAGCGATATTTCATCGGTTGCTAACAGTTTAAAAATACCGAATTGGCAATTGAAACCACCATTCAGGGGGCGCGCT
>JAZRBO010000055.1:0-13680 GCA_045635125.1 Alphaproteobacteria bacterium | reverse complement strand
GTAAGACTGCAATGCGCACGTTGCCGACCGTTCGAATACAAAAACCACGACCGATTGTGTTTTCGGGATAATTTAAGGGACGGATGAGAGCGCTGTTCGTATCCTCTAAGACCGGATTAATATCTTGTTTGTCAAAAGAGTGATTGCCAAGGGTAATAACGTCCGTGCCGTGAGCTAAAAATGATTGATATAATTTAGGGGTTAACCCAAAACCATGCGCAGCATTTTCGCCATTCGCAATAACAAAATCAATATTTAATTGCTGACGGAGCGCAGGGACAGCTTTAAACACCATAGAGCGGCCTGATTGTCCGACGGCATCTCCGCAAAATAAAATTTTCATATATCTAAACTTTCTGTAATACGATCAACTTGTTCGGAAATAGCTACAATTGCCTGAGCCAATGTATGAACGGATGGGTCATTTGATTCTCCGCCTGTTGATTTTTCAAGTTTGCTTTTTTCTTCAGCCAACAAGAGGCACATCATGGCGAGAAGTTGGTTTTCCTGCATAAACCCAATTGAGTGGGTTAGTTGTTCTGCGCGCTTATCCAGTGCGGCAGCCAACTCACGCATATGAGGTTCTTGTCCATCATTGCAGGAAAATTTATAAAATTGTTTGCCTATTTTTAATGAAACAATTGCCATTATTGCCCTCCTTGACGATAGGTCAGAACAGCTTTGTTCAGACGATCATGAGCTGTGCGGAGAGCTTGTTGCAGCTCAACCGCCCGTGTTTCCGTTTGAATACGGCGAGCCCGGTCGGCCTCTATTGCCAATTCTAAGCGGACCAATGATTGCCGGAGTTTTTCAACAGATGCTTTTAATTGTTCCATAGTTCCTCCTATCCAACAGTACGTCGGGATTTAAATGCCATTTGTAATGTTCCGTCGTCTAGATAATCCAGCTCTCCACCAACAGGGACACCTCGGGACAATGCCGACAACTTTACCTGAAAACCCGATAATTTGTCGGTTATGTAGTGTGCCGTTGTTTGTCCCTCTATCGTTGCTGGTAACGCAAGAATGACTTCAGTTACACTGCCATTCGTGATTTTGTTAATCAGAGAGTTAATATGTAATTCATCCGGACCAATACCATCCAGCGCCGATAAAACACCACCTAAAATATGGTATGCCCCCCGAAATACACCCGCCCGTTCCAATGCCCATAGGTCCGCCACATCCCGAACCACACAGATTTGATTGTGGTTTCGTGTCGTATCACTGCAAATACTGCACGGGGAAGTGGTGTCCATATTGCCACAAACAGGGCATGTTTTAATTGTATCTCGGACGGTTTTAAGAGATGTCAGCAACGGATCAAAATGGCTTTCTTTTTTGGTCAACAAAAACAAAACAGCCCGTCGAGCGGACCTGGGTCCGAACGAGGGCAGCTTTGCCAATAAATGAATCAATTGTTCAATTTCCGGTGCCGACATTGAGTTCCTTAAAACGGCATCTTAAATCCCGGAGGTAAACCGAGAGATGCCTGAATCTTTTCCATTTCTGCCATTTGTGTGTCTTCGGCTTTAGCTTTGGCATCGTTGATGGCAACCAAGATTAAATCTTCTAATGTTTCGATATCTTTCGGATCAACAACAGAAGGGTCTAATTGAACGCGAATGCCTTCACCTTTGCCGGTCAAAATAATACGAACAGCCCCGTTTGCCGCTTCGCCTGTGAATTCTTGTTTTTCCATTTTAGTTTGTAAAATGTTAATTTGGGATTGCACTTGTTGTGCTTTTTTCATTAATTCACCGATATTTTTCATTTTTTTCTCCTTCTAATAATTCGGACAGGTCTTATCATACTGTATTTCCCGTCGAAAGACAAGTTTTTTTGCATCATGAAATGATGATTTTTTATCCGTGATTATGGACGGATAATGCCGCCGCCCAAAACGGCGTCGTTTTGATAGAAGACAATAGATTGACCAGGGGTCAAGGAACGTTGAGGTTCATCGAATATAACGCGGACGGCTTGATCTGAGTACGGTTCTATTTGGGCCGGTACCGGTCGCCCTGTCGAACGATATTTAACTGTGACAGATGTTGTTTCTGTAATACCGAACGTCATATCGTTGCACAATCCCCCCCAGACCAAATTATTAACGATGCATGATTCTTGTTTCGTTGTGATAGCTGGTCCAACGACCACGCGATTGTTTTTGGCATCAAGCGCTAGGACAAAAAGGGGTTCGGGATAGGCGATTCCCAGTCCTTTGCGTTGTCCAACAGTGTAGTTCCAAAACCCAGTGTGGTGACCTAAAACAGTTCCGTCGGAAAGTGTTATGTCGCCTCGACGTGGTTCTTGTTGCAATAAGTCGGCGTAATCACCACCATAAAAATCCTGACTATCAGCTTTGTCGGCCACTAAAAGGCCTCTATCCCGAGCCATTTGGCGAACTTCTTCCTTTGTATAATCACCTAACGGGAAAAGGGTTTGGGCTAATTTATCTTGGGAAACACGATACAAAAAATAGCTTTGATCTTTAATTTCATCCCGTCCTTTTCGCAATATAAAGCGATTGTTTCGTTGTTCAATGCGGGCATAGTGACCTGTTGCAAAGGCGTCAAAGGAAATGCCTTGTGCTCGAGCTGTGTCTATGAGTAAACCAAACTTCATCCAAGCATTACACATAATGCAGGGATTGGGTGTTTGGCCTGCTAGATATGTATCACGAAAGTGCTGCAATACGGATTTTTTAAATGGCTCTGATAAATCGATGATGTGAGAGTCGATGCCTTGTTTTTTAGCCCAAATCTGAATATCGCGAATATCTTGTTTTTCGGTTGGGCCATAGCAAGATTTACCTGATAATTTCATTTCGGGAATATCTTTGTTGTAAATAGACATGGATAAACCGATGACGTGATAGCCTTGTTCTTTTAACAACAAGGCTGTCAACGTAGAATCAACACCTCCGCTTAATCCGACAGCTATGGTTTTGGGCATGTATTTTATCCTCTAAAACAAGCTAATGGTATAAACGGTATAGGCAAGTAAAAACAGGGCTCCAATTAAACGGGAGAATTTTTTTTGCCAAAAGGCGATCCCAATAAGAGCTACAGTAACCGCCGTCATAATCAGAACGTCCCACGTCATGGTGGTAGGAACAATTATCGGCATAAACAGAGCGGTAAAGCCTAAAATAAAGAGAGCGTTGTATATGTTGCTGCCAACCACATTTCCAAAAGCAACATCATTTTCTTTACGAATAGCCGAAATAACAGAAGTGGCTAGTTCAGGTAAAGAGGTGCCGACGGCAACGATGGTTAAACCGATAACAGCCTCAGATACACCCCAGTCGCGAGCCAAGATAATGGCGTTATCAACAAGTAATTTTGCACCTAAAATCGTAATAGCTATACCAGCAATTGCTTTGACAAGAGAGAGCCAAGAAAATGGGATAACTTCCGTTTTTGTTGCTTCCTGTTCTTTTTTCTTTTTTTGATGTTTGCGGTCGGAGATATAAGAATAAACAACATAGCTAATCAGACCGGCCGTTAACAGTGTGCCCATGATAAAGTTAATGCGTCCTAAAGCAACAGCGACTAAAAGCCCTATGGTTGACAGAACAAGAAAGACAGCGTCCCGCCGAAAAGATTTAATATCAACACGAACCGGTGAAATAACAGCGGCAGCCCCCAGAACAAGCAAAATGTTGGCGATATTACTACCAACAACATTGCCGACGGCAATACCTTCTGATTTATTGATAACGGCAATCATGCTTGTTACCAATTCCGGTGTGGATGTACCGAATCCAACCAATGTTAGACCGATAAGCAGTGTTGAAACGCCCATGCTACGCGCCAAGCGAACAGAACCGTCTACCAGCATGTTACCGCCGATGACTAAGCCAATTAGTCCGACAATTAATAAAATATAAGTCATGAATGATCCTTTCCCAATGTATTCGTTTGAAAGAAGTTATATCCGATTTTAAGTTGTTTGGCAAGGTTGTTTTTGTGTGACACTTTTGTGACAAAGAGAATACAGTTATATGACAAATTGTGTCATACGATGTTATTTTCTTGGGTAATGATGTAAAAATGTGTAAACAGAAGTCAGTTTCAATTATAACAAAGGAGTCTTTATGAAACAATCAATCATTTTATCAACAGTTGCCAGTGCTTTGGTTTTTACTGCCGTTTCAGCACAAGCTGCCGGTTTTCAATTGAGTGAATATTCAGCTTCGGGGATGGGGCGTTCTTTCGCCGGCGCCGGTGTTGTTGGGGATGATTTTTCGGCCATCGGATTTAATCCGGCCGGTATGTCTTTAAATAAAACAAGTGGTGTTCAAGCCGGTGTTTCTATGGTTTCATTGCATTCCGATTATAAGGGTGATAATGGATATGGTCAAGTCGGCGAAGGTCATACACGGATCACACGTTTGTTGCCAAACGGTTTTATGCAATATAAATTAAATGACAAAGCGACTGTCGGTTTTGGTGCCTATGTTCCGTTTGGATTGGCAACAGACTATAAAAACGATTGGTTTGGTGAAATGCATGGTGGGTTGTCTCACGTGAGCGCTGCTAATTACAGCCCAGCTTTTTCATACCAGATCAATGATATGATTTCTGTTGGTGGTGCATTAAATTTTGAATTGATTGATGCCCGTTTGACAAGTAAAGAAGGTATGATTTCTAAAAACCTACGGGGTGATGATTGGGGAGTCGGTTATACGTTGGGTTTAACCGTTCAGCCAATGAAAAACTTAAGATTAGGTGCTTCCTATCGTTCCAAAATCAGCCATACGTTGGAAGGGACGGTTAAGTTAACAACTCCGCTGGGGTCGGGTAAGCATGGTATTAATGCAAAAATTACATTGCCGGAAACAGCTTTATTCTCGGGTTCCTATGATGTGAATGATCAGTGGACGGTGTCGGCTAGTGCCCGTTGGACACGTTGGAGTCGCTTTAAAGATTTAGATGTTCGGACTACGGGAAATACGATAGCTCCGGCAGGATCTCCTATTTCTTTAACGCACGAGCATTGGAAAAATACATGGTTCTATGCTTTGGGTGCTGATTATAAGATGAATAAAAATTGGACATTGCGTTTCGGTACAGCTTATGACCAAACAGTGATTAAAGCTCCAGAGTATCGGACAGCTCGTATCCCTGATGGACGGCGTGTTTGGGCTTCATTCGGTGCTTCCTACACAAAAGGAAATATCCAAGTTGATGCCGGTTATGCCCATTTATTCCTGCATGGCGGTAAAGTCAATGGTGGTGAGGAAGGTGCTGATAAAAGAAAGCCAGACATGAAGTATTCATCCGATGCAGAAATGTTGAGCTTGAGCGTTCAATACAAGTTCTAAAAAGCACAAAGAGAAAGACTGTCAAAACAATCTTTCTCTTTTTTATTTTTTTTGTTGCAATTCAATAATTGATTTTGTATAACAATAACTGGTTTTATTTTTTTATGCTATAGTTGAGGAGAAAAGAAATGACAAAAGCAAAAAAACAAACAAGCACGACCGTAAAAACAAACAATGTTATTCCTGTTGTCAAAAAAGAAGAAAAATGCTGTTGTTCCGCAGATTGCAAATGTGAAAAAACATGCTCATGTGATTGTGGTTGCAAATGTGGTAACATAAACGGGAAAACAATTCTTAAATGTATTACGATGTTTGGGTCGGCTTTAATTATTGCGGGTTCTATTTTATTGGCAAGCTCTAACTGTCCAATGAAGAAAAATATGCGTCCGCATCGGATGCCAAAGGCTCCAATTGCTGCTCCTAGCAATGATGCGGCTATTCGTAAATTTATTGCAGCTAATCCAGCATTCATTGATGAAACAATGCAAAAGTATTATCAAGAAATGCAAAAGAAACATCAACCAGCTGGTCCTAAAGCTGAAGATGTTGCAGCTGCCGTTAAATCAATCGTTGCTGATAAAACAAACTATTCCTTAGGTAATCCAAATGGAAAGTATGTCATTATTGAATTCTTTGATTACAACTGTGGTTGGTGTAAAAGAACAAACAAAGAAATGGCTGCTGCCGTCGCTTCCAAAGAAGGTAAAAACATTCGTTGGATTCCCATTGACAGTCCGATCTTTGGTGAAGCCAGTGAAACAATTTCACGTTATGTCTTAGCTGCTGGTAAACAAGGAAAGTATGCTGAAATGCATGAAGCTGTTGGTGCCGCACAAGATAAATTGGATGAAGCTAAGTTAATCGAATTGGCTAAAGGCATTAAATTGGATACAAAACAATTGACGAAAGATGCTAACAGTCAGGCAATGAAAGATAAAATTGCCGCCAATCGGAAATTAGCTACCAAGTTAGGTGTTAATGGGGTTCCGATGTTGATCGTTGACGGTAAAGTAAACCCAGGTGCTTTATTAGGTGAAAAATTGGCTGAAGCGGTTAAGGCTTCCCAAGCTAAAAAATAAGGCTCACCTTATATTTTGAAAAAGGCCCTCGCTTGAGGGTCTTTTTTTTGTGTATGAGATGAGTTTTTTTCTGATTATTCCCATTGTGATTAAAAAAAATAGGATAAAACTTTCTTTTTTCTTTTCATTTTGAAAAAAGTTGTTTAAGATGTAAAAAGAAAAGAGGAGTCAAAATGGTCCAAAGCAAGTCGAATAGAGTAAAACATCAAAATGGAGGGTGTTATGCGTGAGCCGATTTTAAAAGCGGTCGCTATGCCTCCTCGTGTGTTTTGGGCTCCGATGATGCCTGCTGTTATTAATTTGTGTATGCAGGCACCAGTATTGTTTATTTTTCAAATGTGGTCTGTTAATCCCCTTTGGTTTATTCCGACAATTTTAGCTGGTCATTGTATCGCTATTTTCTTTGGTACACGGGAGCCTCATATTTACAAAATAACACAGTCCTATGGGCCGTTTATGATTGCCTATAAAAACGTCTATCGCAGTCGGGGGCATAAATTAGCTCCGTAGTGAAAGGGTTAAAAAATGAATACCGTTAATGTTGATATTTTTGATATGTTGTGGCAGACGGCGTCATCGTTTTCTACCATTGTCATGATTTTTGGTATTTTAGCTGCTATGTTAATTGCATCTGTGTTCGTAACCAAAATCGGAAATGTCATCCTGCCAAAACCACGGGAAACACGTGTGGCAGATTTTTTGCCTTTTAGTCGATTGGACGAAGATGGAAAAACGATCCATTTACGGAATGGATCTTTGTGTCGTGTGTTTGAAGTTAAAGGTGCCGATACAACACTCATCTTGCCTGAAGAACGGGCCGCCTATGCCGAAGCTCGCAAACGCTGGGTCGATTCAATGGCCGAATTAGAAGTGGTTTCCCGTGTTATTACTTTGCGGGAGAAGGTTCCTTTATATGAAGAAAATACGTATCGGAATGAACCGTTGCTACAATCTATTTCAACTAAATGGTTGGATAGTTTGCATCGGGTATTCCGAAATCGGCATTATATCATTTTATCGGTAAATGATAGAAAAGAGGCTATGAAGGATTTGGATCAGGCCTCTAATGCTATGATGACAATTTTGGATATGTATCAGCCAAAACCGGTTTCTGAATTATCAGCTGTCGGAAATGAAGATAAAAGTCCGTTTTGGCTGTTTGCTCGCATCGCTAGTCCGTTGTCCCGACCTAAGCCAATGGTGCATGGAGAAAGTGGAGAAGAACTCAACTCCTTATTAACCGCAGATTATATTCACTTCACAAAAGATGAAGGGATTATTCGCTTTTTTAATGGAAATCGAGAAAAGTTGGCAATCGCTGTCGGTATTCGGAAACCTGGGGATTTTATGGATGAGCAAATGATCGCCGATATCTTGTCCATTGATTGTGAAGTGACTGTCTTACACAACATTAAGGCAATTCCTTTTATTAAGGCGAATATGCTCCTCATGCAACAGAGGCGGATGTCGTACTTAACCAGTTTTTCGCAAAACGTTTTGCAACAGTACAATACAGCCCTTGAATGGATGGATCAGTCAGACGCCGATGGGCAAACATTAAATGAATATGCAATGTCCATCCTTGTCTTTGGTGATTCTAAGGAAGAATTAAAGTTTGGGCAGGAGGAAATCGAAAAAATTTGTCGGTTACACAATGTGACACCGGTGCGAGACGGATGGGCGGCACAGGCTGTTTTCTTTTCTCAATTCCCAACGTATGAAGTGTATCCCAGAACATTCCTATATCTGTCGCGGGTCGTGGCTTGCGGTGTTTGTATTGATAAAACAGCAGAGGGACGACAAAAGTCAGATTGGGGTCCGATGCCACTTAGTTATTTCCGGACAATTACGGGAACACCGTATGCTTTCCAATTCCATGTGTCTGAAGAACAGTATGCGGTGGCCCATACTGCCCTTATCGGTCCAACAGGACAAGGTAAAACAACTTTCTTCTCGTTTATGGCGGGGCAGGCAATGCGGGTGCCAGATTTGCATACTTACTTTTTTGACCGCAATAATGGTGCTAAGGTTTTTGCTTTAATGCAAGGTGCACCCTATGTACGTTTTGATGGCGGGGCTGAATCTGTTTCGCTTAATCCATTTGCGGTTCCAGATACACCGGATAACAGAGCATTTTTGAGAACATGGGTTCGGGATATTACAGGTGGTGTTGATGCTGTTTCCGAACAGGAAATTGCCCGTGCCGTGACGACGGCTTTTGAATATTTAAAACCGGAAGAACGGTTGTTAAAGAACCTCTACAAGAGTTGTTTTTCAAACGGTGGATTTATGCGTCGGGAATTAATGCGATGGATTGATGATGATCAATACGGTCGGATCTTTAACTCACCAACTGATAACTTGGATTTATCCAGCCGGTATATGGCATTTGATTTTACAACCATATTCCAGGATCCGATTTTGGCGCCGGCCGTTATTAGCTATGTCATGCACCGAATTCATACATTGGCCACTCAAAAGGGAACGCCTAGCTTGATTATGATCGATGAAACTGCCCCAATGTTGGAGCATGAAATGTTTAAAGAAAGTTTTATTGTTGGTCTTCGCGAAGGCCGGAAAAAACGACAAGCCTTTTTGTGCGCCTTCCAGCAACCGAAATTTTTGGATGATCACGGGCTTGGCGATGTGATTCGGGGGCAATGTCAAACAGTTGTTTTCTTCCGAAATCCACAGGCTAATGCAAGCGATTATGCTTCTTGGAACCTAAGCCCTCGAGAGATGAACTTCATCCTCGGAAAGGAATTTGCCGATAGAAAATATGCTATTTTAGTCAGTCGTCCAGCTATTCATGAATCTGTTATTTTAGATGTTGATTTGTCGGGATTAGGACCGTATTTAAAAGTATACTCTTCCGGCAACAGAAGCGTGTTGTTGGCGGAACAGCTGTCGGCTCAGCTTAATGATACAGACGCATTAGTGCAGGCTTATTTAAATCGAGCGTAACTTGACAAATACAAAAAAGAGCGTAAAATACCAAATTTAACGCTATCAGAAGGGAAAATGTATGCATCCGTGGCATCAAGTAGAATTATATCGGGAAAGTCCTAATATTTTACCAGCTATCATTGAGGTTCCTAAAGGATCTCAAATTAAGTACGAACTGGATAAACGGAGTGGATTGGTGCGTGTTGATCGGATTTTATACAGTGCTGTTCATTATCCGGCTAACTATGGTTTTATTCCGCAGACGTATTGTGAAGATAACGATCCATTAGATATTTTGGTGTTGGGGCAGGAAAGTGTGACTCCCCTGTGTATTATGCGGGCTCGGCCCATTGGTGTCATGAAAATGGTTGATGGCGGGGAAGCGGATGATAAAATTATCGCTATCCATGAAGATGACCCTCAATACAATTGCTATCATCATATTAATGAACTACCACCGCATACCCTTAAAACATTACAGCGTTTTTTTGAAGATTACAAAATACTCGAAAAAAAAGAAGTGCGAATTGAATCTTTCTTAGGGCCAGAAGATGCTATGCGGGTGATTCAATCAGCCTTGGATTTATATCAGGAACATAAAACTCACTTAAAAGGATATACAGGATAAATAATGACATTCGAATTACATTCTAATTTGGCAAAAAAAGATTTTATATGCGATCTACCGTTTTGTCGTGTTTTGTTGGAAGATAATCAGGATTTTCCGTGGATATTTTTAGTTCCACGCAAGAATAATGTTCGCAATATGTGTGATTTAACAACAGAGGAACGCATAACTTTAATGAAGGAAATTGAGTTGTGTGAAAAAGTGATGATGCGTTTGTTTCAACCAACGCAAACAAATGTTGCAATGATTGGGAATGTGACACCTCAGTTGCATGTGCATATTATTTGCCGGTTCCAAGGGGATTTATATTGGCCAGATACAATTTGGGGAATGCGGTCAAGACCGTATTTAAGCACCCTTAAATATCAAACAATCGAGCGTATTAAAAAGGAGATTTTATCATGTCAAAAGTAGCTGTTTTAATTCCGACGCGTTTAAAGTCAACACGCTTACCTAATAAGCCACTCGCAGTTATTAACGGAAAAACATTAATTCAACATGTATATGAGCATGCTATTGCCGTGCATCCGGCAGAGGATGTTTATATCGCTTCCGGTGATGAGGCTATTTTAGAAGAGGCAAAACGATTTGGGGCTAACTGTGTTTTAACAGATCCAGCATTGCCATCTGGTACAGATCGTATTGCCGCCGCCCTGCGTGAGATTGATCCAACAGGAGAAAAATATGATATTATTGTCAATTTTCAAGGGGATGGCATTAATGTTGATCCTAAGCTCAATCTAGAGTTGGTCGATTTAATCGAAAAAACGGGTGCAGATATGGTTACCGTCGGGATGAAAATTACAAATCCTGAGGAAATTCAAAATCCAAACTATGTCAAGATTGCTATGGGATTAAAAGAGGGCTCAGATTGTGGAAGAGCTTTATATTTTTCACGGTCAGCCGTTCCATTTAATCGGGATAATGTTTCCGCTTATGATTTTGCTTACTGGCATATTGGTATTTATGTATATCGGGCTAGTGCGTTACAAAAATTTGTTTCGTTGCCGGTGGGTGTTCTTGAAAATATCGAAAAGTTGGAGCAATTGCGTGCGCTGGAAAACGGCATGTCTATTTTTGCCAAAGTTGTTCCCAGTATTAAGTTGATCCCAGAGGCTCCGGCTGATATTAATACGCCGGAAGAGCTGGCTGAAGCACAACGGTATATGCGATAGAGGTATCTATATTTAAAGCCGGCCTTGTGCCGGCTTTTTTATTCATTCTATTTATTAAATTTCTTTTGTGTTTTAATCTTAAAAAAATCTGTCGTAAAGATGTGTTTGAGGTTGTTCATAAATGTATCCCGATAATTAGGGTGAATTCGTTTGATTTTTTTTGCTTCGATTTTTTGTATGATTTCCTGTAACCCATCTGTTGTATCAATGTGATGAAAATGTTTTAGTTTTAGGTGGTGGAATCGATTAAATTGACGGCAACCAATATCAATGACAGGCGTGTGGTAATAGGGGGCTTCCTTTATTCCGCAAGAGCTGTTTCCTATTAAAAAATCTGCCCGTTGTAACAGATGGTAAAAAGCACTGAACGAAAAAGACTGAACAAAGTGAAAGTTAGGCGTTTTTTTGAAATGATGATAAGTTTCTAAAATAGCTTCATTTCCCAAATCGTTATTGGGAGAAATAACAATGGTTTCTTTGCCAATGTCTTTTAATGTTGTCATAATGTCTGAAATTTCTTTTTGAATGAAAGTCGGTGCTACTGTTGTGACAGGATGATAAATCAAAATGGCATAATTTTTAAAGGAATCAATTTGTGCCTGTTCTTGCGGTGAGAGAGGCGTTGGCTGAAAGGCAAGAGAACTGTTTCCCGTAATATGAATAGTGTGTTCATCCTCCCCCATTTTGAGTAAAATTTCTTTGGCATTTTCATCGGCGACCAAAAACTGATGAGATAATTTACTTGTTGCATGTCGGATGGATTCATCCACGCTACCACTTAAATCACCTGCTTCAATATGGCAAACGGGAATGTTGTTAAAAACAGAAGCTGTGGTGGTTGCTAGAACCTCTGGTCTATCCCCATGCACAAAGACAAAATCTATTTTTTCTTTTTTTAAGTATGCATCGAACGATTGGATGATGTGGGCTGTTTCCAGTGCCGTGTTTTGGGATTTAAATCCTTTGTCTAGATAAATAGGACATTTCTTACCCAGATCCTTTTGAATAAATTGATAAGTCATGCCATGCTTTTTAAGCATATTCATTCCTGTGACGAAAACAGAAACTTTTTTGTCAGGTTGGGTGGTTAAAAAATCAATATACGGTTTGATTTTTCCGTAATCTGCCCGTGTGCCAGAAACAAAAGATATATTTATCATGCGTCCAAGTCATCCCATTCGATATGTGTATCTGTCAAAATTGGTCGGGTCGTTTTATGACCGAGTGCTTTATCAAGATCTGCCGCTAAAATTCCCTTTAATGACGGGCGTTGTGTTTTTACCATATCCCGTGTTAAAAGGGTTCCTGCCGGAATATCTGTTGCAGCAACAAGAGTAGAAAAGGCAAATTCTATGGTGACTTTTTCCTCCTTAGCGGCTTCTTTTGTGCCGCCGCGCATTTTTTGAATATCAGCACTGGATTGAATTAGTTCTCGACATTCGGCAATATCCATTGAACAGATAATATCCTCACCGATTCTATCTTTTGTATCGGTAAAGTGGCGTTCTAAAACAGAGGCGCCTAAAGCAGTAGCAGCCAAACAAGCCAAATTATTGAGGCTGTGATCGGATAGGCCGATAATCGCATCGGGAAATTCTTTTTTAATCTCCTCTAAAGCACCGAGACGAATTAAGTGGGACGGTGTCGGATATAGATTTGTTGTATGCATTATGATAAAATCGTTATGGTATTCTTGAATGATGGAAACGGCTTTTTTGACGCTATCCATGTCATTCATGCCTGTTGAGAGGATAATCGGCTTATTTAGTTTTGCAATTGTTCGGATAAAGTCGTAGTTGTTCATTTCTCCTGATCCGATTTTATAGGCGGGTACATTCATGCGTTCTAAACGGTCAATTGCTTCAAACGAAAAAGGTGTTGAGATAAAAATCATGCCTAATTCTTGTGTATAGCGCTGCATTTCTTTTTCATCTTCTTCCGACAAGGCGCATCGTTCCATGATATCCCAGATGGAATATGGTGAATTGCCGGGGATAGCCTTGCGTGCAAGGGGGCTCATCTCTGCAGAAGGAATATGTGTTTGGTGTTTGATGATTTCGGCGCCAGCTTCTTTGGCTGCACGAACGAGTTTTTTGGCTTCCTCAAGTGAGCCATTGTGGTTAATGCCGATTTCCGCAATTACAAGTGGGGCGTAATCGAGCCCTATTTTACGGCCTTGAATGTCAATAAAGCGGTTCATTTTTATCTCTTTCTGTTCAATGTTAAGTTAATAATTTTTATTTAAGCATAAAAATAGGAGAAAAGATATTTTTTTATTCAAAATGTGTGAGAAGAAAATAACAAAAAGGCTATATATTGCCTATATAGCCTTTCCCAACTTAAATGGCGTTATATCTTAATCCGATATATACTTCATGAGCAGCACTTTCTATCCTATTCAATTCAAAACATAAACAGTATTAAGTTATATTCAGTATAATTTTGGGTTAATATAAAGAGATGATAAAAAATATGTAAAAAATTGACAAAATCAACAGGATGTGATAAACTATCCGAAATC
>JAZRBO010000054.1:0-3824 GCA_045635125.1 Alphaproteobacteria bacterium | reverse complement strand
CGCCAAAAAGACATTGTTTGCGGTTCATCAAATTTTTCCAAGATACGCTCTAAACTTAGATCGGTGTTAAATAATAAACGAGAAACAGAACGCCCTGTTTCCGCCCCCGAATCAATCACGAACGCATTGTCAAGCGTCAACATTCCTCCCTGCAAAATACCTTTTTTAGCTTCACTTTGACGACGGAAAGAATCCTGCATATCTAATTCAAAGACAGATACATTATCTAAAACCACATCTTTTTGTTCTTGCCGTACCCGAGACGCCCGAATGACAAGCACCTCTTTCTGACGAACATCCCGCAACCAAAATCCCTCTTCTGACCACGCAAAAGGAGTAGAACGCGTCATATTTAAACGTTCTTCCATTCGTTCATATCGTCGGGCAGTCATTGCCGCTACTGGATTAAAAATAGTAATATCAAATACACCAACAATACCAATAAATACAACCAAAGGCAGAACAAAATTCCACACAGACAATCCAACAGCACGCATAACAATAAGTTCTGATGATCGACTAAATTTGAAAAAGAAAATCAACCCAGATATAAGGACGATAAACGGCAAAATCATGTGAATCATCTGTGGTGATTTAAGTAATGCTAAAATTCCGACATCAAAGAAAGATACCCCCTCCTGTTTTGAGGCGCTCCGTAGCAATTCAATAACATCGAACAACATAATAATAGCCGTCAGTACAAATAAAACAGCCAAAAAAATGAGAGCGAATTGCTTAATAATATATCGAAACAAAATCATATTCATATGTACTTATTTCTCCACTTTATCCGGTGTTGTTTCTTTTAAAATATAACCTCTTCCCCATACAGTTTGGATATACTGATAGCCACCAGACAGTTTTTGAATTTTACGTCTAATTTTAAATAAGAAAACATTTATAATTTTAATATCTGGATCATCCATACCGCCATACAAATGATTTAAGAATTGCGTTTTACTGACGGTCATTCCTTTCCGTAAACACAACAATTCAATTAAAGCATATTCTTTTGCAGTTAAGTGTAAAACTTTACCGGCGATAGTCACGATTTTACTTTCCATATCCACGACCATTTTACCGATTTCCACCCGAGACCCGGCATGACCGCAAGCTCTACGAATAATCGCCCGCATACGAGCCAAAACCTCTCCTCGATCAAACGGCTTAACCACATAATCATCTGCCCCAGACAAAAAGCAATCTATTTTTTTAGCTGGCACTTGAATAGCTGATATAACCATTACAGGCGTCATAATATTTCCGGAACGAAAACGTTTAAGGACATCTATGCCTGACATATCCGACAACATAAGATCTAATAAAATAATATCATATTCATAGAGTCTAGCAAGCTCAAACCCATCTTCTCCCGAAAAAGCAGTATCAACGGTCATCCCTTGGTTTTTCAACCAAAAGCCGAAACTCTGACACATTGTTCTGTCATCATCAATGATTAAAACACGCATTCTTTTTCCTTTCGGTCAAGATTTGTTTTGTTAAGAATAAATTAATTTTTTCCCAAAATCAAGTGAAATAAAAAAACAGGGAAGCTAACACACCATTTCATCCAATAAAAAAACCACCCATATGAGTGGTTTTTTGCTAGACACACGCCCGTTATGGTGAGCACTTACCATTGTTCCAGGTTCCACCACATTGTTCGCATGTATCAGAAGAGGAGAGAGTATTCAAATTATCAGGACACAACGTACAGGAACCATTGCTATAATACCGACGAGTTCCCCCGTTTTCTCCATTACAACGGGCACATTCTGTTGGAGTTGTATCACTACGTGAAGAAGGAAAACTACATAAAGTACATGTATATGCTTGTCCGGGATGAGTATCAATATTGGTTTTAAACCGATTAGGACATTCTGAGCATCGATCTTCTAAATCTGATAATTCATCCGATTCACCACAAGAATGACAGGTTCCATGGTTATTTATCGGCGCATCCGATGGACAAGGTATGTAAGCATAAGTTGTAGCAATATTATTTGTTTTTAAGATCGGACAACTGGAAACGCTTGCTGTCGAAGAAGCAACTATGATACGTGTTCCTGCTGGTAAAGCAGCCAGTTCGGAACAAGAAAAGTCTCCTCTATCCGTATCAAAATATTCTTCCTCCGACACCGACACACTCACTTCTGGATTAGAAATCGTCGAAGTATCTGTTTGGGTTTGCGTTACAGTGGCAGTAATACTATCAGAGCCCGAAGCACAATAATAAACATTACCCCCACCATATCCAGTATCTAAAGAAGTCCAATCCACTCCTCGATTACACGCAGAACAAGTTGCCACGACATCGTCTTCATAGGCAGATAAAATCTCCTCATCACATCGGACGCAAACACTTCTATCAATGCGACTACCCGAAGATGCTTCATATTTTAATGTCCATTTATATTCTGTATTGTTACATGCATTACAAGCATCTGAATAACTACCATTTCCAACAATAATAGAGTATCTATCGGTATCATCACAACTATAACAATTACCATCCTCTATATCGCAAATCTGTCCACCACCCGAAACTTCAGGCGACACGGTTTCCGTCTGTGTTTGTGTCGCTGTCGTTGTCGTCTCTGTCTGTGTCGTTGTCACAGAAGGATTTAAGGTGTTTGTATTATCACATAAAGCTATATAGCTATTATAACCAAGATCTCCGGTTCCGATATAAGAATTACTCATACGCTCTCCACCACAAGAACTCGGGGTATTGATCGTCCAAAAACTAAGCCCATCACTGCCAGTGGATTCTAAACCGACACATGCCCCCCATCCACCATTAGCTTGAATATTGGCTTTTTCTGCTGCCGTACAATAGTTGTCTGGTGATATAAGAGATAACCCCTTTGCTGTACAAAAATTTTTCGCAGCATGCCAACTCATACTTTTATTTGATGCCGTATATGTTTGCCCATTTTTTAGTGTTTTTTTTGTCTCTTCATAAACTGACTCACATGTTCCGATCGTTTGAGTACAACCTAAGGCATTTTTACAGTAGTAATTACCTGTTTCCGAACCATTATTACAATCTGCATTCGTCAAACACTCATCTGCCCCTAAACCAGAAACACACTCTGCTGTATAAGGATATGAAGAATCTATTTTACACATCTGACCTTCTCCACAACATTTATCACGACACGTAACACCTGAAAGACAGTGAATACAATAATAATCGCTGTTATTTTGGGAAAGATAGGCATCTTTACATTTTGTACAACTATCCTCCATAGCAGAACCATAATCAGAAATAACGCCTCCGTTTATAGGGCACGAAATACACTGATTTTGCTTTGAGTTCCAAAACTTATTTGGATCGGAACATTTTTTATCTTCTTTACATGTGCCATCAGGTAACGGATAGAAACCCTTCTCACACTTCTGTATCAGCTCATCACCACTACCCAACGTATTACTAAATGCAAACAGGATTTTGTTGTCGATACCCTCATTGCACTCAGTTCCATCGTTGATGACAATTTCATTGAGTTCTGTTGCCACAGGCATGGACCAATCAGATCGCAATATCTGATGGCAAATTCCTTTCGGAAGATCATATACTTCTAGTGCAAAAAAGCTCTCGTTATTTTGATAACTTGGTTCAACAGCAACCTCATACATATTTCGAATCATATCAACTTCGGCATTAGGATAATATTCTTTAAGGTTAATAGTATCTTGCCCCGATACCCGTTGTTGGCTGGCGGTAATAGCCCGTTTTTTGAGCTCGTTAATAATCTCATTCGCATTCATTTTATCAACGGCATAGCGATAGCCCGCGACCCCACCAATACTCAAAACAC
>JAZRBO010000053.1:0-4666 GCA_045635125.1 Alphaproteobacteria bacterium | reverse complement strand
GGTCATTTTCTAATGTCCCATCGGTGTTTATACTCGGCAATACACTACATGTATGTATAGAAATCCTTGATTTCCGTACAATCACCTACTGTCTTTACATGCATTTTTTCTACATTTATCATGCCCAAAATAAAACATTTTTCAATCCCCTTGTTAACCAGAAAAAATGAAATATATATTTTTTTACTCGTTTTTTTTAGACAAATTTGAACAAAAAGATCTTGAATTATCGTTTAGAGTAAGTGAGTACATGGATGAGAATCTTTTGACAAAAGTTTTTCTTTAATGTATACTTTATTCTCTGAAAGAGAGAATGATATGACGGATATTGAAACACGATTAATGGATTTAGAGGTTTTTGCATCTAATCAGGAACGGGTAAGTGATGATTTAAGCGCAGAGGTTTTACGCTTAAATAGGCGGATCTTTGAATTAGAACGGATCATTGATCGTTTGAAAAACGAAATGAATGAAACGCTTGTTAAGCCAATCGGGGAGGAAACACCACCGCCTCATTATTAATAGGGAATACTTGACTTTTGGAGCAAGATATTTTAGTATCGAGCTAGATTCAAGCAAAGGGGAGTGGTTATGTCTCGTTTATTACGTACTTTTTTATTCTTTTTAGGAATAGTTCTTATTATTGAAGGCGTTTGGTCATTTCGTATCGGATTGAGAATTGCTGAGATTTTGCCTTTTCAGGAACGTTATCGGATTTTAGCTTGTGTTAGTAGTTTTAAGCGACCTATTTTTGTGTCGGGTCAAATTTTACGTTTGATGAATCAAACCTATCCCGTAGATGTCAGTTTATCGGTAAAAGGTGTTCCGGCAGGTTTTGTAAAAAGGGCTTTGATGCAGGAGTGGAAGCCGTTTGTTCAAAAAGGAAAATTATCTGACAGAATTGATGCAAATCGAGATCAGTACAGTAATTTTTTAGATACTGTTCGAGATATTGATTTAAATAAATATGATTATTTTTGTAAAATAGATGATGATGATTGGTATGGTCCAGATTATTTTAAACATGTTAATGAATGGTTAAATAAGGAGTCTGATATTGATATCTCATCTTCTCGGCATACCTTAATTGTAAAAGAGGGGGATAAATCTGGAGATGTTTTAAATAATTATACTGATTTAAGTGGGCCTTCTATGTGTTTTTCTCGTAAAGTTGTTCAGACATTTTTAGATATAGAAAAGAATCCCGGTCTAATTAAAAAATTTCTACCGGATATTTCTTTACAGTCTTTTAGATGGAAAAGAGAAGATAACCTTTTTCACAAAATAGCCCGAGTTATTGGTAAGGCACAAGAACGTATGCCACCTCGGACAGATTTGGTATTTGGTTGGCAATATCCTTCTGTTATGCGAGGGAATTACATTAAATAGCTATGTTTGTGTACTTATATTATTAGGTTGTAAAAGACATCTTTATTGAGGAAGGTGTCTTTTTATAATTGTCCCCAAAAGTTAAAAAAACAGCACCGTAATGGTGCTGTTTAAATTGGCGACCCTAGGGGGATTCGAACCCCCGTTACCGCCGTGAAAGGGCGATGTCCTAGGCCTCTAGACGATAGGGTCAAAAAGCGATTATATTTATATCTTTTTTTTATGCGTTTTGCAAGCATTTTTTTTATTTTTGTTGCTTTATTTTATTAGTGTTTGATTTTACGTAATATTTTTATATGCTTTTTTAGGGGCGTGGCTTGTGAAAAGAAAGTTTTTTGTCAAAGGGATTAATAAGATTGCATCTATTAACCGCCTCGTTCTTGTTCGTATTTATATTTGTGTTGCAGATAGAGCAGATTAGCATCGCAAAATGTGCTTTTCTTTCTTATTTTTATTTCAATGCTAGACTGTTTTGTTGGATACTTTATATTTCTGCCCTCTCTGTCAACACCGCTTAAAAAACCATGTGTTAAATCTAAAACGACAGTATCGTATGTCGTTGTGGCATTTTTTAATGGTAATTTTTTCTTTTTCATGTTTTGTCCTTGAATCGGAAATTTTGTACATCTTTTATTATAACATGATATTTGTTTTTGTCAAATGAATGGTTCATAAGGGGCAAGTTATTGTTTTTTTTAGGAGTGTGTGACGGGAAAGTTTTCTTTGTTTCTAAAAATACGCAAAAAGACTTGACGGAGAAAACAATTCTTGTTTATGATAAAGAAAAAACAAAAGGGTGAAATATGGATCGTAATCGTTTTCAAGATATGATTTCTGTTCGACAAATTATGAAATCACTTCGAACGTTGGTTGCTCAGGATATGTCAACTCAAGAACGTTTGGATCGTTTGGTGACTCTTGTCGCACAGCGATTGCGTATGGATGCCTGTTCTTGCTATATTACTCGTCCTGGTGGTGTTTTGGAGTTATATGCGACTGATGGACTGGATGCAAAGTCGGTACATGAAACTTTTTTGCGGATCGGAGAAGGGATTATTGGTGAGATTGCTTTGCAAAGACGATCTTTATCTGTAGAAGATGTTTGGCAACATACCAGCTTTGTATATAAACCAGAAACAAAAGAAAAAGTATTTAAATCCTTGGCGGGTGTCCCGATTATTCGTTCTAATCGTGTTTTGGGCGTTTTGGCGGTTCAAACAAAGCAAAAACAGACTTTTTCATCGGAATTGATAGAGTTGTTGGAAACAATCGGTATGGTTTTGGCCGAAATGTTGGGTGAACAGGAGTTAAATACGCCTATGGCCAAAGTTGTTTCAACAGGGGGAAGGCAATGTTTTGAAGGAACGGGGTTGATTGATGGGTTTGCTTTAGGAAAAGGTGTTGTCCATAAAAGAACCGAAAATGCGGTTCAGGTTTTGGCAAAAAACACAATGCAGGAAACACAAAAACTTCGTCAAGCTCTCAATCGTGTCGAGCGAGAGGTTAATAAGCTTTTAACGAGATCTCGTATCAGTGGGGATCAGGCCGATATTTTTGAAACATACCTGATGTTTATAAAGGACAAAGGGTGGATAGCAAAAATGGTTAAGGTTATTGAGTCGGGATTAACCGCAGAGGCTGCTGTTCAAAAAATCAGAGATGAAATTACAACTCGTATGGAGTTGATGACAGATCCCTATATCCCAGAACGGATTCATGATTTTAATGATTTAACTTCTCGATTAATGCGACATTTGAGACGTCAGGAAAAATCAGGCGGTATGATTCGATTGCCTAAAAATACAATTTTGGTGGCTCAAAACTTAGGGCCTGCCGAATTATTGGATTACGATCGTAAGAAAATCAAAGGAATCGTGTTAGAGGAGGGGTCCCAAACAATGCATATGGTTATTGTGGCTCGTTCTTTAAATATTCCATTGATTTGCGGGATTAAAAATATTTGCCATATTATTTCTGACGGTGATTCCGTTGCTTTGGATGCAACACGGGGATGTGTTTATTTGAATCCCTCAGACGAAACTTTGGATGAACTTGGTAATCGGGCGCAACAACAAAAAAAATTATATACACGTTATGCTCAGATGAAAGAGATGCCAGCTGTTACAAAAGATGGTGTTTCCGTTTCTCTCAATATTAATGCGGGTTTGTCTCAAGATTTAATGGTAGCAGAAGGAACATTTTTTGATGGGGTTGGTCTGTACCGGACTGAATTACCATTTATGGTAGCCGATGATCTGCCAGATGTTAAAAGTCAATCTTCTATTTATCAAAAGGCTATTTTGCAAGCACAGGAAAAACCAATTGTTTTTAGAACATTGGATATTGGATCGGATAAGGTTTTGCCTTACTTTCAAAGGCATGTAGAGGAAAATCCAGCGATGGGATGGAGATCAATTCGTATGACGTTGGATCGTCGTGCTTTATTGCGTAATCAGCTAAGGGCCTTTATTCGGGCTTCAGCCAAGCGTGATTTGAGGATTATGTTCCCCATGATCGCAAGTGTTGAGGAATTTTTGGATGCTAAACGAACACTTGTGATGGAAGTGGATCGGGAAAAACGGCGAGGGGGTATTTTGCCGACCTCTATTAAGGTTGGAACGATGATTGAAGTTCCTTCACTTATTTTTCAATTAGATCGTTTGTTGCAAGAAGTAGACTTTATTTCAATTGGAACAAATGATTTGGCTCAGTTTTTATATGCAACGGATCGAGGCAATCCTTTGATTTGGAATAGATATGATCCATTGTCTCCTCCTTTGTTGAAGGCTTTGAAGTATATTTGTGATGCGTGTCAAAAAGCAAACGTACTGTGTTCTGTTTGTGGTGAAATGGCTGGGCGCAGTTTAGAGGCTATTGCATTGGTAGGACTCGGGTTTCGTTCGTTGTCTATGAATCCTGCGGCTCTGGGGGCTGTTAAGGCTGCGATCCGGACCATGGACCAGGCACAGGTAGGTTCTTATTTGGAAAAGCAGTTGCAAACTTCAACACGATCGTTGCGGGAAACACTCAAAATGTATGCGCAAGATCACGGTATCTTGATTTAAGGAGGAAAAATGCATATTAAAGCCATTATTTTAGGGGCAGGAATGGGCACTCGGATGCGGTCGAATTTACCTAAGGTATTACATCCGATTTGTGGTCGTCCAATGATTCGCTTGTTGTTGGATAGTGTTAAGAAAGCCGGTATCGAAGATACCACAGTTGTGATTGGTCCTAATATGACAACGGTTGCGGAAGTTGTTCATCCGCATACAAC
>JAZRBO010000052.1:0-6539 GCA_045635125.1 Alphaproteobacteria bacterium | reverse complement strand
TACGATTGGATAACTTATCCCAATGCGTATAATTTGTCAGCCGTTTTTTTAAGTTTTTGGCTTTACCAACATACAGAACGACACCATTCTCATCCAACATCCGATAAACACCGGAACGTTCCGAGACAGTGCTTAATTTTTGGACGAGACATTGAACTCCTGTTTTTTCTTTCATAGAAGGTATCATACCTTTTTTTTGCAAAAAATCAAGGAGAGATAAACTATTTTTGTCTTGACCATCTGTTTTTTTTACTTTAAAATACAAAAACATGAAAATAAAAAAGGATCTCGCGGCTTTATTTTTGATGCTGATAAGCGCTATCGGTTTTTCACAATCGGCAGAGGCAACATCATCTCTTGTCGCTGATATTAAAAGCGGTTTTGTAATAGAATCAGAAAACGCAACCGAACAGTTACCCCCAGCCTCTTTGACGAAGCTGATGACCCTTTATTTAACATTTGGGGCACTTGAAAAAGGCCTTATCACAATGGATGATAAATTGCCTATTTCCGAACACGCTGCTGCACAACCCCGATCCAAATTATACGTTCGTGCTGGCGATACCATTACTGTTCGAGAAGCTATCTTAGCGCTGATTATTAAGTCAGCGAATGACGTTGCTGTTGTTGTGGCAGAAGCCTTATCTCCATCAGAGACAGAATTTGCCGCTCTTATGACCCGAACGGCTAGAGGATTAGGATTACACAATACCGTCTTTAAAAATGCCTCTGGTCTACATATAGAAGGACAAACGACCACGGCACGTGATATGGCTATTTTAACAATGGCCTTAATTGAACATTACCCACAATACTACTCTTTATTTTCGGAAAAATCATTTAAATACAAAGACAAAACCTATCAATCCCACAATCTTGTTTTACGGGAATATGAAGGGGCAGAAGGTCTCAAAACCGGCTTTGTCTCAGCTGTCGGCTACAACATTATTTCAACCGCATCCCAAGACGACACCCGTTTAGTCAGTGTCGTCATTGGAGAAGATTCCCAAACCAGACGGGATTTACATGCTATGCGCCTTTTGGATAAAGGGTTTCGTCAAGTTGCCATCCAACGACAGGCCGAGGCGAATGGAAAGCTAAAAAGTGCATTTAACCCCCTCAATCAACGTGCTTTTATTGCCCAACCACCCTATCAAGCCTTTATGCCGGTCATGCGTGCCGGATGGCGACTGAGTCAAAAACGATTACAACAATTGCCAAAGCAACAAACGTTGGTAAAGCAGGTGGCAAAGGCTCCCCAAGTTCTGGATACATCCGTTGAACAAGGTGACAGCTGGGGGATTCAGGTTGGCGCCTTTGAACAACACGAAAAAGCAACACAGATAGCACAAAAAGCCATTCGCACATTAGGTTGTGATGACAAAACAATTCAGACCCCCAAAACAAAGAATCATTTTTTCCGCTCTCGTATTGTTGGGTTTAGTGATAAAAATGAGGCGTTCAAAGCCTGTCAGAAACTCAAAAACAATCGCAACTGGCAATGCTTCCTCGTTTCTCCCAAAAGATAAGATATGAAAAAGATTTTTTGGGTATTACTAACACTGATCTGCATAACAAAGGGCGCATTAGGACAGATACAGTCTATGCATGCACCTAAAATTGCAATCGTTTATATAGCAACGGGTAATTACAAAGCATTATGGCCGGAATTTTATGCGAGTTCTGAAAAAAATTTTCTCCCTAATTATGAAAGACATTATTTTGTTTTTTCTGATGAGAATATAACCCAAAACATCAATAATGCGACATATATTTATAGAAAATGGCACGGATTTCCTCTAGATTCATTAGATCGATTTGAATTATTTATCAGTATTGAAAAAAAGTTACGTCACTACCAATATGTTTATTTTTTGAATGCTAACGCTCAAATCGTCCAACCAATAGGGAAAGAAATTTTTCCCAGTACCCAACAAAAAATTGTTGTTGCAGCTCATCCGACATATTATCTTAGAAGAAATCCGGATGAATGGCCTTATGAACGTCGACAAGAATCAACGGCCTACATTCCCTATGGAAAAGGGGAACACTATGTCCAGGGTGCCTTTATCGGCGGTAGAACAAAAGATTTCTTGGAAATGTCACAAATTCTTGCAGAGAAAATACAAGAGGATAAAAAAAATAATATAATGGCTGTATGGCATGACGAATCTCATTTAAACGCTTATATTATAGATAAAACGCCACTTTATTTAACTCCTAACTACGTGTGGGCCAATTATGATCAAGAATTGTTTCAAAAATACACGCGAGAAAACAGTTTCAAAATCATCATGCGTTCCAAAGACACATATAATGCTTTAGGATTAACTGGATTTCGAGCAATTCCCAAATTAAAACGAACCGAAGAACTTGCCATGAAAAAATATTATCTGAATCAGGGAGATTGGATTGACTACCTATCATATGTTCCTGATAGGGATAAATTTTGTCGTGATAGCATCAACGACTGCGGAACAATAACCGAAAAAGACAATCAACTAACAGTTTTTTGGGAAAAATGGCCTCCGGAAAATTTTATTTATATCCCGAAGTTTGAACTTTACTTTCGCCTTCCATCAACCAAAACATATCTGAAAGACAAAATCATCGTTGACCAAAAGGGAGGGACAGATACACTTGTATATCATTCCACAAATAATCAATATTGCCGCACGACTGTAAATGATTGCGGAACCATCAGTTTTGAAGATGAAAAAATAACTATATTCTGGGATTATTATTTACCGGAGTCATTTGTTTTTGATAAAAAAACAAACAGGTACATCAAAACACCATAGAGACACAAAAAAATATTTTTCTTATTCTTGATCCTCTTAAAATAAAAAATATTTTATACTTCCATCCTGTTCTTGTTTCTCCTAAAAAAGGGAAATAATCTTTTTTTGTTGGCGCTGTGCATATTGAATGATACCGAACAAACGACTAACCTGATACCGAACACCGCTGATAATATAATCGGAATGATCCACGACCCAGTAATTTCGCCGAATAATACACACCCGTTTAGGAACTGTTTCAATTTCAGCCGGCATTAAAAAGTCCGTAAACGAACACCGTACATAATGCAACTCACTCGGATAACACAACACCACTATTGCGTGAATATGCGGATAAATTTCCTTGAGTTCACAAGCAATTCGAGCAGACAACAAATCAAAATCTCCGTGATTACCGACATAGAAGGTATCGACACCTTTGTCGATTAACTCAATCATAATTTGTTTTAATTGAGAGGCAATATTATCAGCTTCACCCCGCAAATTAGCATGCCCGAAAAAAGAACATGTTTTGCCCATTATTGACCATCCTTTCAACCCAAAAGATAACCCACCATATTTCAGGTGGGTGGATGTACAAACTACGATCGGTAAGACAAGTAGCCCAGCTATTGAGCTAAAGCTTTATTCACTGGCATCCACCCGAAGGCAGATGCCCATACAACAATCATGCCACACCAAAGCGAATTCAAACACTTTGTGTGAACAAGTGCCCTTACCAATCTAGGCTTTGTATACCCACGTCACGATTGGGCAATCATGACAATTTTTAATATACCTAAATTTATCAAAAAACGCAATCATTTTATTAAAATGCACAGAGACTATTTTGTCCGACACAAACCTCTTGTCGAAGAGAATAAAAAAGGCGACCTTTTGGCCGCCTTTAGGAGATTACCGACACATTTTACTCACTGTCTTCTGTGACATGAACATCTTTTTCCAACATTTGCTGAGATAAATCTTTGGCTTCATTACGAATAATTGCCTCAATTTCTTCAGCCATTTCCGGATGCGCTTTCAAATAAGCCCGAGCCGTTTCCCGCCCCTGCCCAATGCGCTCTCCGCGACAAGAGAACCAAGCGCCTGCCTTTTCAACAACACCAGCCTTAATTCCCAAATCCAACAATTCTCCGGTTTTAGAAATACCTTCACCATACAAGATATCAAAGTCTACCGTTCTAAACGGCGGAGCTACTTTGTTTTTAACAATCTTGACCCGAGTTTGGTTTCCAACAGTATTCTCCCGATCTTTGATAGCGCCGATTCGACGAATATCCAACCGTACAGAAGCATAGAATTTCAAGGCATTTCCGCCAGTTGTTGTTTCGGGATTTCCAAACATAACCCCTAACTTCATTCGGATCTGGTTAATAAAGATAACCAACGTATTGGCTCGCGCCACTGATGCTGTAATTTTACGCAAAGCCTGACTCATCAAGCGGGCCTGTAACCCCATATGGGCATCCCCCATATCCCCTTCCAATTCAGCCTTTGGTACCAAAGCAGCCACAGAATCGACCACCAACACATCCAACGTTCCCGAGCGCACCAACGTATCGGCAATTTCCAAGGCTTGTTCTCCCGTATCTGGCTGAGAAATGAGTAAGTCATCAATTTTAACGCCTAATTTTTTAGCATATGCGGGATCCATAGCATGTTCGGCATCGATATAGGCGCAAACACCACCTTTTTTCTGAGCTTCTGCCACCACATGCAAGGCTAGCGTTGTTTTACCGGAACTTTCCGGTCCATAGACTTCAATAATGCGACCTCTGGGCAAACCCCCAATACCCAATGCCATATCCAATCCCAGAGATCCTGTCGAAATTGCCGGAATTTCCATAGCATTTTCCTGCTGTCCCAAACGCATGATAGATCCCTTACCAAACGCCCGTTCAATCTGAGCCAATGCGGCTTCAAGTGCTTTTTCTTTTTCCATGTTTGTTCCTCTTTTGTTCGTTTTTGATAAAGTCACTATATCTTATTTTTGTGCAGGACGCAACCCCTTTTTTAAAAAAGATCTATCTTTTTTGACAAACTCTATTTTATTCTGATTTTTCTTTAAAGAAATCAACAAGTTTTTTCATGGCGCATGCTCGATGAGAAATACTGTTTTTAACATTTTCATCCAACTCACCAAATGATTTATCGTACCCATCAGGCACAAAAATAGGATCGTATCCAAACAAATGAGTTCCCGTCGGATAAGAAGCAATCGTTCCATTCACCCGACCGGCAAACAGATACTCCTCTCCCTCTCCTGTAACCAAGGCCAGACAACAACAAAAATACGCCGACCGATCCGAACTGTCACCGATAAGACGCTGAACAACATCAAACACGGCGGGATATCCACCATTTTCCGAAGCGAATCGAGCCGATTTGATCCCCGGCTCTCCCCCCATTGCCGTTATACACAATCCCGAATCATCGGCAAGCGTTGGAATTCCCGTTTGCGCAAAACCGGCACGTGCTTTTATAAGGGCGTTTTCCTCAAACGTCGCCCCATTTTCGGGGACATCGGTCAATCCGACTTCCGCCCCTCCGACAACAGTTATCCCCAAAGGCGCCAACATAGCTCGTACTTCGGCTAATTTATGGGCATTTTGGGTTGCCAACACCAACCGATTAAGCACGTCCGGCCTCCATCAATGCTGATTTTTGAGCCTGCATCAATTCACCGATTCCTTTTTGTGCCAACGCCAATAAAGCATTTAGCTCATCCGGTGAAAAAGGAGCATGCTCAGCGGTTCCCTGCACTTCTATTAAATTTCCCCGCCCATTCATGACAAAGTTAGCATCTGTTCCGGCGTTTGAATCTTCAACATAATCCAAATCCAAAACAGGGGTTCCTTGCACAACACCACACGAAACAGCCGCCACAAAATCCGTTATCGGCAAGGTTTCCCATTTTTTCTGAGCGCCAACCTTTTGCAGCGCTAAATAAAGGGCAACAAATCCACCAGTAACAGACGCCGTCCGTGTTCCACCATCTGCCTGAATCACATCGCAATCGATTTTAACCGTAAATCCGTCCAAAGCCCGTAAATCAACACATGCCCGCAACGCCCGCGCAATCAAACGTTGAATTTCCTGCGTCCGCCCCTGCTGTCCTTTTTTGGCTTCCCGCTCCATCCGCGTTCCGGTTGACCGAGGCAACATACCATATTCAGCCGTTACCCATCCCTGACCAGTTCCTTTAACCCATAAAGGTACTTTTTCTTCAACGGAAGCAGTACACATCACATGCGTGTCCCCCCATTTAATCAAGCATGACCCTTCGGCATATTTGTTAACATTTGGTATTATTTGAACAGCGCGCAATTCATTATTGGCTCGCCCGGACGGTCTTGTCATTTTTTCTCCTTTTGTTAAAACTTATTGAGGGGTATTATTGTACGCTTTTTTACTTATAAAATCAAGCACTCACCACAAAAAACGAGGAAAAGCCTTGATTTTTGACCGAAAAACATTTACATATATACATATACAAAAAAAGGAAAATAACATGACGAAACAAAAACAAAAATCACCTGAGATCAATACGGTTAATGAAACAAAAACAACCGACATGCAGACGGATGAAACGAAACAACCTGAATCAACCCCAACCATTGAACAGTTAACAGAGGAAGTTGCTCGCTGGAAAGACGCAGCCGCGCGCGCCATGGCTGAAATGGAAAATCTCCGCAAAAGAACACGCATTGACATTGAAAAAGCAACCCGTTACGCCAA
>JAZRBO010000051.1:0-6620 GCA_045635125.1 Alphaproteobacteria bacterium | reverse complement strand
CGAATCCGTTTCGAATCGGATAACCTCGATAGAATCGCTGAAAATCATAGCCTTTTAGAGATAAGATTTTTCTTATCGATTTTTTTACGCATAAAAATGTCTTTGTTTTAGCTCCGTTCGTTGTTCGCAATTTATCTTTTTTTGAGGATTTTTCAAAAAAAAGAAATGCGCTTTTATAAACACTTACAATCATATGTTCATTTTTAAAAAATTTTGTCTAAAAAAAAGGGTTGACGTTGAGGCAAAAATAGTCTTTCTTGTATAAAAGAAAAAGAAATTAAAACCACTAAATATAGTAACAACGACGAAAGGATGATACAAAATGTTGGAAGATATTCAAAAAACAGAAGAAATTGTTCCCCCCATCGATTTGGGCCCATTATCGGATGTTATTAAACGTGATGGTGAACGAATTGCCTTTGATGCTTCCCGTATTGCAACAGCCATTACTAAAGCAGGTGAAGCAACAACCGAATTCAGCAGCGAAGAAGCTTGGTTATTAACGCAACAGGTTATTAAAGTCCTTAAATACCGTTTCGCTGGTGCTGTTACACCAACGATTGAACAAATTCAGGATGTTGTGGAGCAAGTTCTGATTTCTTCCAACTATTATAAAACAGCACGGGCCTATATTATTTATCGTGAACAGCGTGAAAAAGCCCGTAAAGATCAAAAAGCCGTTGTTGATGCCATTTCATCCATTAATGAGTATCTGGATCGTTCAGATTGGCGGGTTAATGCAAATGCAAACCAAGGTTATTCTTTGGGCGGTTTGATTTTGAATGTTTCCGGAAAAGTGGTTGCTAACTACTGGCTCAATCATGTTTATACGCCAGAAATCGGAATAGCCCATAAAAATGGTGACTACCATATCCATGATTTGGATATGTTGTGTGGTTATTGTGCCGGTTGGTCTTTGCGCGTTTTGATAGAAGAAGGTTTTAATGGTGTTCCGAATAAAGTCGAGTCCAATCCTCCCCGTCACCTTGTTTCAGCATTCAGTCAAATGGTGAACTTTTTGGGAACATTACAAAACGAATGGGCGGGGGCTCAGGCGTTTTCTTCGGCAGATACATATTTAGCACCGTTTATTCGCATTGAAAATTTAAGTTATAACGATGTCAAGCAAGCAATGCAATCGTTTATCTTTAATTTGAATGTTCCGTCTCGGTGGGGGACTCAGACACCGTTTACAAACTTGACGTTTGACTGGACATGTCCTGAGGATTTGGCCAATAAGCACCCTATTATCGGTGGTGAAGTTCAAGAATTTACATTTGGAGACCTTCAACCTGAAATGGATATGATTAATCGGGCATTTTTAGAGGTTATGCAAGAAGGGGATGCCAAAGGCCGTCCGTTTACGTTCCCGATTCCGACATACAATATTACGGATGCTTTCCCATGGGATTCTCCGAATATTGATTTGTTGTTTGAAATGACAGCGAAATATGGGTTACCTTACTTTTCTAACTATCTCAATTCAGATATGAAACCGAGTGATGTTCGTTCTATGTGTTGCCGGTTACGTTTGGATTTAACAGAATTAAAGAAAAGAGGAGGCGGTCTGTTTGGATCGGCAGAGCAAACCGGTTCTATCGGTGTGGTCACAATTAACTGTGCTCGTCTCGGTTATTTGTACAAGAATAATGAAGAGGCCCTATACAAACGCTTAAATGAGTTACTTGAATTAGCAAAAACATCTCTAGAAATTAAGCGGAAAATCATTTCTATGCATATGGATAGAGGATTGTATCCTTATACAAAGCGGTATCTCGGTACATTCCGCAGTCATTTTTCAACGATTGGTGTGAACGGTATCAATGAGATGATTCGGAATTTTACAAATGATAAGGATAATATCACAACGCCGTTCGGATGTGAATTTGCCAAAAAATTATTGACACATATCCGGAACAAGTTGGTTGATTTCCAAGCTGAAACAGGAAACATGTACAATTTGGAAGCGACTCCGGCAGAAGGAACAACCTATCGGTTCGCCCGAGAAGATCAAAAACGCTTTCCGGATATTTTACAAGCCGGTACGACAGAGGCTCCTTACTATACGAACTCATCACAATTGCCGGTCGGCTTTACAGATGATCCGTTTACAGCTTTGGATTATCAAGATGATTTACAAACTCAATATACGGGCGGTACAGTATTGCACTTGTATATGAATGAACGGATATCCTCTTCCGAATCTTGTAAATCACTCGTTCGTCGTGTATTGGAAAACTATCGCCTGCCGTATATTTCGGTGACGCCGGTTTATTCCATCTGCCCCAAGCACGGTTATCTAAAAGGGGAACATCAATTCTGTCCTCTCTGCGACCAAGAATTGATTGAACAAAAACGCAGAGAATTAGAAGCAGTTTAATGAACCAACAAACCAAAAGGAGAATAAAATGACGGATAAAGAAATTTTAGCAGCCAACGAATCATTACGCCAACCTGTTGAATGCTGGACACGTGTCATGGGCTATTTCCGGCCGTATAGCCAATTCAACAAAGGCAAGAAAAGCGAATTTAATGAACGCACCTGGTTTGTTGAAAGCAATACATGCCCTTGCGAGATGCGGAAAGCCGGTTAATTGGAAACAAGGGAAGGGGGCTTTGCTCCCTTCCTTGATATTAAGATGACCATGATTCAGCCAGCAGGGTTAGTTCCTTTTACAACGATTGATTTTCCGGAACGTTTAGCAGCCGTTATTTTTTTACAAGGTTGTCCGTTGCGGTGTCCGTTTTGTCATAATCCAACCCTGCAAATTGCAGGAACACCGACAGATATATCTTGGTCGGAGGTTTTTTCTTTTCTGGAGCGCCGTAAAGGCCGTCTGGATGGCATCGTTCTGTCGGGCGGTGAACCGCTCATGTCGCCGGATGTAAAGCCTCTGTGTGCCCGTATAAAGGATATGGGTTATCAGTTGGCTATTCACACTTCCGGGGTGTATCCTGAACGGTTGCAGGAGATTTTGCCGTTTGTCGATTGGGTTGGTCTGGATGTTAAGGCCCCACGTCGCAAGTATGACCTATTAACCGGACGTTCCCATGTGGTGGATAAAGTTTGGGAAAGCCTTGCGATTTTACTTAAAAGCAATATTCCCTTTGAGGTTCGGACCACCTGTGATCCTCGATATCTAACAATTGACGATATTACAGATCTCGGGCGAGAGTTAGCTACAGCCGGTGTGTCCACATATGTGTTGCAAACGTATCGGACGTTTGATGGAGATATTAATCCTCCGACAGAATTAGAGATTCAATCTTTTTTTCGAAATGTAGAATTACAAGATAAGTTAAAATCCCTATTTCCCTATTATAGTACTCGATAAAAAATACCCCGTCTACTGACGGGGATAGTTTTTATTTGACTGATTTAGACCGATAGTAGTCATTTTGTCGGGCTGCGGTTTCCAAAAGTTCTCCCAAAGGTGTTCCTTGATTGAGTTTCGCAAATGCATTAACGTCTTTTGGGAAGCATTTTCCGCCATAACCGAATTGTCCATCTGGTCCCGGTACAAATGTGTGTGTCGGACTGATATAACCGCTCAACAGGAATCCATTCCGTACTTTTTCATAATCGGCACCGTTTTTATCACATAATTCATAAATACCGTTATAATAGGTAACAGCCAAAGCACCAAATACATTATGGGCATACTTGGTTATTTCGGCTTCAATATTGCTCATATACTGCCGTTTTTTAGAAGCAAAGATGGTATCCAAGATTTCCTCTGCCCCCGTAATAATAACATCCTGTTGACAAAAATCTTCATAACAAGTTCTTTCTGTTAAAAATTCAGGCATAAAGAAAATCGGGCGTCCAAGTTCTGCCGTCAATGCATCGCATGTGCCAGGCAATAAGGTTGTTCGTATAACAATCGGTCCTTCTGGTAATCCTCGAATAATGTCTTTAAGCATCGTTAAATCCTGAGTCCCATTAGCCTCTGTTGGAATATGAATCCCGATAAAGAAAATCGAACATCCTGTCAAGTCATCATTAATCCCTTTAGGCGGATCCGATACAGCCATCTGACATGTTGTATGCTCTTGCAACCACTGACCGAATGTTTTACCAATAACACCGTATCCAACGATGCCGACTTTAATTTGATTCTGTTCCATTTTCTACCTCCTCTGGTTCCATAATAACGACATCAACCGGTTGATCCCCGACATGTGTTTCTATTGTCGTTAAGGAATGAACATTTCCTAGCCCCGGTGTGGCCTTAACAATTTGTACTACATCCTGTAACACATCTGTTAGGTAGGGAATATTCATTGCGATTAATGCACTTAACAGTTTGAAAATAATGGCTATCACCAATGTCGCACCAATGGTCAGGCCTACCCCCTTAGCAATACCACTGAGAAGATTAAGCCAAATAATCCGCATCGGCCGATTGAAATTATTGACATATTCTCCAATACGCATTCGTTCTAATACATTTGCAATTCGTTCTAATTGTGAATATCGTTCTTCCGGCGTTAGTTCTTTGACGGGTTTTATTTCTTTTGTTTTTTTTCTTATAATCATAAAGAGACCTTTTTATACAATTCAATTGTTTGAGCGCACATGCTTTGAACAGAAAAGCGTTCCCGAACCGAAGAGATGCCGGCTGCCTGAATTTTCTGCCGTTCATCAACAGACATATCCAATACTTTATCTAAGCATTGAGCTAAAGCATCTACATTCTCTGGGGGCACCAAAAAACCTGTTTTACCATCCTGTATTGTTTCACAGGCTCCGCCATGCGCACTTGCCACCACGATACGTCCCATCGCTTGAGCTTCTGTTACCGTCCGTCCGAAAGATTCTGGAACAATAGAGGCATTCACAATGATATCACTCATCAAGTAAAGAGCTGGCATGTCTGAACAGGACTTGACCATTAAAACAGAAGTTTGAGGCGATAGGGTTTTGATTTGCTCTTTTAATTCGGCAACATACTCTACCCGCCCTTGATCTGAACCAACGAATAAACAGGTCACCTCTTTGTGGCGCATTTGAGATAAAGCAGCCAACAAAATGGCGTGTCCTTTGATCTTAGTTAATCGTCCAACCAATGTAATGACTGGTTTTTCGGGGGGAATCTGATATGACTGTAGCAATTCTGTTATCCGTTCCAAAACAACTCGATCAGGATTAAAACGACGCACATCAGCGCCTCGATAAATTGTAACGATCTGATTTTCCGGTACGTTGTAATGCGTCATAATATGTTGTTTGACAAAATCGGATACAGCAATCACCCGCTTTCCAAGTGTCATGACACGATTATAAGGTTTTTTTAGGCAGGCCGGCTTAATCCCATATACACCATGATACGTTGCAATAAAAGGAACCCCAGTTATCCGGCTGGCATATTTGACAACCCAAGCCGGTGCCCGAGAACGCACATGGACCAGCGTAATTTTCTTATCCCGAATAACCCGAACTAACCGTTCGATATTCCGCCATATGATAAAAGGGTTTTTTCTGTGAACCGGTAGGGTAATATGTTCTACACCCATCTTGGTTAGTTCTCGCACCATCGGTCCACCGGCTGATACGACGTAGTTTTGAATGCCGGCCTGTTGTAAAGCAGAGGCAATTTCAACTGTTCCCCGTTCAACACCTCCCATTTCCAGTGTCGGCAAAACCTGTAAAATAACCGGATTGTGATTCATTGATAAAGCAAAATTCTATTGATAAAAAACTTGTCTGTTTTGTGTTGCGGGTTTTCGTTGCACATAATCCCGTTCTTCCATGCAGGCCTCATAAGCATCATATGATACAGACCAATCCCCAACCGGTGTATTAACGTACAAAGGTTGAGCCCCCGGCATTGGAACAAACTGAGCCCACACGCCATGATCAGATTCATTGTCAAAACGTAAATCCAATTCTGGTGGAGTACCCCATCCCCAAGGTAATCCCGGCAATTCAAATGGCCAGTAGTCGGCCTCTCCAATACAATAGTTATGATCTCGGGCAAACCAGACAGCGCCAGTATTCGGGCGTTCCCAATAAAATACCTTTTGTCCACTACCACAGGCGCTGAGACCCAATAAGCACAATCCTAAAAACAGCGTCATTTTTAATCGTTTCATGTCCAACTCCTTAAAAATCTAAATCTGTATATGTATCTGATGGCATTATACCAGCTAATTTATCATTAAGTAAAGAATTAAATGCAGGCCGAGACTTAATTTTTGCATACCATAGTTTTGCATCTGGATAATTTTCCCAAGCCATTTCCCCTAAATAATCCAATACGGAGAGGTGTGCTGCTACCGTCAAATCAGCTAATGATAGATTGCGTCCGCCCAAATAACTTCGGCGTGCAGCTAGCCAATCTACGTATCCCATATAATTTTTTAAATTTTCACGAGCCGCACGAATAAGAGCTGAGTTAGGGGCTCCTGCGCCTTTTAGCGTCTTATAAACCCGTTCTCCGACTAATGGTTTAAATACGTCCATGTAGAAAGAAGTATCAAACCAGTTCGCGATGCGTCGAATTTCAGCCCGACCTCTGGCGGTTTCACCTAACATCGTCGGAACGGGAAAGACTTCATTCAAATAGTCGCAAATCGCCTGATGGTTAGCCAGTACATGTCCGTCTGGTTCAATCAAT
>JAZRBO010000050.1:0-4151 GCA_045635125.1 Alphaproteobacteria bacterium | reverse complement strand
GCGGATAATAAAAAAACCGTCCTTTTGCACGGTTTATTTTTGGAGCGGGCGAAGGGATTTGAACCCTCGACATCAACCTTGGCAAGGTTGCGCTCTACCCCTGAGCTACACCCGCATTTTGCTTGATGGAGTATTTTATAACATAAAATTTTTGGCTCGTCAACTATTTTTTTTACTTTATTTCAAAATTCTTAAAGAAAAGATTAAGAATCATGTTGGTGAGATAATAAATCAAATAGCCACTTGAATGTCAATTCTTTGTTTTTATTGAATAAAGTCGATTGTCTGTCTTTTAAGTGTATTAATGTTTTGGGTGTTTCCTGTGCGTGTTCCAATCGGTTACGCAGTGTTGTATCCTTTTTTGTTTCCTTACTTTGAGATGCGGGCAGGGGAGAAACAATCTTCTTTCGAAGTTGGCGACTTCCTTCCAAATACTCAATGCTGATACCTGCTTCAATGGCGTTGGTGTTTAATGTTATGGTATTTGGTAGATGGCGGGATAGTTCATTTTGGGGTATATTAAGCATTTTCGCCAATATTTTTTCGTAGTTTTCAATAATATTGGTAATACCAAAATAGCTCGGATTAAAAGTAACATTCATACCTTTTTTGTTGGTATAAGTATAGCCATTGGAAATGTTTAGGCTGTTTGTGGGGTATTTTCCTGGGTGCGCAAAAATAATATCACGAGCCTGTTGATATTGCGTTAAAACATCGGCAGATGGAATTAGTCCCATTTGTTCTGCGTGACGGAAGATATCAGCTTTGTTTTGTTTTAGTTTGTTTTGAATTAAGCCAATTTTAAGACCTGTTTTGACGGCTTCATTTTTTGTAACGACATCAATTAATGTTTTACGGGTCAGTTCTATCAGTTGATTAAAACGAACAATAGATCCATTATGTATTTCCGGTAAAATTTGGGGTAACATTTCGTGAATGTATTTTTGTTTGCTGGATGTTGTTTTTAGGCGAGATAGTTTTTCATCTTCTATGATGGCAGCAACTCCGGCACAGAGGGTGGTAATCATGCCCGGAGATGTTTGAATAGGCTGATTTCCTAGATTTTTACAGTCACAGAGAAACAGATCTTTCCCCTTTTGTTGGATACAACAAGTGTAAAATTGGCGAATGATAATGTCAGGATTAGGTATGTTATTCTGTTTGGTGAATTGTTCGTAAACAGGATGCATGACCGCACAAAAATTAGCTAAAATATAAAATAATTCATTAGCTATATAGGCTTGGTATTTTAGATCATTAAATGCATCCAAATGTTTTTTTAAGTCGTGACGTGAAAAAGATTGCATGCGGCTTATCCTCTTTGTGGTTGAGGTAAATAGTTTAACATGGAATTTGTTTTTTGTCAAGTTATCCCAATAAATAGAAAAGGTGATCGCTAACAGTCGCAACAATAAGATGATAAAAAATAATAAGGGCCAAGGTATGTGATTGAAGAAAAAATGTTGAAAAGTCCGTTTGCTTTGTTCAGAATATATCAAAAGTAAATCCCGAAAATACATAAAATATGCTTGATTTTTGTTTGGTTTTTCGATATAGTTGATGTATGACTGAAAAAAATAATGATATCAAAGAAACTGAAACAATTAAAGAAACAAAACTGGCTGATGCACTGTCTGAACGGTATTTGGCTTATGCGATGTCGACAATTGTCGCTCGTTCTTTGCCGGATGTGCGTGATGGGTTAAAACCGGTTCACAGGCGTTTGCTTTATGCTATGCGACAATTAAAGCTAGATCCGCATACAGGCTTTAAAAAATGTGCTCGTGTCGTTGGTGATGTTATCGGTAAGTATCATCCCCATGGCGATTCTTCCGTTTATGATGCAATGGTGCGATTGGCGCAAGATTTTGCTGTACGTTATCCTCTGGTCGATGGGCAAGGAAACTTCGGCAATATTGATGGGGATAGAGCTGCCGCTATGCGGTATACTGAAGCTCGTTTGACGCCAGTTGCAATTGCTTTGATGGAAGGCCTGGATGATAATGCTGTCGATTTTGATAAAACATATGATGGCGAGGAAGAGGAACCCTCCGTTATGCCGGCGGCTTTTCCTAATTTGTTGGCGAATGGCTCTTCCGGTATTGCGGTTGGGATGGCTACCAATATTCCGTCGCATAACGTAGGTGAAGTTTGTGATGCTTTACAACACCTTATTAAACATCCGGATTGTGACGTCGCCAAAATGCTGGATTTTATTCAGGGACCAGACTTCCCGACAGGGGGTATTTTAGCCGAATCTCGCGCCAATATTATTAAGGCCTATACAACCGGTCGTGGTGCTATGAAAGTGCGGGCTAAATGGGAAAAGGAGGAGTTGTCACACGGACAATATCAAATCATTGTATCCGAAATTCCGTATGGGGTTCCCAAATCTGATTTAATTATGAAAATAGCTAAGCTGTTATCAGAGAAAAAACTTCCTTTGTTGGCGGATATTCGGGACGAATCATCTGATCAGGTTCGTATCGTGCTGGAGCCGAAGTCTCGGACGGTAGCTCCGGAACAGTTGATGGAACATTTGTTCAAAAATACGGATTTGCAGGTAAACTTTAACCTGAATATGAACGTGTTGGATGCCGATCATACACCACGAGTGATGAATATCAAAGAGGTTTTAGTTGCCTTCTTAAAACATCGGGATACTGTCTTAGTTCGACGGTCTACTTTCCGATTGGATAAAATTGCCCATCGGATGGAATTGTTGCAGGGGTTTTTAATTGCTTATCTCAATTTGGATAGAGTTATTGAGATTATTCGAAACGAAGATGAACCTAAGCCGATTATGATTGAGGAATTTAGTCTTTCTGAAACGCAAGTTGAAGCGATCTTAAATATGCGTTTGCGGTCATTGCGTCGACTTGAAGAAGCTCAGATTAAAACCGAATTTGAAAATCTGGCTTTTGAAAAGGCTGAATTGGAAAATCTGCTTTCAGATGAACAGGCTCGGTTTAAAAAGTTGTCCGAAGAAATTTCCGAGATTAAAAAAATGTTTGGTCAAAAAACGACTTTGGGTGCCCGTCGGACTCAGATTGCAGAAGCGGTTACCATTGTGGATGTTCCTATTGAAGCCATGATTGAAAAAGAGCCAATTACTGTCGTTTTATCTAAAAAAGGCTGGATTCGGGCATTAAAAGGACATACGGAAACAAATGATTTAAAATTTAAAGAAGGCGATGATTTGAAATTGACGCTCAAAGCCTATACAACGGATCATATCATTTTGTTTGCCTCAAACGGTCGCTTCTATACGATTCTGGGTGATAAAATCCCTGGCGGACGAGGATTTGGAGAACCGTTGCGTTTGTCCATTGATTTGCCGGAAAATGCCGATATTGTCACGATGTTTATTCATGCAGCAGAGGAGCAATTCCTTGTTTCCTCTAATAAGGGGAAGGGATTTATTGTGTCGGCTAAAGATATTGCTGCCCAAACCAGAACTGGTAAAATTATTTTAAATTTAAGTGATGGGGATAAAGCTGTTCTATGTCGTCGGGTAACGGGTACCCATATCGCTATTATCGGAACAAATCGAAAAATGATTGTTTTTAAGGCGGATGAAATTCCAACAATGACTCGTGGAAGTGGTGTTATCCTTCAAAAATACACGGGGGCAGAGTTGTCCGATGCGGTCTTCTTTAATTTAGAGGAGGGTTTGGCTTTTCCGTCTGGTAATGGGATTCGCATTGAACGGAATATTGGGTTGTGGTTGGCTAAGCGGGCAACAATTGGTAAGATTCCACCTGTTGGTTTTCCTCGAAGTAATAAGTTTAAGGTGTGATTTTTTTATAAGAATAAAACACCCTCTCTTGAGAAAAGAGAGGGTGTTTTTTTGTGATTGACAAAAGTGTGTGAATATGGTTTATTTGTGTCATGATGAATACGGGTAATATGTTTGTCACAAAACCATTTAAATGCTTGGAAACGAGGGTGTTATACATATATACTACGTGTGGAGTTGTTGCAGATTCTAATGGACCGATGTGTCGTTTTTTTATAGCACATTAGGTTTTGTTTTTTTTATAAAAAAGGAGAAAATACAATGCATCCTAAAACAAATGTGATAGAACACCATGAAACCGGCCGTAGTATGGTTGAAATGTTGGAAGTCGGAGTCCAAGCGGTCTTAGGAA
>JAZRBO010000049.1:0-4147 GCA_045635125.1 Alphaproteobacteria bacterium | reverse complement strand
TTCTAGGTTTTTCTGAGGTCATGCAAAATAGCGTTTTTGGACCAATTCCAGAAAAATATCAAGAATACGTACGCTATATTTATACCAGCGGTCAGTATTTGTTGTCCCTAATCAATGATGTTTTGGATTTATCAAGTGTGGAAGGCGGACATCAAAAATTAGTTGATACACAAGTCCTGGTAGAATCCGTTTTACAAGACACAATCGGTATTATTCGTCGCTACCCTGGTGGAAATGACCGTGAAATTACATGGCACTCAGAGATTCCTGATCCAACATTGTATATGGATGAACGGTCTTTAAAACAGATCCTTTTAAATGTTTTATCAAACGCCGTTAAATTTACAATGGACGAAGGTGGTAAAATCCATATTGAAATTAGTTTAACAAAAAAGAAAGAAATGCGCATTGTCATATCGGATAACGGCATCGGGATTCCAAAAGACAAAGCCAAACAATTGTTCCAACCGTTTAGTCAGGTTGAAAACGTCTTAACCCGTCGCCACAAAGGAACAGGACTTGGCCTTATCTTGATCAAACGTCTCATGGAATTACAACAAGGTAAAGTCGCTTTGGAAAGTGAGATTGGTGAAGGAACATCTCTCATTTTAACATTCCCAAGGGAACGAGTCTTGTTAACAAAAAGAGGAAAAAAATAGTATGAAAAAATTAATAACCGTAGTCTTATTTTTAATTTGTCTAGGATTAGCAGAACAAGGAATAGCCCAAAACGCATCATATATCGGTACCCAAACACAAGAAAAAAAAGAAGAAAAGAAAAAAAAGAAAATTAAAATTGAGTGTGGTACTTCTCTTTTTCCGTTGAAAATTGCTTCTCTGTCAACAAATCCACCATTTGCTTGGGTTGATTCTATTCAAGCCACAAAATACAGCGAACATGTCAATATCGGACAAGGATTTGGGGTTGAGCTTATCAAAAAAGTAGCAAACGACTTAAACATTGCTGTTCGACCGATGGGATTTAACAGTTATCAAGAAACATTGAAAGCTTTAAATAACGGTTCGATAGATCTTTTTATTGGGGCATATTATGATACTCGCTTTATTCGAACAGGAAATGTCTTTGTAACGCCTAGTTTCTTTAAAAATATCATACAGGTTATCTTTCCTGCCGGAAAAGAAAAGCCTGTTGAAAAATTCGAAGATCTTATCGGGTTAAAAGGAGTTGTCCGAACTGATGAAGAATTTTACCCCCTTATTTATCGAGGATTACCCAAAGAACTAGACATCCGACAAGTTTCTTCTTCTCAGGAGGCCTTTACATTGCTTATGACCGGAAAAGTTGATTATTTACTAGGAAGCCCCTATTCCGCAGAGGCGGAAGCTCGTCGTTTTAAAATTGAAAACGATATTGTCTATAATGAAAAAGCACTAGCAGATTTAGAAATGTTTTTGGTTTTTTCGGGCAACTCAAAATGTCTTCCTCTTCGTCAAAAAATAGTCGATCAATTACAAATCGAAACAAAGGATCCACTCTCTGTTCGTAATAAACTTATTGATCAAATCAACGCATGGGGGAAACGTTTTGCCGATGAAAAAGGGTTGTTAGAGGAAGAAACAAATCCTACGACACCATCCCCGACAACGCAAACACAAAAGGAAACAAAACCGTGAAAACATCCCTTTTTCAATTTGATTTACCCGAAGACCTTATTGCTCATAAACCAGTAGAACCTCGGGATAGTGCCCGATTGCTCCACATTTTACCCAATGGTCAATACGAAAATATGACTGTTGCAGATTTAGATACTTTATTACGACCAAACGACTTACTTGTCTTTAACGATACAAAAGTCATTCCGGCCCGTTTATATGGTATGCGAGGACAACCTAAAATTGAAATGACGCTATTCAAGCAAGAAAATTTAAGCGATTGGGTCACACTGGTTAAAAATGCGCGTCGATTAAAATCAGGGGATACAGTTACATTCACGCCTGATTTTTCGGCAACAGTCCTTCATAAAACAGAAAGCGGCGCAGTTGTCGTTCGTTTCAATAAATCTGGAATTGAATTGATGACAACATTGCAAGAGGTGGGAACAATGCCTCTGCCCCCTTATATTAAAAGATTACGAGGTGGTCAAGAGTCGGACAAAGCGGATTATCAAACAATTTTTGCCAAACACGAAGGAGCTGTAGCGGCCCCAACGGCAGGCCTTCACTTTACACCGGATTTATTTCAAAGATTGGATGAAAAAGGTATTGAACGAGTCTTTGTTACCCTGCATGTCGGTGGCGGTACTTTTTTGCCCGTAAAAGTTGAAGATACAGACCACCATCGAATGCATGCCGAAGTTGGTGTCTTATCTGCAGATGTTGCGGATAAAATCAATACTGCCCGCCACCAAGGGCGTCGCATTGTGACAATCGGAACAACGTCTTTACGATTATTAGAATCTGCAGCAGATGAAAACGGTATTGTGCATCCATTCGCAGGAGAAACAAGTATCTTTATCACTCCGGGATATCGTTTCAAAGCAGTTGATGTTATGTTCACTAATTTTCACTTATCCGAATCAACATTATTCATGCTTGTCTGCGCCTTTGCTGGCATTGAGACAATGAAGATGGCTTACCAATACGCTATTGCTCAGAAATATCGTTTCTTTTCCTATGGAGATGCTTGTCTGATTGAAAAACAGATCACGAAATCACATTAGATTGTATAAAACACACCAACAATAGCAATAATAGTGGCTAATAAAATCATTGTAAGTACGGAAAATCCGTACCCAAACAGAATCAAACCCACATTTAACAGAACGACAGCCGTCCACCCAACAAAAGCTGAACGAGCAACTTTGCAAGAATGAGAACGCCGACGCATAATCCAAAGAATAACTCGTGATAAAAACGTTGTTAGGATGAGACCCAGCCACAGAATGGTAAAGATAATTCCTGCGCTCAAAATAACGGCTAACACAAGCGTTTCCTGAAAGGTATCAATAAGCTTTTGACGCGTTAAGACAGTTGTTTCTTCTGACCAAGGAAGTGTTTGTACCATATCATTTGTTTTTAAAAGGATGTATGTTGGCAACAAATAAACACCATCACTCCGCTCGGTATCAGAAGGTTGTTCAGGCCGTGTATCAATTTCAAAAGCTAAAGCATCAGAGCTATTGGGACTAATCCAATGGGTATTTACCGGTTCAGCAATACGTCCATCTTGTATCGTTACTGTTGGAAATGTGTTGAGGAAACTTTGAACCTGTTCCTGATATGGAACCTGACGAAGAGAGATATATAAAAAAATACTTACCACCAGCGTTAAAAAAATTGAAATTCCCAAAAAGTAACGCCATCCATTTCCTGTTCCTGAATCGATATATCTTGACAATCTATCCATAAATATCTCCTTTTTTCTAAAGAAAAGATAAGCCGACATTTTATTTCTGTCAAGTAAAAAAGGGTATAAAAAAGGGCGGATGAAACCGCCCCTTTATCTGAGAAACACCAAACTATTTACGAATACCATAAAATGGTTCAGCAGAAGCTACCGGCTTAATCGATTTCTTGGCTGTCGTTTTTTTAACCGTATTTTTAACAACTGGTTTAGACATAGATTTAACAACAGACGAAGCATCACTCTTCAACAAACTGCTTTTCAAAGAAGAGGCAGATGATTTTACAGATTTTAACGCTGATTTTTTAGTTGTTGTTTTCTTGGCCGATTTTGCATTACTTGAAAATAATTGTTCGCATGCTTTCATCCAACAATCATGTTCGGCGCCTTGCGGACAGCCGGCGTTTTGCCAAATGAAGTATGCCGCGACACGGATGTTTTCTTCGTTGATTTGTTTTGTCATGGTAATACTCCTTTTTTTAAAAGACAAAGTCAATATAATCTTTTTTTATTTTTTTTGCAATACCTTTTTTATTTTTTTCAAAAAGTTACAACATGCTATTTTTCGACCCGACTCCGAAGAACAGAAAGAGGTGGTAAATTCTTTATTTCCAATGTATTAACAGGTATTTCTATCATTTGTCCCGGTCGTCCACAAGAAACTTCTTCCAATAATTTTCCGGTCTGACCATCATAAAAATCGGCAACTGGAATTAAAATCGGCTCCCATGTCATAGGAGATAGTGCTTCCAACACCATTCCTTTTGTTATCTTATGTTTTAC
>JAZRBO010000048.1:0-15344 GCA_045635125.1 Alphaproteobacteria bacterium | reverse complement strand
GCTGTTAGGCTTTTTGGTATTTATATGTCAATATTTATTTTTTTTTGATATTTTTGCGATGTAACTGTTTGTTGAAGGAGAAAAGTATGTTGCGTCGACTAATTTCATCTATCGTTATGGTTTCTATGGTTGTTTCCTCTGTTATGTGGCAAACGGTTGCGGTAGCGGCTCCGTTATCCATGACCCAGATTTATTCTTATGCGAAAGCGGGGAATTTAAAGGCGTTACAGTCTTTGAAACAAACAGGGAATTCCTTGGAAACAATTGACAAGTATGGAAATACGGCATTGTGTCGTTCGATTTGGATGAAAGATTACGCATCATTTTTTGTTTTGAAGAAAGCGGGAGCTTCTACGGCATCGATGTGTGTTTCTAAAATACCTGCGGAACAAATTCAATCATTTAACGCCAACTACACGGCATGGGCAGAGGGTGTTAATTCCGGAAAGATAGCTTATCCAGTGAAGTCGGCTGCTCAATTTACAGCAACTCCAAACGGTGCAGTAGCCCCCTCTCAAACAACAGCTGCGACGACAGGGACTCAGACTTCAATGTTGGTGGAACCAATTGCAACAACCACAGGTTTAAGTGTCGGTGCTAAGGTTGCAATAGGTGTTGGTGCTTTGGCTGCCATTGGTGGAGGCGTTGCCTTGGCTGCCGGTGGTGGCGGTGGTGGCGGAAGCAGTGGTGGTTCTTCTGAACCGGATACGCCGATAGCCCCGGATAATGGTTCTGGTGATGGAGATGAAGGTGGAGACGATGAACCGGATACGCCGACCCCTCCGGTAGTGGATTTATGCGCTAACGTCGATTGCGGTGACCATGGAGAGTGTAACGCAAGCACAGGGGCATGTGATTGTGATGTTGGATATAGCGGTGCCTCATGTCAAATAGCTCCGGATAATGGAGGTGAAGGTGGAGAATGTAAAAATGGATACTCTATGCATAATGGAGTTTGTAAAAAAATAGTTCTTGATTGTATGACGCAGGATGAAGACGAATGTATCGCTTGTGATACGGATTATACACTATATAATAATTTGTGTTATTTGACATTAGAATGTGGTATTAATCAGCATCAAGAAGCGGGTCAATGTGTTTGTAATTTGGGCTTTGTGAGGAATGTTGATGGTGAATGTGTTTTGAATAATAATCTGAGTTTTTCAACATCACCGACATCAAATATTTCAGGCTCATTAAGTATTTTTCAGGAAGGCGTTGATACTGGGTATCAAACATATATTTTACCGAAAGGTGAAATAAACTCTACTGGTTCTTGGTTTGTGCCGCCAGAGATAGGTGGTGATGTGGAGGATCCTATGCTGATTGGATCTTATTTTCTAATTAATACGGGAGATGGAATTCCAAATTTGGTTATTCCAAAGGAAACAACCTTAAATTATACGAGCAATGTTCATTTTGGAGATGATTATGTAGGTGCCATTACAGCTTTTGGAGGTGCTATTTATAATTACGGAACAGTTAATAGCGATAATTTTGGTATCTATGCAGATACTAGTGTTGATGTGGGTGATAATTTAGGTGGTGGTTTATACCTCATTAATGAAGGAATTATTCATGCAAAAGCTGGTGGGGTTTTTGTTAGATATGGTGACGTATTTCAGGATCCCTTTTATCCAAGTTATATATGGAATAAATCAGATGGAATTATTTCTGCGGATATTGCTGTGGAGGGAAGCGGGATGTTCTTTAGAAATGATGGAAATATTATTGGCAAATCAGCTGGTGTTTCTTTGAGTGGTTCTACATTTGTCAATAATGGTACTGTCGTTGTTAACACTGACGGTAGTGGGTTTGGTGATGGCTTGGCTAACGCTGGCGTTGGAGGGTTCGATTCGAGTATTATTAATACAGCTAATGGGAAAATTATAGTGCAAGGATCATCCTCAGATTTTGGAGGAATGTATGGTCATGGCGTTATGATTAGTGGTAACAGTGTTTTTTATAACTATGGGACAATAGAGGTAAGTAACTTTGCTGTTAAAGAGATCTGGGTTGGTGATACGATAGCGCTACAGTTTGGAGGAGCAATTGTGGCCCATGGTCCCAACGCGCGTGTTTACAATACGGGAACCATTAAAGTATCCAATATTTATTGGACAAAAATTGTAGCGGACGAGGAGGGGAATGAAAGAGTTGTTGGGCAATCTATTATATCAGATGCAAGTCCTATCATCTATTTACTAAACGGGGCACAATTATTGACAAGTGGTGTTATAGAAATGGATGATGCGATTAGCTTATCCTCAATGAATGGAAAAGTCATTGCTTTACCAAATGCACAGTTTATTTCACCGATGTCGATAACGGATGATTTAATTTTGTCAACAGAGTTCGTTACAAATAACTTTAATACAACTGTTGTGGCAGAGAATATGATTCAAACACCGGATACTACTCGTTTAAACCTTGTTTCAGAATCTATTTTATTTGATGCCTCTCTTGCTGATAACGGAGCGGATGTTGTTTTAACTAAGAAATTATTCTCGGATGTTATGTCTGATCAATCGGTAGCTACTTTCCTTGAAAACAACTATGCTCAAGGAAACAATGAAGCTTTGTTTAATAGCTTAAAGGCTGCTCCGACGACACAAGCCTTGAGCACTGCTTGGGCAAGAGCTTCCGGTACGGATACGTTGGCAAACTTTGCATATGAGGATTTTGCAGCCTTGCGTAGCCTTAACCATACAATGAATGATGCTTTATTCACTAAAAAGGGAGATATTCGTTCTATGGTTGGTTATGATCATCTGTATCAACATCGGGACAGTAAAGCCGGTTTAACAGGCTATTCATCCAATGCTGATTCAACCTATGCTTTAACGGACAGAGCCTTTAATGACTTCCGCTTCGGTTTGGGTATGGCTGTCACTCGTTATAACAGCGATTACAAAAATGATTCCGATCGGACAGAAACAGTCTATCAGGCTTTTGCTCCGATTGGTTTCGAAAAAGCCGGCTTTAAGTTTGTGTCTGTACCTCGGATCGGGTATGCGAATGGTCATTACACTCGAACAACGGATGCTTCTTCTGCTAAAGGAAAAACCGAAAAATGGTTGTATGGTTTAACCAATGAAGTCCGCTATCCGATGACAATAGCCGGCTTAACCATTGAACCGGCAGCTGAGTTCAATATCCTAGGTTGGCATACAAAAGGTCATAGCGAAGATAATGCTGTCATTCGGGCTGCTTTTAAATCCGATAATCAAACGTCGGTCGAGGCTGGGTTAGGTCTCTATCTCCGTAAAGAAATGAATATCGGAGAATCTTCTCGCTTGAATATGCGTGCGGGAGGGGCTTGGTATTATGAAATGGCTAAACCTTATGGCCAAAAAATGAGCTTAGAAGGCATGACTGGCGATTATCGCATGGAAGATTGGATGTTGGGACGTCATCGTGGTCAAGTCAGCGGTGAAATTGGATACGACTACAAAAATATTGGTCTGTATGCCAAGTTCACACAGTTCATCGAAAATGATACTCGCTTTAATATGAACGCTGGTATTCGTGTCGGATTTTAATAAAGGAGAAAAGTAAGTTGCGTCGTTTTTGCTTAATACTTATAACATATGGATTGCTTTTTTCACAAACGGCTTGGGCGGTACAGTCTTTGTCAGCGTCTCAGGTTTATCGTCAGGCATCTATGGGGACAGTTCAATCTTTAAGGGCGCTTCGTTCTTTAGGAACAGGAGTAGACAACATTGATCGAAAAGGGAATACGGCTCTGTGTCAGGCGATTTCGGCACACGACTATCGAACCTATAATATTTTACGTCAAGCTGGGGCTAATATACAACATCCGTGTGTAAAGCGAATACCCTCTGAAAGTATTCAAAAATTCAATACAGGTTATAGTAATTGGATTCGGGAAATAAGACTTGCTAAAGCCGCGAAGATTTCTGCAGGTACGGAATACGTTGAAGAAGTGACGGTTGCAACTGAAACAGGACTTTCAACTGGTGCTAAGGTTGCAATAGGTGTTGGTGCTTTGGCCGTTATCGGTGGTGGTGTTGCCTTGGCCGTCGGCGGTGGTGGCGGTGGCGGAAGCAGTGGTAGTGATAATGCTAATGGCGGAAACGGCGGTTCCGATAGCGGAAGTAGTGGTGGTTCTTCTAAACCGGATACGCCGACCCCTCCGGCCGTTGATCCGTGGGTAAGCCGAGATCCCGAAACTTATAAAACACCAGAGTTTAATAAGGGGAATTTCTTGTCACAGATTAAGGCCGAGCAAGCCTATGCCCGTGGATTTAGTGGGTATGTGACAGAACAAAAAACAGATGCCGAAACGGGGACAATCACGTACGTTAATACACCGGAAAAAGTTCGTGTTGGTGTTTTAGATAGTGGAACGGATATCAATCATCCGGATTTGATTGCGAATATTGCCAAAGATGAAAACGGTAATCCTTATGGCTACAATTTTGACTATGGTCCGTGCCGGGGGGATGATAAAACAAATTGTTATGGTTTTAAACCAAATCCTTACTCTTCATCAGGAACGGGAGCGTTTGTCTTCTTTGATGAAAACGGAGAAACAACTTCGATAGTTGCCGGCGTGACCCAATCGTTTGTTGATGAGTTGTTTGTCAAATATGCAGATGATTATGATTGGGATAAAGAACAAAATAATCCGTTTCATCATCAAACAGAAACGCAGAGTGATGAATATAAATATAACAATACAATGTCTGGTGATCATGGAACACATGTGGCGGGTATCATTGGTGCAAGCAAAAATGGGATCGGTATGCATGGTGTGGCGCCAAACGTTGACATCGTTGCTGGTATCTATGATAGACGAATACAGGGGTTTGGTTCCGAAAAAGCGATGGAAACGTATGCTGCTGAAAAGGTTCGTGTTATAAATATGAGCTTTGGTTACGAGGGGGGGGATCCAGTAGAATATGCCTCAGGAAAGGATGCAGATGATATTATGGAAACGTCAGATGTTAATTTCTATAAAATGGCAGCAGAGAACAATATTGTGATAGTTAAAGGGGCAGGAAACAATGGCAATAAGTCAATGTATATTGACCACGGGATTCCGTTAACCACAACATTTAGTGCTGGTAGTGACTATGATATGACGAATCTGTTCATATCGGTCGTAGCGGCAAGTCCGGCGAATACGCTGGCGTCCTATTCCCAAATCTGTGGTGCAGGACAATCCTACTGCTTAACGGCACCGGGTGGTGATATTAAATATTACTATGATGAGGCAAAGGAAAAGTTAGTTGAAGAAATAAAAAAAGGTAATATTTCATCACAAGAAGAGGCGAATGATTGGGGCAATCAGTACATGTATGAAAAAGGCGGTATTTATTCGACCGTTCAATCGGACGAGAATCATGTGATGGATGAAACGGGAAGTGCTTATGGGTATATGCAAGGAACCTCTATGGCTACACCAGTCGTGACAGGAAGTGTTGCTTTATTGATGGGGGCGTATCCACACCTGACCTCACAAGAGGTTGTTGAAATCCTGTTCCGTTCGGCAAATAAGAAGATGGTCGGTTGGACGAATGATGGAACTTGGACGGATAGTTTTGGGAATACCTATGCAACCAGCTCGATATTTGGTCACGGAATGGTTGACTTAGATGCAGCAACAAATCCGCTTGGAGAGCTTATGCTTGCAACTCAAAACACGACAAACGGTGCTAAAATTTCGTTAAAGGATACAAAACTTGCTTTACCACGGGGCTTTAATGCTTCTTTGTCTTCTTCTTTGCCTCAGGCATTTGTTGGGTTGGATGATTATAATCGGGCATTTCCGGTGGTAACCCAGACGCTTGTGTCACAGGCGCATCGTTCGGACGAGATGTTTAAACGATCTTTCCGGTCTTTCATGAATCGCCATAAAGTCAAAACGGCAGGCGTTCAGGATAAAATGAGTTTTTCATTTTCTGAAAGTATTACTGATGATGATCTTATGGGGTTAGGGGCCTTGGATGTGCGGTATCGCTTTTCGGATAAACAAGCGTTGCATTTTGCCTATCGCTCTGATGTTCGCTCAGGTAATGGGTACTTTAATGAAGCATTATCCAACCCATTTGTTGATATGACGGATGCTTATGCGTTAACAAATCGGTTTGATTTGAATAAAAAAACATCGCTTTCATTTGGGGCGGTACTTGGTAAAAATGGTTTTTATGAAGGGGATGAAGATTTAAATGAAGAATTTAATCGATCTGTGACAGCTTTTACAACAGAGTTAACATGGAAACCAGCGGAAAAAATAACATTGAAAGCTATTGGTGGATTAATATCTGAAAAAGATGCTGTTTTGGGTTTAAACGGACGCGGTGCTTTTAATACGGATACAACACGTACTTATTTCGCAGGTGCTGTTGTGGAGGTTCGTCCGATATCTTCTTTGACTTTATCGGCCTCATATTACTATGGTCGCAGTCAGGAATCTCAAACAAGTTCTCTGATGACGTTGAGTGATTTAACAAGTGATAGTTTTGCATTGGACGCTCGTTATCATATGGACAAAGAAACATTCGCCGGTATTCAATTGTCTTCACCGCTGGGTATTCGTTCGGGACGCGCTTCCTTTAATTTACCTGTAGCGCGGAATTTGTATAACGACACAGTTTATCGTGATCAATTTGATATTTCATTAAAATCTCAGGCTCGTGAGTATAATTTGGGGGCATACTATGCTCATGAAACAGATGATTTTGAATGGCGGTATGAATTAGGTGCCCGTATTCATCCGGATCATATGGAAAAAGCAAAACCAGATTATCGAGCTTTGTTCGGATTGAGGTGGCAATATTAAAAGTGCAAAAAAAGCTCTGTGGACAACAGAGCTTTTTCATTTTATATATTCAGTATCCAATCGGCCAAAGCCTGCTTGGCACGGGTAGTGTATAATTTTTTTCTGTCTGTTCCTTTAATTTTTTTACCCCGTTCATCAAAGGCATATACCTCTGGAAAGATACCAAAGTTAATGTTCATTGGTTGGAATGTATCTGCTTCACCCTCTGATGTAATGTGACGCAGCATAGCACCCAAAGCCGTTTCGGCAGGTGGCGGTGGCAAGTCGGGTAGAGCCGTGAATAATCCTGCTAATAGACCGATAGAAGCGCTTTCAATATATCCCTCGCATCCGGTTAACTGTCCGGCCAGTCGAATCATAGGATACCCCTTTAATTCTAATTTAGTCCCCAAAACTTTCGGCCCACAAACGAATGTATTTCTATGAATACCGCCCAAACGAGCAAATTCAGCTTGAGCTAAAGCTGGTATCATACGAAAAACTCGTTTTTGAGCGCCATACGTTAATTTAGTTTGAAATCCGACTAAATTCATTAATGTTCCTTGCTTATTTTCTTTCCGTAATTGGACAACAGCAAAGGGGCGCCGTCCATCTTCATGAGGATTAGATAGACCAACGGGTTTCATTGGGCCGAATAATAATGTTTGACGTCCTCGTTCGGCCATAACTTCGACAGGTAGACATCCTTCAAAATAAGGGGTATCTTTTTCCCAATCGTGAAATTGAACTTTTTCTCCGGCAAGCAAAGCGTCTATAAAATCATTATATTCTTGTTTAGAAAGTGCACAATTTAAATAATCAGTTCCTTCCCCTTTATCATATCGGGATTGGTACCATGCTTTGGACATGTCGACGCTTTCTGTATAAACAATTGGTGCAATGGCATCAAAAAAATGAAGCGACTCTGTTTGAGTTATAGTCTGTAATTGTTGTGCCATTTTATCAGAGGTGAGGGGGCCAGTCGCAATAATTGTCGGTTCTTGCGTGTCTTGAGGGAATTCGGCTTCATGCACTTCTAATGAGAAATTAGGAAAACCTTTTAATGTTTGAGTGATACGAGAGGCAAATTCTTCACGGTTAACAGCTAAAGCGCCACCAGCAGGAACAGCTGTTGCATCGGCGCATTTCATAATAAGAGAATCACAAGCGCGCATTTCTGCATGCATTAGACCGACAGCGTTCGTTTCAGCGTCATCCGATCGGAGAGAGTTCGAACAAACTAATTCACCGAATAATCCGGTTGTATGGGCAGGTGTTGACTTTTGTGGTCGCATTTCAATCATACGAACCTGAAATCCCCGCTTGAGTAATTGATAGGCCGCTTCACTGCCGGCTAATCCGGCGCCGATAATTGTAACTTTTTTCATTTTTTCTTTCCTTTTTGTAAAATATGATATATCATACTTTGCATGAAAAATAAAGTATTTTATCTGATTCTTTTACTTGCTACTGGAATAACGTTGTCGGTTAATGCTGCGATTATTCAGTCTGATTTACATTTATTAAGTGATGCACCTTCAATAGATGTAGATGAATATGCAGATCCCCACTGGGATTTGGCGTGGCATGCTAAGTTGGCAGAATATGGGGATCCGGACAGTCAGTTTTTTATAGCCCAAGTTTATGAACAGGGGCGTGTTGTTCCGCGCAACCAAGATAAGGCAGTCTCTTTTTACAAAAAGGCAGCTGAACAAAATCATGTTGAATCTTGTATGCGATTGGGAAAAATCTATCAGGATGAGGCATGGGGACGGGTTAATTTAGAAGAATCTCAAAGCTGGTATTTACGTGCAGCAGAACAAAACTATGCGCCCGCTCAAATTTTAATGTCTGAATTATACGAAGAGAAACAAGAGTATGATAAGGCTGCTATTTTTCTTGAAAAGGCAATGCGTCAATTATTTCCCGGTGTAATCGATTTAAAGGCGGTGTCTCCTGATTTAGAAAGATTGTATCAGTTACAGGAGACGACAAAATGATATCTCCTGTTGTTTTGGCTCCGATGGCGGGTGTTACCGATAAACCGTTTCGGCAAATGATGCGATTGTTTGGTAATCAAACATTATTTACGGAAATGGTCGGTGTTGAATCTTTGCATCGAAATCATCCTGTTACTCGTAAAATGATGGATATTCGGGACGAACATAATTTGATTGTTCAATTGGTTGGCATTAAACCGGAAGCTATGATATACGCAGCTCAAATGGCAGAAGATAATGGTGCGATAGGAATAGATCTGAATATGGGATGCCCAGTTAAAAAATTGATTACAAATGGTAGTGGCGCGGCCTTAATGAAAACACCAGACGTGGCCGCTCGACTGGTAGAAAGCCTTGTTTCATCTGTTTCTATTCCTGTTTCAGTTAAAATGCGAATAGGATGGGATGAAGACCATATTAATGCTGTGTCTTTTGCTCAAACTTTAGAACGGGCAGGAGCTTCCCGTTTAACGGTTCATGGTCGAACAAAGGCACAAGGATATGCAGGTTCTGCGCATTGGGATGTTATTGGAGAGGTTAAATCATCTGTTTCCATCCCTGTGTATGCAAATGGCGATATTACGGACAGGGAGACGGCCGATAAAGCATTGCAACAAACCAAGGCAGACGGTGTGATGATTGGACGGGGAGCTTTGGGTAAACCGTGGATTTTACAGGAAATAGAAAGCGGCATCAGACCCGATATAGACAGACTTTTTCTTGTGTTAAGGCATTTGGATTTGTTGTTGGATTATTATGGTTCGCACGGTATTTTTGTGGCACGTAAGCATATCGCTTGGTATATGCGTGGTAAAAAAGGAGTTGCGGAATTTTGTCAGAACGTGTATGCTGAAAAAGACGTTAAAACTGTAAAACAAATGATTACTGCCTTTTTGAGGGGGGATGAATGAAGGTTATTATTGCCGGTGCTGGTGAAATCGGGATTGCTTTAGCTCGCTACTTGCGGTCTGAACAGGATGATATTGTTTTGATTGATAAAGATGTTGAACGGTTGGGTACTTTAAGTGAACAGCTAGATATTCAAACTGTTGTCGGATCGGCTTCGTATCCATCGGTTTTGGAACGGGCTGGTGCTGAACATGCAGATGTTTTTTTGGCTGTAACCGGAGATGATGAAACAAACCTTGTGTCTTGTGGGGTGGCGAACTCTGTTTTTCATATTCCAAAACGTATTGCCCGTATTTCTTCATCGGAATATTTATCTAGTCGTTATAAATCTTTTTTACAGGCATGGGAGATTGAGGCGATTTTATCTCCGGAAAAGGAAATGTCCGACAGAATCACCGAAAATCTTGAAATTACTGGATCTATGGATATGCGAGAGATGGGGGCTGGTCTCGTTCGTTTTGTCGGCCTGAAATGCCGAAAAACATCTCCGTTAGCAGGAAAAACAATTGCTGAAGTTCGTCAAATGACATCTGATTTTCCTGTCAATATTGTTGCGGTGCGTCGTCGATTTCAATTGATGCCGTTGTCTGATGTGACGATCAAAGCGGGGGATGATGTTTACTTTATTGTGGATACGGCCCATTTAACACAGGCGTTAGATGTTTTTGGATACGAAAAAGAATCTCCTCGTTATATTATGATTTATGGTGGTGGTAAGGTTGGATTTCAATTAGCTAAACGTTTAGAAGAGGATAAAGTATCCCATAATATTACGATTGTTGAAAACGATGAGGAAAGAGCTCAGTTTTTAGCTGAAAAATTGGAATCTTCTTTGGTTATTAATGGCGATGCATTGGATGATAATCTTATTGAAGAATTGAATTTAAAAAATTATGATATGGCGATTGCGACGACCAATTCGGATGAAAGCAATATTTTATTGTCTTTGGTATCCAAACGGAACGGTATCGGTCGAACCTGTGCCTTAATTCATAACCCGCTGTATAATACGGTTTTGTCCGGTTTGGGGATTGATTCTATGATTAACCCGAACGCTGTTATGGTGTCGGCTATTTTACAACATTTGCGTAAAGGTCGTGTTCGGGATGATTACTTTATTCAATCCGGTGTTGGGGAGGTTTTAGAAGTTGAAGCTTTGGCCACATCAAAAATTACTAAAAACTGCTTGGGTAAAGTTAAAATACCGGAAGGTGTTGTTATTGGTGGTATTTTGCGTGGGGATTTATTTATGCTTCCCAGTAAGGATTTAATTGTTCAGGAAAAAGATATTGTCTTTGTCTTTGTGACACAGGGACATGTGCAAGAGGCCGAAAGCCTTTTTTCGGTTGGGATTAACTTTTTTTAGGGTAAATGATGTCAACGATTCAACGACTGTCTGGTATTCCTTTCGGTTTTGAACCGATGGTTGTTCGTCGCCTCATAAAAACACATCCGACACTGTTATGGGTTGTGCCGAACGAAAGTCGGATGGCTTTTATTGCCGATATTATGAGAATAACGGTTCCTGAAATACCGATTTTTTTGTTTCCGGCATGGGATACGGTTCCTTATGATCGTGTGTCGCCTCAGCCGGAAATAGTCGGTCAGCGGATTGATACATTATTTCGATTATTGCAACATTCGCCAAAAGATACGGCTGTTATTTTGACAACAGTATCTGCGTTGACACAAATGGTGCCTTCGTCCTCTTTTTGGAAAGATGGTATTTGGTCTTTACGTGTTGGGGATACAGTTTCATTTGAAAAGCTGACGACTTTTTTATCTAAAAACGGATATCGTGCAACGGATACGGTTATGGAAACGGGGGAATATGCGGTTCGGGGTGGGTTAATTGATATTTTTCCGGCTGGTTCCGAAAAACCTTTTCGAATAGATTTTTTCGGGGATGAGGTTGATTCTCTGCGTTGTTTTGATCCGATGACACAACGTACCATAGGGGATGCCTCCTTTGTGACATTAAAACCGATTGCAGAGTTTGTGTTGACACCAGAAAGTATCTCTTTATTTCGAAGCCGATACCGTACCTTGTTTGACAAAAAGTCGGATGATATTTTTTATGAATCGGTGTCAGAAGGTCGCTATACACAAGGATTAGAGCATTTTTTACCTCTGTTCCATTCTGAAATGGTTCCGCTTTGGACATATTTGAATGATGTAGCGGTTGTTTGGGATTTTCAAGCATCTGAGGCTTTATCTTCCCGTATCGATATTGTTCGTGAGTATTATGACGCTCGTTCTCATGCTTTAGAGAGTGGAGCATCTATGGGAGGTGTTTATCATCCGATTCCGCCGGATTTATTCTTTTTGAATAAAGAACAAGTTGATACATTTTTATCTACGGTTCCCGTTTTTCAATTATCTCCGTTTGTTGAGGCGGACACAACTGATGAGGGTGGGAGACCTGGCCATGACTTTGTAGATGTTCGAGTTCAGGATAATCGAGATGTTTTTGATGTGGCAGCAGATTTTGTACGCCAAGAAAAAAGACGGGTTATTTTTGCTGCGACCACAGCAGGCTCGGCTCATCGTATTTCTGGTTTGATGCGGGATAGGGATGTGTCATTATTTGAGGCAGATACTTTTGATGAAGCATTGAAAAAAGCGCCCTCTATTATAATGGCTCCATTTGAAAAAGGTTTTGGAACAGATCAATTTATTGTTGTTACGGAAACAGATTTGCTTGGAGAGCGTATTATCAGAGCTCCTAGAAAGCGTAAAAATCACGATTTTATTTCGGATTTAACAACTTTGAACTCTGGAGATTTAGTTGTTCACCAAGTGCATGGTATTGGTCGATTTATTGCCTTGATGCCACTACAGATAGGTGGTGCTGCCCACGATTGTTTATGTTTAGAATATGAAGGTGGCGACAAATTATTTGTTCCTGTTGAAAATGCGGATATTTTATCTCGTTATGGAAATTCGGAACATGTCGCTTTGGATAAGTTGGGAAGTACATCTTTTGCAACTCGAAAAGAGCGGGTAAAAAAAGACTTGTTCGTGATGGCAGAAAAGCTGATTGACATTGCTTCGCAGCGGGCGTTAAATCAAACGGAACGCATTTTGGCACCGCACGGATTATATCAAGAATTTTGTGCTCGTTTTCCTTATTCGGAAACGGATGATCAAATGCGCTCGATTCAGGAGATAGAAACGGATTTGGCATCGGGAAAACCGATGGACAGACTTGTATGCGGGGATGTTGGCTTTGGTAAAACAGAAGTTGCTATGCGGGCTGCTTTTTTGGCCGTTATGGCCGGTTACCAAGTTGCTGTTATTGTCCCAACGACGTTATTGGCTCGTCAACACACGCAAAATTTTATAGATAGATTTCAAGGTTTTCCTGTTAGAGTTTCTGGTTTGTCGCGTTTGGTGTCTCATTCAGATACGCAAAAGATTCATGAGGAATTGAAACGGGGTATTATCGATATTGTTGTCGGTACACATGCGTTGTTGGCTAAAGGTATTGCGTTTAAAAACTTAGGCCTTGTCATTATTGATGAAGAGCAACATTTTGGAGTCGCTCATAAAGAACGCTTAAAAGAATTGAAAAAAGGTGTCCATGTACTAACACTAACGGCAACACCGATACCCCGAACACTGCAATTATCGTTGGCCGGTGTGCGAGAGTTGTCGGTTATCGCAACGCCGCCGGTTGATAGATTAGCGGTTAAAACATTTGTGACCCCCTTTGACCCTGTCATTATTAAAGAAGCAATTTTGCGGGAACATTTTAGAGGCGGTCAGACCTTTTTTGTTTGTCCCAGAATTTCAGATATGTCAGAAGTTATTGATATTTTATCAAAAATAGTTCCAGATATTCGTGTGGTTCAGGCCCATGGTCAAATGGCTGCAGGGAAACTGGAAAGCATTATGACGGCTTTTGCTAATAAAAAATACGATGTTTTGTTGGCGACAAGTATTATCGAATCCGGTTTGGATATGCCTTCAGTCAACACAATGATTGTTTATCGGGCGGATATGTTTGGTTTAGCGGCCTTATATCAATTGCGTGGTCGTGTGGGACGTGGTAAATTGCGAGCGTATGCTTATCTTACGACACCACCGCACCAACGATTGTCGGATACGGCTCAGAAAAGATTAACAGTGATGCAAGGTTTGGATAGCCTTGGTGCGGGATTTACTTTGGCCAGTCATGATTTGGATATTCGTGGTGCCGGTAATTTGTTGGGTCAGGAACAATCTGGTCATATTCGTGAAGTTGGTGTTGCCTTGTATCAAAAAATGTTGTCAGATGCTATTCATTCATTGCGTCGAAACGGGGGCAAACACCCAACAATTGAGGATGATTTTTCACCACAAATTTCGATTGGATTACCTGTTTTGATTCCGGATACATACATTAAGGATTTGGAAGTTCGCATGGCGTTGTATCACCGTGTCGGAGATATGACGGATTTGGGAGAGGTTGAATCTCTACGTGCGGAGTTAATTGATAGATTCGGTCCTTATCCGGTAGAGGTTGATAATCTGTTGATGACAGTAGAACTAAAGATTTTGGCTAAATCTGTTAATATTGAACGCTTAGATGCGGGACCCAAAGGCGCGAGTATTTCATTCCATAATAATACATTCCCGAATCCGGCTGGCTTGATTAGTTATATTTCCTCTCAAATGGGAACGATTCGTATTCGTCCGGATCAAAAATTAGTTGTGATACGTCCTTGGGAAAAGATGGCGGACCGGTTGACAGGAATTCGCAATATTATTAAAAAATTATCAGAAATAGTGTCTGCCTCTTGAAATTTAAATAGGAAAAGAGTATACTTACGCCCTAGTTGTTTATTTGAAGAAAGGATACCGTTATGCGTGTGAGTCGTTTAATTTCTAAAAAGCATAAAGAAAAACCATCAGAGGCTCAGTTAATTAGCCATATTTACCTGTTGCGGGGTGGCTATATGCGACCGGTATCAAATGGTATTTATTCATTATTGCCTCCGGCAGTTCGGATTCAAACGAAAATAGAAAACATAATTCGTGAAGAAATGAATAAAATTGAGGGGCAGGAGGTTAAAATGCCGGTTGTATTGCCTCGAGAATTATGGGATGAATCAGAACGCTGGGAAGGTGTTGGTTCTGAACTGCTGCGTTTTAAGGATAGAACGAAACACGATATGTTGTTAGCCATGACACACGAAGAAGCCGTTACGGCGTTGGCTCGGACAGAGGTGACAAGTTATAAGGATTATCCTTTTATGCTGTACCAGATTCAAACGAAATTTCGGGATGAGGCTCGCTCTCGCGGTGGCTTAATTCGAGTTCGTGAATTTACGATGAAAGACGCATATTCTTATCATACTTCATGGGCGGATTTAGATACTTACTATGACCGATGTGCAACGGCTTATCATACGATTTTTCGTCGATGTGGTGTACCAGAGGTTGTTTCTATTCAATCTGATTCGGGTATGATGGGTGGTAAAGTTGCCCATGAATATCAACTGTTGACAGAGGCTGGTGAAGATCGTGTTGTTGTTTGCGATGGTTGCCATTCTTATGCCAATAGCGAGGTTGCTACCAGTACGTTTACATCCGAAAAAGAAGAATTATTACCATTAGAAGAGATTTCAACTCCGAATACAAAGACAATTGAAGATTTGGAAAAA
>JAZRBO010000047.1:0-1737 GCA_045635125.1 Alphaproteobacteria bacterium | reverse complement strand
TGGAATTTTCTTTTATTCCAGCCATATTTTTTGGATTTTTGGCTTTGTGTAAGTTCCTGTGTTTACCCCCACGTAATACTCGCCGTCGACTGGAAGTATCGCGTTGGCCGAAAATTGATTTGATCCGGCGTTTTTAATGTTAATATAAAGCGTTTGGTTTGTTCCTGCTGTTATTCCATATTTTTCCGCGTTTCCTGCATATCCGGTTGCGAATGTCTTAGCGTTATAAAACCATACTTGTAAATAATTGTCATAGCCTTGTTGGCCGCTGGCTTCTGTACAATCTAATATAATTCCGACTTTGTTTTTTCCTGATATGTTAATTTTATCTTTGGTTATAACGTAGCTGTCGTATTCTTGGAGATTGATGTAGTCCGTTTCGATTGTTCCCGGGTTACTCCTTCCCGACGGACCGGTCCATCCTTCCCATTCCACTTGTGGATCGTTTCCTGCGTTAAAAAGAGCATTTATTGCGTTTTCTTCTTTGTTGTCTGTAAAATATATACGTCTAACTGCCGCCGGGAATGACGCGTTGAAAAGTCCATTTATTAAGGTTATATATTTAAATGCGTTTACTCCTTCAGCCTGTAAGTCAATGTAATACTTTTTCATTTCAGGGCCTAAAATAAACCCGAATAAATTTCCATCGTCCTCTATGTCGGTTGTGTTTGAAAATTTAACGTATAATGTTGTATCAGCTCCAGCAGGCGCTGCTGCTCTTTTGATTGCTTCAACCACGAGATATCTTCTTAATCCTGTGTTGACCGCTTTGCCTGTTCCGATTACGATTGCTTTTTCTGCGTCCGGGGTGTCATAAAAATATATATATCCGCTTGGATCGTTTGCCGCGCGATATATTTCCGCCGACCTGAACGGTTTTGCGTTGTATTCGTTTGTGAATTTATTTACTGCGAGGCCGTTTGAAAAATTGGCGTTTTGTCTGCCTCTGCAAAATATATAAATTCTTTCTTCGACATCCATTTTTTTGTTGCAATTTATGCCTCGCGCTATTGGTCCACCATTAAACATGTTTATGCTCCTTTGAATCTGATATACATTTTGTCGAGTGGTTCTTCGCTCGCTACAATGTAAATATTATCGTTTGAAAAAAACACGTCTTCAATCACTGCTGCGTTTTCTTGTTCTTCTTCTGTGAGTCCTACTGGTCCGTAATAAGATGTATTGTCGTCATGATGGATTACGTCCCACACCGGGCATGGCTCTGTAACGCCTTTGCATATTGCTATGGCAATTCCCCACCCGCTTGTCGTATGTACGTTTACAAATTTATTAGCCAGTTTTTGTGCAAGGTTGGCGTCGCTTAATGTTATTCCCGGTACAAATGATCCTTTGTTTAATGTCATGACTGCCCACTCGCCGAGATTAAAAAAGCTTTTATCTTCATTTATTGCGTACATTTCAACCCTCTTTCGTGTATTTACTCATTACGAAGCCAACAAGCTTCTTCTTTTCCTTCTTTGCTTCGACGTGAAGCCACTCACCGGCGTCCTCAAGGACCGTGAGTTCTGTGCCTTTTTCCAGTGTTGCGATCACATCGCCCTGGGGTTCTTTTCTCATGTTTAAAAGTGTAACGTTAACTATGGCCTTTTTGACGGCCTTCTCTGTCTTGTTTTCTGTGGTTTTTGTCGTCTTTTTTGCTGGCATTGTCATTACCTCCGTTTTTTTGATTTTCGGAATTCTGAAAATCTCGTTTTTGCCTTTTCTGTGAATTTAAGG
>JAZRBO010000046.1:0-3321 GCA_045635125.1 Alphaproteobacteria bacterium | reverse complement strand
GAAGGTTATCGACCTTGTCGTTCGGTTTACGCCAGATGCTATTTTAGGTGGGGAAATTTCTGTGCAAAATGCAGGTGCTTTGTGGGAATTGATGAACTCGGGGCATGAAAACTGTTTTGCGACGATTCATGCAGACTCTGCCGAAGATGCTTATAAAGCCTTTTTGGGACGAATTTTACATAGCTATCCGACAACGGACAGAGAGCGGACGTTGCGAGAAATGCGGGAAAAGCTACGGGTTGTGCAGATCAGTCGGGATGGTAATATTCGGGCTGTTACAGAAATTACTTAATTTTTTGAGATTGACTTTAAACACCCAAATGCGGGTGTGTATTTTTCTATATTTTCCGATTGACAAAGATGTATAAATATGGTTTATTGAGGGCATGAAAAAAGTCAAAAAAATGTATGTAAAGACAGTAGGTAAATGTACGGAAATCAATGATTTCTATACATACATACATACATACATACATACATACATACATACATACATACATACATACATACATACATACATGTAGTGTATTGCCAAGCAAAATAAACCGATGTGTCATGGGTCATGACGCATCGGTTTTTATATATTGATAACCAAACCGAGAGGGGAATAAAATGGAACAGATACAAATTAAACATAATGAAACCGGTCGCAGTATGGTTGAAATGCTGGGGGTATTGGCAATTGTCGGTGTCCTGAGCATCGGTGGGGTTGCGGGTTATCGCTATGCCGTTGATAAAATGAATGCGAATGAGATTATTAACGAACTCAGAAAACAGGCGATTACCGCCAGTCAACAACGGGTGTTGGGTCAAAACATTAATTTATCAGAGTATGGTGTGGGTGCCAAAATCGAAGGGACATACACAGTAACCCCGACGACAAATTATGACGGGAATGCGTCTCAGTTTGCATTAGAGGTGGCTGGTGTTCCTGAACGTGTCTGTGACATGATCATCGATTCCGATTGGGCTTTACCGAGGTCAATGGCGGTCAATGGCGGTTCTTGCATTGATGGGGCTAATGGGAACACCATGACCTTTGCGTTTAATAATACGTTGGGGAGCGGTAATGCCGGAAATGGAGAAACACCTGATGTAACGACAGAGGCGACAGAAACTGAAGTGTCGGAAACGGATGAAGTATGGACAGATCTTGACGAAACGGCAACAGAGACAGAAACTGAGACTGAGACGGAAACCGTGTCGCCTGAAGCGAGTGTGTCACGAATTTGTGGCGAACAACAAATACTGGGCAAATATGGAGATTGTTATGATTGTTCAAGTCATTATGGATATGATTTTGTAAATAATCCTTCAGAATGTACTAAATGCGATGACAGTGGATATAAATGGGTCCTTGCATATCACTTTGATTTACCAAGGTGTATGGCATGTTCAAACGGAAATGAAGTATCTGCTTTAGAAGATGATATAGTGAATACATGCAAAAAATGTGGCTTGGGTGTTAATTGGAATGCTTGTTCAGATTCCTCGAAAGGTTTGCCTCCTGGGTATTGTCATTGTGCCCCCACCTCTCAAAATATCGGAACGAAGCCAAATTCGTAAGAACGAGATTTATCACACCAAAAATCCGCCTTTCGGGGCGGTTTTTTTGTTCGGGGAAAATCCACACTAAAACACGCCCTCACCCTTTCTCTCAAAAACAAATAGACACCATCCCAGCATAACGGATATATACCACCTATTCCCACACAAACAGCATTGTATTCGGCATAATGAAACGCCATCGGCTCACGCCGGTGATATCATTTTTTTCAAACAAGTTTGTCCAGACTAGAATTTCATAAGCCTTATAGGCTGGTCTGGATTTTCAATGCCCACTGCCCTGCCCTCGCAGTAGTTTTACGTTTGACACCATAAAACCTCAAGGCGGAGATTTCTCCCCGCCTTGCCGTTCTCCCTTTTTTATTCCGATAAAGACTCCCCCTATTTTTACCGGAACAAGATTAGTATATACACTAAAAAGATGTGTTGTCAACAAAAATAATCGTATTTGGTTAAATAATTTTATAACATACTTATTATTAAGTATAAAAATAATAGTATTTTTTTATACCCCCAATTCTACCAATCTATTTCCTCCCCCCAAAAAATATCTGCTACAGTAGCTCAAATAAAACACAAACACACTTTTTTATTTTTTTTTAAAAATACGCTTGACAAACATAAACAAAATAGATATAATTCATATCACCTATCGCGGGGTAGAGCAGTCCGGTAGCTTGCCAGGCTCATAACCTGGAGGTCGTGAGGTTCAAATCCCACCCCCGCAACCATAAAAATAGAAAGCACCCGATAAGGGTGCTTTTTTTGTTGCTTATAGCCAACAAAGCTCAACTCAAAAACAACATACAAACAACCGTTAACATAATATGCGTTCACTCCTATCTAAAATAGAGTACAAGCACTTTTTTAGCCACTTTCTATTAAAATACCCCGCCATCCATCGGATTAAAACGCAAGAAAAGCTCTTTCCATTGGGTATAATGATCGGCATATTTATCCGCCAATATTCGGAAAGGAGAATCTGCTCCTTTATCATCGCAAATTAAAACAGCTCGTCTGGCACTTTCGGCAACCGCCCTAAACGAGGGATCATTTTTCATATTTAGAATAGTAACTTCCCGAATACGACCATCCTTGTTAACCAACGCCTGAATTTCAATAATCATATCATCAATACCAACAGCTCCAGCATCTACATTCCAACATTTCTTCAATTGTGTTGCAATTAAATCCCGCTCAGAGACTGTCAAGGCTTGAGTAAAACTTCCCTCCATCCCATTTTCAATACCATCATTTTGACGGGGAAGATCTTCAACCTCCTCTGGCACGACCGTTTTCACAGGTGCTTTACGCACCTTTTCAACTGAGGCCAATAGATTTTTCATATCGTATTTTTTGACCGGCTTTTTTTCTATGGATTTAGGAGGTTCCTTTTTGACTTTTTCTGCCTGAACAGGTTTCTTTTCTTGAACCACTTTGGGAGGCTCAACCGCCGGAACAGCATCCTTAATCGGTTTTGGTGGTTGCGGTTTTGGCAATTCTGGCGAAGGGGCCTTAACAGTCGTTGATTTAACCTTGACTTCCTGTGGTTTCGGTTGTGGTTTTGGTTTCTGGGGTTTAGGCTTCACTGTCTTTGCTTTTGGTGGCAAATTCGTTTTATCAGAAATCTGTACTTTTGTTAAATCAACCATTAACAGAGCAGGAGGGGACCGATGCTCATCCATTTTTCCAAATGACAAATTGAACGCCATCAAAGTAATAACAGCGCCATGCAATACTGCCGATGAAACAAAA
>JAZRBO010000045.1:0-6023 GCA_045635125.1 Alphaproteobacteria bacterium | reverse complement strand
AAAAAACAAAATAACAACATGAAATATAACAACAAACACAAATCATAAACCCCTCTTCCCCTTATTACAATTGTCGCATAATTTATATTATGTATAGTAATGCATAAAAATAAAACAAAACATCAATAAACGATTTGTTTTTCAAAATGTTATCTGATTTATTTTTACAAAAAAAATGCCTCAAATATAACAATGAAGCATTATTTCTCAAGATTATTAAATATCTATTTCCATTCCATCATATACAGGCCGAATATAAGGCGGTAGATATTGGCACAATCGATCATAATCCATTTTTGTGCCCATATGAGTAAAATAGGCTCTCTCCGGTTGAATACGATCAATCCATTTTAAAGCTCGCTCAACATTCAAATGCTTATATGTATCGGTTGATGTCGTCACAACACCTAAAATCCAAACCTTAATTCCTTTCAGAGCCTCAAAAGCGTCCTCTCCCATTTCCCCAACATCTGTTGAGTAAGCGAAATCTTTAATACGATATCCCGTCGAATGTCCATCACCATGTTGCTGAGGGATAGGCAATATAACTGTTTGATTAATTTGGAAAGATTCAAAAGGTCGTATGACACGAACATCAAATGCCGGATCCTTTTGATTTTGAAAAATATACTGTAGTCGTTCTTTGAACTGAGGTTCATCATATTCGGATAAATAAATTGGCAAAATACGCTTATCTTCATTTAGAGCAGCTCTTAAATCATCTGCTCCCCCCATATGATCATAGTGTGCATGCGTATATAGGACGGCATCGATATTGGGTCGACCTGCATTTAACAGCTGTTCCCTCACCTCTGGGCCAGAATCGATCAGCAAAGAAGTTCCGTCATCCTCTATTAAGATAGAACTCCGCCGTCTTCTGTTCCGAGGATTAATCGGATCACAATCTCCGAAACCACGATTAAGCGATGGTACACCAAACGACGGTCCGCATCCTAATATCTTAACTTTCATTTCCCCGCCTCTATCCGAAATAATTTATTAAAATTAAACGTTGTTATCTTATCTATTTCTTTAAGAGAAACACCTTTTAACTCTGCCAATTTTTCTGCTGTTTTCAAAACATAAGCTGGTTCATTAACACGTCCTCTATAAGGAACAGGAGCCAGATATGGAGCATCCGTTTCTACTAAAAGCCTATCCAATGGAATAATTCGAAAAATATCTCTAATTTCTTCTGCCATTTTAAATGTAATAACGCCAGAAGCAGAAATATAAAATCCTAATTCTAATGCTTTTTTTGCCAATTCAGGCCCGCTTGTAAAACAATGCAGAACACCACCATTTTGTAACAATCCAGCATGATGAGCTGCCGTCAAAATAGCCATCATGTCTTCATCTGCTTCTCGAGAATGAATAATAATTGGCTTATGCACTTGATTAGCCAACTCAATCTGTTTTTCAAAAGCCGTCCGTTGAATATCTTTTGAAGAAGACATGTAATGATAGTCCAATCCTATTTCACCTACCCCAACAATTCTAGGATGAGCCTGTATTTTTTGAATCAACTCATCTACAGGTGGCATCTCATGAGCATATTCCGGATGCATTCCAAAAGATCCATAAACAGTAGGATATGTTTTTAATAACTTGATTAAAATAGGATAATCTAAGGGATGGCATGCCACGGTTAAAACACTATTAACACCCTGCTCTTTTGCACGTGACAAAATAGTCTCAACATCCGCCAATGATTCATCCATTCCGATATGGCAATGACTGTCAATCATCCTAAAACCTCTGCTATTTTTAAGAAAGATTGCATAATAACCTGCTTTTTATCCAAATAGATACGTTCAATATCATTAAATAAACGCTCTATTTCCTCATAGATCCCCAACCATGTTTCGGCTATTAAAGGCTGAGCAACTGCATTTTGCCGAATTTGAACATGAATCCAATCAAACAGAAATAAGCGCATCAAATCAAAAGAAGTTGGACTTTTAGAAATAAAGTCAGCAAAATTACGCAGACTTTCAATGGATAATTGCTCCATCGGAACACACAACGCCATCATATCCCGATAAATACGAACACCGTCATTATCATAAATATCCCGAGCCACGCCCAAAGATCCCCCCGATAACACAGAAACTAATTTCGTATCCTCTGCTATCGGATACATTTTTTTGAGTTGTAATTCAATATCTTCTTTTGGTGCGGGTCTCAAAACAATTTGACGACAACGGGAACGGATAGTCGGCAACAACTTACCCACATTTTGGCATAATAACAAAATCAAACTTCTATCCATAGGCTCTTCTAATACTTTTAACAAGGCATTAGCAGCATTTTCATTCATTTGATCGGCTAAATTAATAATCAACACTCGCCATCCAACCGTACTTGCTCGCAATGACAAAAACTGTATTCCATCTCGAATGTCATCCACTGTAATTTCACGCTTTCTTGGTCGATTCATAACCTCTTCCGGCACAGATTTACCAGCCAAGATAGCTTTTTGTATTTCTTTTTTAGTTTCTTCTGTTAATCCGCATTCAATCCATTTGACATCTGGATGAAAACCTGTTGATTTTTGAAAAGAATTCCCAAACAACAAGGAGCAAACTTGATTAGCCAACTCTTTTTTACCGACACCATACGGTCCGACAATCATCCAGGATCCGGATAATTTATCTGATGACAAAGCCTTTTGAATCTGTTCTATTGCTTGAGACATAACAAACGCTCCTGCACAGCACACATAATTTTTTGATGAATTTCTTCTGGTGTTCTACTACCATCAATAACAACATACCGTTCTGGTTCTCTTTCTGCGAACTTTAAAAAAGCCTGTCTTAAATTTCGATGAAAATCCCAATCCATTCCTTCGAAACGTTGTTCTGTATTACCATGTCTTGTACAACTGCGACGTAAACCTTCCTCTGTATTAATATCTAAAATAATAGTCAAATCCGGACGAAAATCATTTGCTATCATCCGATATAAAGCATTAATTTTTTCTTGAATTTCAGGCCTGTCTCCATACCCATATCCTTGATAAGCCATTGTACTGTCAATAAAACGATCACAAATGACAACAGTTCCGCTATCCAAAGCTGGCCAAATTGTCTTAACCAAATGATCTCGTCTAGCCGCCGAGAATAATAAAATCTCAGTTAAAGTATCCCAACGTCCTGCATCTCCCGTTACCAACAAATTTCGGATTTCTTCAGCGCCGATGCTTCCTCCCGGTTCACGGGTTAACAAACAGGAAATTCCCTCTTGATTCAAAGCCTCAGCCAACATACGACATTGTGTTGATTTACCTGCACCCTCTCCGCCTTCAAGAGTAATAAAGAATCCTTTTTTTTCTAATTGAACCATGATGAAACAACCGCCTTTAACTTACCAAAATAACCGACACGGTCGATATTTTCTGAGGCCACCAAATCAACCGTCTTTGATTGATTGTCTGGTCCTGTCACGACCAAAGTTCCCACCTTTTGTCCCTTTTCAATAGGAGCTGCTATTGGTTCATTATAAAAAGCCGTTCCTTTAATTTTGGAAGCATGTCCCCGTTGTATTGTCATTGGGATATCTTCTGTTATCGTTGCCGCAACCTGATTAGCCTTACCTAACCATACAGGTACTTGAACGATTGTCTGGTTTGGTTTAGCCAGTTCTGCATTTTCAAAAGAGGTTATCCCCCAACCAACTAATTTTTTAGATTCATCGGATCTGTCCTTCATACTTTTTAAACCATTTATAACCAAAATCAAACGCCGGCCGTCATTTGTTTTAACCGACCCAGTGAGACCAAATCCAGAGGCTGTCGTATGACCTGTTTTCAAACCATCGGCACCATTAATGCCGTATAGTAAAGGATTACGGTTTCCTTGTTTAATTCCGTTATAGCTAAACTCTTTTTCGGAATAAATCCCATAATATTCAGGAAAATCACGAATCAAAGCCTGAGCTAAAACCGCCAAATCCTGAGCGCTCATTTCATGTCCTTTTTGCGGTAATCCGGTTGCATTTTTAAAGGTTGCATTTTTTAAACCCAAATCTTTTCCTTTTTGCGTCATCATATCGGCAAAGACATCTTCACTACCGGCCATATTTTCAGCGGCAACGATACAAGCATCATTTCCGGATTGGATGATAATTCCCCGAATTAAATCACCAACTCTAACTTTTTGATTAGGCTTTAAAAACATCGTAGAACTACCGCTTTTCGCCCCACCTTTTCGCCAAGCATTTTCCGATACAGTAAACTCCGTATCTAAAGTTATCTCTCCTTTTTTCAAGGCGTCAAAAATCATATAAGCCGTCATCAGCTTACTCATAGAGGCTGGTGGCATAGGTTTATCTGCATTTTTATTAAGCATCACATAACCGGTACCAGCATCCATCAACAAAGCATTTTTTGCTTTTGTTTCAATGGCCATTCCCTGACTGGAAACACATAAGATCGATGCAACAATTGTCGAAATCAATACTTTTTTCATATTATTTCACCTCTATTTTTGAAACTGAACGATAGCATCACCATACCCTGCCTGATGTACTTTGTCAAGCACTTCGCGAGCTATTTCCTCATTTTTAAAGGGACCGACCCGAACGATAGTCAATTCACCGCGAGGAGCCTTTATAACCGTTCCAAAATCTGAAACAATAGCACTTGCCCGTTCAATATTAGCATCATTAGCAAAAGCGCCGATTTGAATCACATAGCCTTCCTGTAGCACAGGAGCAAATTCTTCAACATTTTGTATAGATGATTCAAGATTTTTTTCTTGAAGCAAGACTGTTTCATCTTTTGATGTTTCAACCCCCTCTGACACAACGGTTGTATTCGATGAAGGCATTGTTTCAAAAGAGTCTCCCACCAAATCCAAAGGCTTTTCTGTTTCTAAACTTACCGCTGATGATGTTTCAACTGTGGGTTCTTCAAGAACAAGCTCTTCGTATAACGGCATAACGGCCACATCTGGTTGATAAACAACTTGTTCACTTCCTAATGGAATTAGGCTCTCATTCAGATTTTTTTCTTCTATCAATGACGTTTTTGTTGTTTTGCCCAAAGCAATTTCTTTCAATCGACGACTTTCATCGGCCAACACTTCAACTTCCACCATCGTCGTACCTGTCGCTTGAAATTCTAAGGCAGCCGCAGCTTTTTGAGATACATCGATCAATCTATTGTTAACATTGGGACCACGATCATTAACTCGCACAATGGCTACATTCCCGTTTTCTAAATTTGTAATCCGCACTAGACTTGGTAGGGGCAAGGTTTTGTGCGCTGCCGTCATTTCCCCTTCATCAAAAACCTCTCCATTAGTCGTTAAGCGATGGGCATCATCCCGTCGATACCATGAAGCAGCCCCCTTTTCCCGATAACTATAATTTTCAGCCGGCGTATAGAGGATGCCTCGAATAGTATAAGGCTCTCCAATATAATAAGTACCATCTGATTGAGTTTGTTCATACTGAACAAAGGATCTAAAAAGTAATCCATTATCCGTACATCCGGCTGTAATAAGACAGATACAAAATATAAAACATATAAAAAATTTTATTTTAACTACTCTAAATAACATCCTAAACTTTCAAACAAAACATCACTCGGATAACCGTCTGTTAATAAATTGTTTTTAATTTGATAATGTCGAATGGCGTGACGTGTTTTAGGTCCTACCCGCCCATCACATTTTCCGTCATAAAAACCTTTCTCGGATAACTTTTTCTGCATGTCAATAACTAACGCTGTTTTTATCGGTTTAAAATCTTTCGGTCTTTCTAAGACTGGTGAACGTCCACTTAACACATCGGCTAATATACCAACCGTCAAAGCGTACAATTCATGTTTATTCCACCGTAAGATAAGGTTATAATTCGGATAAGTCAAGAAAACAGGTCCTGATGCCCCCATAGGCATACGTAATTTTGCCTTTATATCAGATTCAGATTGCGTGAAGTGGGGAATGTGCTTGGGTATAATGACTATTTTTCGCCATTCTGATACTGTTCTAATATCATTTTGATGAACATCTTGCATG
>JAZRBO010000044.1:0-13861 GCA_045635125.1 Alphaproteobacteria bacterium | reverse complement strand
TCGGTGGAAGGTAAAATGTACCTATAAGGATGGGAAGAGAGTCGGACCGTATAAAGAATATTATGAAAATGGTCGGTTGGAGGTAAAATGGACCTATAAGGATGGAAAACTAGACGGACCGTGTGAAGAGTATTGGAAGGATGGTCGGTTGTTTGTAAAATGTACCTGTAAGGATGGGACGAAAGACGGACCGTATGAAAAGTATTGGAAGAATGACGAAAAGTGTTGGCCGTTGGTAAAATGTACCTATAAGGATGGGAAGATAGACGGACCGTATGAAGAGCGTGATGAGTATTATGGTCTGTTGAAGGAAAAATGCGTCTATAAGGATGGTGAAGAATTGCAGGGAATAAAGGCTATAATATATCTGAAAATTTGGGAAAAACGACAGATGCTGGCTCAACAAAAAAAGATGCAAAAAGAGATGCTGGCTCAACAAAAAAGACGTGAGTTAAATGCTCAATTGGTGCAGATAAATAATAAGAAACAATACCCCGGTCAGGTCCGAAAGATTGCTAAACAATATATGGTTGCCCAGTTTCGCTCTCAATTTCCGAATAAACATGATGGTCGTTAGTTTGAGAGTGTTTTGCACCCCTATTGAATGATAGGGGTGACTTTTTATCTTTTGAAAAGACATCCTTTAAGAGAGTTGGCAATCGGATGAGTAAAAGGGTTTAAGAAGTGATAAGGTGTTTGACAGAAAGAATTGGGATGCTTGGGGTCTTAGTGTGAGTCGGGAATTGTTGCTTAAAATATACTCTAATGGGATAAGGTGGTAGGATTAAGTCGATTCAATCACGACGAAAGCCTGTGCAAAGGTATCGTCAGCCAAACTCAGATGTATTTGAAGATTGGAGGCGTTAGGTGTTTTTCCCTTTTTTTGAGCTAGTTTTTGGGCTGTTTCAAGGGCTTTGCCTGATAGGTGGAGTGTTGGGGCACCACTCGGTTGTGATAGGATTTCAATGTCTTGCCAACCAGCGGATGCTCCAATACCGGTTCCTAAAGCCTTGGCGGTGGCTTCTTTGGCAGCAAACCGTTTGGCATAAAAAGCCACTTGTTGAGAGTTGGGGCGGGTATTGGCCTGTTCCTGTTCCCGTGGTGTGAAAATTTTGTTTCTAAAAGAGGAACCCATACGATGCAGGATGTCTTCGATACGTTTAATGGCAACAAGATCTGTTCCAATACCAATAATCATATTATCCTGCCTTTGTTCGGGAAACAGTCGCTATTTCTTCAGCTGAACGAAGTGCTTGTAAAACAGTGTCCAGATGATCGCTATTACGAATGTTAATGTCCAGAATAATATCAACCCAGCCACTACTGCGACGTAGGGTGCTCAGGTTGGAAACAGGCGCATTTTGTTGGGCTAAAATTGTCATCAATGTCGGCATTGAGGTCGGTTTGTCCATTAAAACAACCTTGATGCGCACCGGAAGGGTTTTATCCTCTAATAACTGACGATTCCAGTCAATATCCAACCAGCGTTCCGGTTCGTCCGCAAAGCGTTCTAAGACCGGGCAGTCTTGCGTATGAATGGTAACGCCTTTGCCCGTGGTAATAATGCCAGTGATTTTATCCCCGGGGACAGGGTGGCAACATTTGGCAAAGCTATATGAAAGGCCTGAAAACAGACCAGAAATTGGCATTTTTGAAGGAGGTGTCGGGGCTTTGTCCGGAGATTTTCGGAATAAAGACATTGTTTTTTGGTACAATGACATCTTTATTTCCGGATGCATTTGGTGGAATAAATCTGTGGCAGACAATAACCCTTCACCTGTTGCCGCCAGTAAATCTTCAATTGATTTTTGTTTGTGTTGGGATTGAATAACGGATAAATCTTTATCCGTAAAGGTCATGTTATATTCTTTGGCTACCGCATTTAACAGAGTTCGCCCCGTTTCAATCAATTGTTGACGATGTTGTGCCCGTAAGAAACGACGGATAGCCGCTTTGGCTTTGGCCGTAACGGCGATTCGTTCCCATTCGGCCGAAGGTGTTTGATTTTTGGCTGTTAAAATATCAACTTGATCACCGTTTTGCAATGTCGTGCGCAAAGGACTTATTTTTCCATTAATTTTAACACCAACACAGGTGTCGCCAACACCTGAGTGAACGGCATAGGCAAAGTCTATTGGTGTCGCCCCTTTGGGAAGAGTGATTAAATCTCCTTTGGGTGAAAAACAGAAGACCTGATCCTGATACATAGCGATTTTGGTATGTTCCAAAAACTCATTCGGATCTGATGAATGGTTTAATAATTCCAGCAAGTCACGCAACCAACGGTATTGTGTGCCTTCACGGTGGACGCCTTGTTTATACTCCCAATGGGCGGCAACACCAAGTTCGGCAACTTGATGCATTTCTTTTGTTCGAATTTGCAATTCAATACGTCTGTTGAGTGGACCGATAACCCCCGTATGAATGGATTGATAACCGTTCTGTTTCGGTGTCGAAATGTAATCCTTGTAGCGACCGGGAATCATCGGATATTTTGTATGCATAATGCCTAAAACCTGATAACATTCGGCAATATTATCTACAACGACACGAAATGCCATAATGTCAAACACCTGTTCCATGGTGATGTTCTTATTTTGCATCTTACGCCAAATGGAATACGGGCGTTTCTGGCGACCTGTTACATCAGCTGTAATACGGTTTTCTGCCAGATCTTTTTTTATGTCTTCAATGACTTCGGTTATTTCTTTGCCGTCTTTTTCAACCAAGAATGATAGTCGGGCGGTAATGCTTTCATACGCTTCGGGATGAAGGTTTTGGAAGGCCAAATCTTCCATCTCGTCTTTTAGGCTTTGCATCCCAATTCGTTCGGCTAGAGGTACATAAATTTCAAGCGTTTCTTTGGCAACACGTTGACGTTTTTCAAGCTTTTTACAACAATATAACGTTCGCATATTGTGTAGACGATCGGCTAATTTTAACAGCAGAACACGAATGTCTGTACTAATGGCCAGAACCAACTTTTGAAAGTTTTCAGCTTGTTTGGAGGCTTCTGAATGAATTTGAACCTTGGATAATTTGGTAACTCCTTCAACCAGGTTGGCGACGTCTTCGCCGAACAATTCTTTAATGTCGGCATAGGAGGCCGGAGTGTCCTCAACCGTATCATGCAATAGAGCGGTGATGATCGTGGCAGCATCCAAACGATACTCTGTCAGAATGCTGGCAACGGCAATGGGATGGGTAAAATAAGCCTCTCCCGACTCACGTTTTTGACCGCTATGCATTTTCATAGCAAAAACATAAGCCCGATTTAAGGCTTCTTCATCGGCGTTCGGATCGTACGATTTTACACGTTCCACTAATTCATATTGGCGCATGAAAGTCATGGCGATCCCCCTTGGCGTACAATGGTCGGATTAGGCTTCCGTTACATCATCAACAACTTGGAAAGCATCGGATTCAACGAATTCCGTATCTGCGTATAAAGAGGCTTCCCCATTGATTTCGGCTTCAACTTCTTTAATTTCAGCGGCCTCAGCAATACCTTCGATGGCCTTGGCATATTTTTGCATGCTAGCAATCACATTATCCCGAACTAGATTCAAATCAATGGTATCTTCTTCTATTTCACGTAAGGCAACAACAGTATTTTTATCGTTGTCACGGTCAACCGTTAAAGCAGCCCCAGAACCTAGCGCTTTTGCGCGACCAGAGGCTAATAAAATTAAATCAAAGCGGTTAGGGACTTTCTTGACGCAATCTTCAACAGTTACACGTGCCATTTTTTTTCCTTTCTGAATAGTAAGATGTGTGACTAATACTAGGACTATACACCTATCCACCTTAAAAATCAAGTTTTATTTTATAATATTTTGAAAAATAAGGCTGTATTTTAAATATATGAATGTTGTTCATGGGGTGGCTTGATTTTTAATCCATTTTAAGATAGGATATAGATATCAAAGGAGAAACAATGGTTTTAGTGGCACCGAGTATTTTATCTGCTGATTTTTCCCAATTGGGGCAAGAGGTTCGCTCCTTGGAAAAAGCCGGCGCCGATTTAATTCATATAGATGTCATGGATGGACATTTTGTGCCTAACTTAACGTTTGGGGCTGGTGTCGTTCGGGATATTCGAAAATGTACAGATTTACCATTCGATGTGCATTTGATGATGACAAATCCCGCCAATTTTATTCCGGATTTCGCTAAAGCCGGTGCTGATACTATTACCGTTCATTTGGAATGTGAGCAGAATATAGCAGACCTGATATCCTTGATTAAAAAAGAGGGAAAAAAGGTGGGTATTTCCTTGCGTCCTAAAACGAAAATAGCGGATATTATTCCGTGGTTGCCAATGATTGATTTGGTATTGTTGATGTCAGTGGAGCCAGGATTCGGCGGACAACCGTTTCAAAAAGAGGCTATTGCTCGAATCGCTGAGTTGAAAGATCTTATCGGGCGACAATCTGTGCAAATATCTGTCGATGGTGGCATTAACAATGTAACAGCGCCGGCTTGTGTATTGGCTGGGGCAGATATCTTAGTTTCTGGTAACTATATTTTGGGTCATAAGCCCTATGCAAAGGCTATTCAAACCTTGAAAGGAAATAAATGACAAAGATTTTGATTGTGGAAGATGAAGCCGGATTAGTTACCTTATTAAAGTACAATCTTGAAAAACAAGGGTATGAAACAGCGGTTGTTATGGATGGAAAAGAAGTTATGACAACGGCTTTGATGGAAAAACCAGACTTGATTTTGTTAGATTGGATGTTGCCAAGTGTTCCGGGGATTGATTTGTGTCGGGATATGCGTAAGACATATGAATTACGTAATGTACCCATTATCATGTTGACGGCCAGAGGAGATGAGGCAGATAAAGTGAAAGGGTTATCTTTCGGTGCAGATGATTATATGACAAAGCCTTTTTCTGTGCCGGAATTAATGGCTCGAATCGGGGCTTTGCTTCGGCGTGTACAGCCGGCGCAACCCCAGGAAAACATGTCTTTTGGTGATATTGTTATGGATTTTGCCAAACGACGGGTGATGCGGGGAGAACGTCCCGTTCATCTGGGTCCGACAGAGTTTCGGTTGTTACAGTTTTTGATGGAAAAACCAGGGGATGTGTTGTCTCGTGAATCTTTGTTAAAGTCTGTATGGGGCGGGTCTATTCATGTGGAGTTGCGGACGGTTGATGTTCATATCCGTCGATTGCGAAGGGCTTTAAATGAAGGAGGGGAACCAGATGTTATTCGGACGGTGCGTTCCGCTGGATATGCTTTGGATTTAAATGCCTGTGATGAAGAAGGAGAGGAGTAAAAAGTGCTAAAAGGATTCTCAGATAAAGGATTTACGTTAGCTAGTGTCGGAGATGGAACAAATCGCTCAGACGCAAATGCAATTTTAGTGGATCCGTTATTTAAAGAAGCTAAAGATAATAATAAAAAAAGCGCGGTAAAATTATGGCAGCGTGAGTGGGATCAAGGGGCTTCCGAAAATGAAAAACGGCTTAAAGTTGCTTTGGAAAAAGGAAAAGTGCCTGTTTTTATTTCTGTGCCGGGGACCAGCAAGAAAAATCAAATCCCGCCGACAGCGGCCGAATTTTTGGCTGAAAAGTCAGGGGAAAAGGCTCGTTTTATCAATGGGGATAGATATTTTTTATCCATACACACCAGTATGATGAAATCAATTCTCAAAGGTGAGCGATTGTTTCATCCTCGTGTTTATGAAGCACATCACAATGTGTTTAAGGCTATTCAAGAAGCTATTCCGAATGCACAGTTCTTTATCGTGGAAGATTTGTTGACAACCGGTAATTCGGCGCACAGTTTCCAACGGTTTTTAGAGAAAAAGGGATTGACTATCAGTGGTGTGATTGCTATGAAAGGTGAGTATGATCTATTTATTCCACCTAACCTGGTCAAACGAATTGATGAGTTCTTTAAAGCAAATGACATTCAGGTCGATGCGGAAAAGCTGTGTGTTGAGATAACAGGTAAGGAAGCCCAAACTCTTGTCTTTCAGATGGCATCTGAATATCGAAAAGCCGACAAATCCCATCAAAAATTATTCAAGGATTTATTTGAAACATTGTATGAAATTAAAGTAAATGATAATCATGCTCTTTTACCTAAAATGGATGAGTTGGGGCAACAGTTGTCTGATTATCTTAAAAATTCCAAAAAGAAAAAAAAGACAGATGAAAGAAAGGAAGAACAAAATGAAGAACATAAAAAAGAGCTGGATACTTTTAATACTACTCAAATGTCGAAGCATCCGTTATTGGAACGCCTTGAAGAAAATTCAAACCGGGGAAGCGGTCAAAATGACGCTGAAAGATCGGCGCAAAATGGCAACAATGCTACAAAAGAAGGAGTACGGAGCCATGCAGATGTCGCAAAATCCTCGGGAGATTGTTCTAAACCCAAAAAAAGCGGAACGGGAATAATATCCCCCGTGGTTGCAGACAAAATCAAGAATGGAAAAGGATCTAAATAGGATTATTTCGACTTTCTTTTTTGTTTGAAAAAGTGGGTTAACAGGTAACCACATTTATTGGCTTGAATACCGCCTTCTATATGTATTTTGTGGTGTGTTTGCGGATGTGTGAAAACGCTCGGCCCTTGTTCAATGGCGCCTGTTTTGGGGTCGTATGCCCCAAAGTAAAGCGAATCTAATCGGGCCCAGGCAATGGCTCCGGCACACATTGTGCATGGTTCTAATGTAACAAACATGGAATAGCCGTTCAGTCGTTTTTGACCTGTTACTTCTGACGCTGTTTGAATGGCTAATATTTCTGCATGTGCCAAAGGATTATGGTATTCCTCGGTCCGGTTGCGGGCAGAAGCGATGATTTCCCCTGTTTTTGTATCGAAAATAACAGCTCCAACAGGGACTTCGTCAGCGTTAAAAGCTTCCTCAGCTAAGGCAAAAGCCGTATTAAAAATTGTTTCATTCATCTTTTTTCTTTCCTTTTTGACGGATTATGCTATCATACACTAATGATGACAGAAAAGAAAGAGAGAATTGCAAAAGTAATGGCTGCCGCCGGATTATGTTCTCGACGGGATGCTGAAAAGTGGATTGAAGCCGGTCGTGTGTGTGTTAATGGAACACTTTTGACAACGCCGGCTTGTACGGTGGGATCAAAAGATGTCATAACGGTCGATGGAAAGCCTCTGGGAGCTAAGCAGGAACGTCGACTTTGGTGCTATCATAAGGCGGCTGGTTTAATGACAACACATCGGGATCCACAGGGAAGGCCGACAGTCTTTGAAAAATTGCCGGATTATTTGCCACGGGTTATTTCCGTTGGGCGGTTGGATTTTAATTCAGAGGGGCTGTTATTATTGACGACCGATGGTGCTTTGGCACGTTCTTTGGAGTTGCCGACGAAAGGGTGGAAGCGTAAGTATCGAGTACGTGTTCATGGGCGTTTGACACCGGAAATGATTGCTCGTTTGAAAAAAGGAATGACAATTGATGGTGTGCGCTATGCTCCGTGTGTCGCAGAAGTAGAACGAGAGCAGGGAGCGAATACATGGCTTCTGATTACTCTGACAGAGGGTAAGAATCGGGAAATTCGGCGATTGATGGAACATTTTGGATTACCGGTGACCCGTCTGATTCGTGTTTCATATGGACCGTTTCAACTGGGGAATTTGGCGGTAGGTGAGGTGCGAGAAGTACCAACACGTATTATGAAGGCTTTTATATGCGAATAATTGCAGGAAAATGGCGGGGTAAAAAATTGGTAACACCGTTAGGAACAACAACCCGTCCGACGAGTGATCGGGCTAAAGAAATGTTGTTTAATGTTTTAAATGCCTATTTGTTGAAACAAGGTAAAAATTGGGAGAGCCTTTTGTTTGCTGATGTTTTTGCGGGTTCAGGCGCTATTGGAATAGAGGCGTTGTCCCGAGGGGCTAAACACATTTTTTTAATCGAAAATAATCGGGAAGCGTTGGCTTGTTTGCGGCAAAATACAGTCGGTATGCAAGGGGTTGACATTGTGGCAAGAGATGCGACTCAGCCGATACCGCATGCTCCCGTTGATATCATTTTTATGGATGCGCCCTATGGGAAGGGATTGTGGCAGGAGGCTTTGGCGGTTTTGACACAGGCCGGATGGGTGAATGAACAGACGTTGGTCATTATTGAAACAGATCGATCAGATGAAGAAGTGTTGCCGGATGGGTGGCGTTTGGAACAACGTCGTTCTGCCGGTCGAAATGTTTTTTTGTTTGCCTATAAAGGGACAGAGGATTAAGAAAGGAAAGTAAAATATGGATATGAAAAAAATGGCGAATGCCGTTCGGATGTTGGCAGTTGATATGATTGAAAAGGCTAAATCAGGTCACCCGGGACTTCCCCTCGGGATGGCAGATGTGGCAACTGTTTTATGGACGAAGTTTCTACGATTTGATGCGGGTAAACCGGAATGGGCTGATCGGGATCGCTTTATTCTATCTGGTGGGCATGGCTCGGCTATGTTATACAGTTTGCTTTATTTGACGGGTTTTGCCGACGTGACATTAGAAGAAGTTCAAAACTTTCGGCAATTGGGCAGTCGGACAGCCGGTCACCCTGAACGAACCTTGATTTCCGGGGTGGATTATTCAACAGGACCATTAGGGCAGGGAATTGCCGGTGCCGTTGGTATGGCTTTAGCCGAAAGAATGTTGAATGCCCGATACGGGGATGCGTTGGTAAACCACCGAACCTATGTTATGGCGGGTGATGGGGATTTAATGGAGGGAATATCGGAAGAAGCAATTGCATTGGCAGGTCACTGGCGCCTCAATCGATTAATCGTATTGTGGGACGATAATCGCATTACAATTGATGGTGAAACCGATATCGCAACGTCCACCGATATGAAAAAGAGGTTTGAAGCAAACGGATGGTTTGTCTTGTCCTGTGACGGGCATGATACGATGTCAATCGAAACAGCTTTGGAACGGGCGCAAACCTCAGATAAACCCGTTTTAATTGCTTGTAGAACGGTTATTGGGTTTGGGGCACCGACAAAGCAGGGAACCCCTAAGGTTCATGGTTCTCCGCTGGGATCCGAAGAAGTTGTCGGGTTGCGTCAGGCATTATCTTGGCCATATGCTCCTTTTGAAATTCCGAGCGATATTAAAACAGCATGGGAGGCTGTTGGTATTTATGGCGAAGGTGCGCGCCGTCAATGGGAAGAGCGATTGAATCGTAGTGGAAATAAAGATGTCTTTATGCAAGAAATGTCCGGTGAACTGCCAAGGGATTTGGCAGAGCGTATGCGGGATTTTAAAAAGGAAATTATTGCTAATCCCGAAACAATGGCAACAAGACAGGTATCACGACTTGTTTTGACTCGCTTAAAAGAGATTATTCCGAATTTAATTGGTGGCTCAGCCGATTTGGATGCGGCTTGTATGACACGAGCCGTTGGAACAACACCGGTGATGCGTCTGAGATATGATGGGAATCATATTCACTATGGAATTCGGGAGCATGCTATGGGAGCAATTATGACTGGTGTGGTTGCACATGGTGGTTTTATCCCGTATGGTGGAACATTCTTGTCTTTTGTCGATTATATGAAGCCAGCAATCCGTTTGGCTGCGTTGATGGAGTTGCGAGAATTGTTTGTTTTGACTCATGATTCAATCGGAGTCGGTGAGGATGGACCAACACATCAACCAATTGAGCAATTATCTTCTTTGCGGGCAACACCTAATTTGCTTGTTTTCCGACCGGCAGATGCGATTGAAGTCGCCGAATCCTATGAGGTAGCTTTACAGGAACAGGATACTCCGTCGGCTTTGGTTTTTGCACGACAAGCAACACCAGCTTTCCGGACAGATAGCAGCGAGAATAAAACAGCTTTGGGCGGATATGTTGTTTGTGAGCCAGATGGGGAACGGCAGGCAACTATCATTGCGACAGGAACAGAGGTTTCTTTAGCGTTAAGTGCAGCTAAAATGTTAGGTGAAAAAGGAGTCGGTGTCGCCGTTGTATCAATGCCATGTGTTGAATTGTTTGAACGCCAGCCAATGGTCTATCGTGAAGCGGTTTTGGGACAGGCTCCCCGCTTAATTGTTGAGGCCGCATCAACTTGGGGATGGGATCGCTTTTTAGGCGAAGAGGGAGCTATTTTAGGAATCGATTCTTTTGGGGCTTCTGGTAAGGGAGGCGATGTCATGGCTCATTTTGGTTTTGCCCCTGAACATGTGATGTATTTAGTTTTGCAATTGTTGGAGGAAAAACCTATATAAGGCAAAACACAGAGTCTTAAAACCATCATAAAAAAAGGGGGGGGATGATGGATTGGTTCAAAAAAACAAACGAATGGGTGTCTCATGATATTGTGACACCCGAACAGCAAACAGATATTATCGCTTTTGAAAATCACAGGAAACGACCGTTTCGAGGGCTGGGTATTATGTGGCTCGGCATATTTAGTTTCTTTTTGGGGATGATATCTTTAGTCGCCGATAATTGGGATGTTATTCCGCATGGTATAAAGTTGTTCGGCGGTGGCAGTATTTTACTTCTCAGTATTATGGGAACATGGTATTTTTTTAAACGGGAATATCATTTGTTGGTTGAAGTCGGATTATTTTTAATTTTCCTATGCATAGGAGGTGCAATCGGCTTGACGGCTCAAATTTTTAATATTCCTTTGGAAAGTGGGAAGGGGCTTTTAATATGGGCAATACTTTCTTTTGGTGTTGTATTATTGAGTCGACGTGAGTTATTAACTCTTTTATGGGTTCCCTTGTTTTTAGGTGGGATTATCGGATATATCCGTTTGGAACTGCTCTTGTTGTTCTTTGAACAAATGCCGATGGTAACGACTGGTGTGTTTGCAGGTCTTTTGTTGGGGGTAATTTATATTGCCGGAAAAACACAAAATTCTTTTGTTCGTGCTGTCGGAAGATGGGCGGTTATCTTGTTCTATGTGGTTGTTTTGTTGGGTGAAAATGCTCAGCTGAGTCTATGGAAAGGCATAGGTGTATCTATCGGATTATTGGGCGTTTTGGCTCTCTATGCATTTTATAATGGTCGTATGCGGTTATTTAATCTGACATTGTTTTTGATAGCTTTTCGGTTTATGATGCTTTATTTTCAGGTTTTTGAAAGTTTAGGAATGGTTGGTATCTTATTCAGTGTTGTCGGGGGAGTGTTATTGGCGGTATCCGGATACAGTGCGTGGAAAAGTTATGAGCGGACAAGTCTTAAAAATCAATCGGCAAATATACACAGAAAGTCGTCCCCTTAGAGGCAGAGCTTGTCACATCAATTAATCCGTCGTGACGATTAACGATTTGTTGGGCAATGCCAAGGCCAAGACCAGTGCCTTCAATATGGCGGGATTTGGGTGAGTTGATACGATAAAAACGATCAAAAAGTTTGTCTATATCGAGGGAAGGAATCGGATTACCTGTGTTGTGAACGCTGATGGCTATAACTTGTCGCATATCAGAAAAATAGCGGTCTGATTTTTTTGGGAAACCGTTGCACAGATGTGCTTTAATCAAGATATCCGAATGAGGTTCTCCATACTTAATGGCGTTATCAATCAGATTTTGAAAAACTTGATGTAATTCGGATCTGTTTCCCATTAGCCTTGGTAAATCATGAACAATTTTAAGAGTAAGAGTCTTGTTATTTTGAGTTGCCCGAATGTGTAAGCCTTCAACAACACTTTGTAGTAAATCCGGTAGTAAAATAACATCTCGCTGGTTTGTTTGTTCAGTCATTTGCAGACGGGCTGTTTTAAGGAGGTCTTGTACTAAATGGGTCATGCGCCCTGTTTGTTCCGCCATCATGGTTAGAAATTTATCACGGGCAGCTTCATCGTCTTTAGCCGGTCCTTGTAGTGTTTCAATAAATCCGGATAAGATGGCTAATGGCGTTTTTAATTCATGGCTGGCGTTGGCAAAAAAGTCGGATTGTTGTTGTTTAAATCGTTTGAAAGGCGTTATGTCATGTAATGTCATAACAATTGTTGCCCCATTTTTAGCAGGCGCCGGTAAGCGTTCCAAACGTGCTTGAAAGGTATATGCTTGGTCATCTTGATACACCCATTCAAACCATTCACCATCACTTTTACCAGAGATAATACGATTGAGGTGGGTGTTAATTGTGTCATCTGAAAAAGCGGTTGCTATTGTTTGACGCAGAATGGTATCTCCAAAAAAAGAGCGAGCCGTTTGATTGGCCAGAACAACAGTTGTACTCTCATCCATCATGATAAGCGGAACTGGTAGGTTTTCCAAAATTAAAGCGTCAGATAGGGTTTGATTAGACCATCTGTTTTTAACGGATTGAAAGGCATCCGCTAAACGGAAAGAGCCAAAAATACCTTTGTGAAAACGAGGCGGTTCGACATCTGCACCTTGAGCTAAATGTCGCAGGTAGGTGATAAAACGCTCCGGTTCCCGAAAAAAGATCTTTGTAATAACGGCATTGATTGAAAAGATCAAAAGAAGAGCTATTCCCGAAGTCAGCCATGAAATTTCGTTAAAAATAAATAGGAATAGCAAGACAATCGCTGTTGGTATGGTTATTACAAAAAATCGGGCAATTGTCCGAAATACACCACCGTATGTTTTTAGTTCTTTCTTTTTTCGCATAAATACAGTATAATGCCAAAACACAAAAAAGGAAAGAAAAATGTCAGAGAATAAAGAAGTATCAGAACCTAAAATTACACCAATGATGAAACAGTATTTAAAAACAAAGGAGCAATATCCCGATTGTTTGTTGTTTTATCGGATGGGTGATTTTTACGAATTGTTTTTCGATGATGCTAAAAAGGCAGCCAGCGCTTTGGATATCGTGTTGACAATGCGCGGTAAACATTTGGGGGAAAATATCCCAATGTGTGGTGTTCCGTTTCATGCGTATGAAAATTATCTGGTTCGCCTTGTGAAAGCGGGATATAAGGTTGCTATTTGTGAACAGATGGAGGATCCGGCAGTCGCTAAAAAACGAGGTGCGGGATCTGTCGTCGAACGGGATGTTGTGCGAATTGTAACGGCAGGTACATTGACGGAAGATTCTTTGTTATCGGCAAAAAAACATAACTATTTAGCGGCTGTTGTACCAGGTGCTGAGGCTGTTACGGTTAGTTGGATCGATATATCAACGGGTGATTTCTATTTTCAAACCGTTACGGAAGAAGCGGTTAACTCGGTTATGGCTCGTTTGGAGCCCTCTGAGATTTTATGTTCGGATGATGTGCATGAAAAACATCCTGAATTCTTTTTAGGTCAAGAAGGGATAACATCATTATCTTCGAATTATTTTTCCTATATTCAACATCAGGATCGGTTGGTTTCTGTTTTTCCAGAAATGGATTGCCGTGTCGGGTGGGATAAAAGCGAAGTAATCGCTGCAGGCGTATTGTTGTCCTATATCGAGGAAACGCAAAAAGGGGAAATGCCTAGTTTATCCAAGCCTGTTCGGGTTTGTACCGCCCAGTATATGGAGATAGATGCATCAACACGAAAAAGTCTTGAACTGATACAATCGACCTCAACAGATAAAGGTGCTCAAAGTTTGTTATCCTGTATCGATGCGACGTTAACAAGTGCTGGCGGACGGATGTTAGCCTCTTATTTATCAGCTCCATTGATGGATTTGGACTTGATTAACGGACGATTGGATAAAATCGAATTCTTTTTACAGCATCCGACTGTGCGAGAAAATATCCGAGGTGTTTTGTCTAAGATACCCGATATTGAACGGGCTTTGTTGCGATTGTCTGTTGGGCGAGGCGGTCCTCGAGATATGTTGGCTATTGCAGCTGGATTAGGCATAATTCCCTTCTTGCGGGATCAGATACAGGGGGAATATTTACCACAATCTCTCATCCGCAATATTGTACAAATGGGGGAACATT
>JAZRBO010000043.1:0-18888 GCA_045635125.1 Alphaproteobacteria bacterium | reverse complement strand
GAAACACCGACAGTTGAGCCAGAAACGACCGAAACAACGCGTTCTGAAACTGAAACTTCTTCTGATGCAACAGTATTTACTGCAAAACAAGCACATCAAAAACTTTTGAAAGATTGACAAGAGAGTGGTCAGGATTGGAATCAATTCCAAGAGGAACATCCGAAACGGATAGAAAAAGTAAATAAACTGTATGAAGCTGAAATTACACAAGACGCTTCAATGGCTGAAGCTGAAACTTCTCCAGTCGAAACGGTGGAAACCGTAATTTCTGAAACACAACAATCAGAGGTTGAGAAGGCGGAAGCTCAGCCCCCCGAGGAAGCTGTATCTGTGGCAGAAACGGTTGATTCGGAAATGACGGAAGAACAAACAGTAGAAGCTGTAGAAATAAATCCAGAAATTAAAGCTTTTCAGGATAAATGGGAAGAATATCGTTCTAAGAAAGAGGTTGAGGATTATAATAAGTTCCAAGAAATTAACAAAGAAAGATTGGCTTATATTAATGGGTTAGAAGATCCTGAATTGTTAAAAAAAGAATCTGAAGCTTTCCGAAGAGATTGGAATGAGTATAATTCTGCGAAACAAAAATTGCATTGGATGCAATACCAAACTGAAAATGCAGAAGAATTGGCTAAAATTAATGGTGGCATTGACTCTGTTGCGGCGGCGAATAGTACCTCAGAAGTGTCAGAAGAATCTTCAAAACAAGAAGAAGATAGGGGATTTTTGGATACTATGGCCGATGGTCTTAGTTGGACTGGCGAAAAAATTGTCGATGGTGCAAAAACAGTAGGCGGAGCTGTTGCTGATGGTGCTTCAGTGACATGGGGTGCCACAAAAACAGTAGGCGGAACTGTTGTTGATGTTGCTGGTTGGGTATATGATAGTACCAAAGGCGTTTTGACGAGTGTCTTTGATGGTTCTGATGAAACAGCTGCAGATCGTATTGTGGCCCAGGCGCAGGAGGAGTTTACTTCTTTGCAAGAGCAATGGGAAACGTTGAAGCGGGAAACAGCTACAAATAATATTACCACAGGCTTTTGGTCTCGTGTCTTTGTAACTAAGACTAAAGTTAATGCTGAGATTGATCGCATGAATAAATCTGGTGAAATGGATGAATTGTGGCAAGGGTTCTATAAAGAACGTGAAAAAGACGTAGCAGCGATTAGAACATGTTTGAATGTTGGTACTGAAAATGTTGAATCTTCGACAAAAGCAGATAATATTGCTGCAACAGAAAATGAAGCGGGTAAGCCAATGACAGAAGTTTTGGCCAAATCCTCAGCGCAGGGCGTTCAGAATACAAATATTGAAATTGAGTTTGGGAAGCCAAATGAGGAAAAAGGACCGCTTCCTTTGAATATAAAAAGATCATCTGGTCGATAGATTGTATAATATATTGAGTAGGGGGGGGATAGTATTTCTCCTCCCTCTTTTTTATAGAGCAGAGTTAACGAAGGCTTGTTTGAAGGCAAAAAAATAAATTGTTTTTATAAAAGAGTTGTTTGGATAAGCTGAGTTTAAAAATATTATTCCTTATTTATAGGAAAAGATGTAAAAAGTGCTTGACTTAATAATGAAAATATGCTTTAATATTTAAGCATTGAAAGACGATTTTGCGCCCGAAATGGGTTCTTGATCGTTGTTTTGGTGCTATGTGAAAACGGAGATAATCTTTTGTTTTTACATAAAATTTGAGTGCTTTTATTCGCCCGAAACGGGTTGATAGAAGAAATGTTGTAATAGGTAAATAAAAGGAAAAAAGAATGCCTACAATTAACCAATTGGTCCGCAAATCGCGGAAGCAGCAGGGAAAACGGAATAAGGTTCCTGCTTTAAATGCATGCCCGCAAAAGCGTGGCGTTTGCACACGTGTGTATACAACAACTCCGAAAAAGCCAAACTCGGCTTTGCGTAAAGTTGCTCGTGTGCGTTTAACTAACGGTTTCGAAGTAACAAGTTATATTCCGGGTGAAGGACATAACTTGCAGGAACACTCAGTCGTAATGATTCGTGGCGGTCGTGTAAAGGACTTGCCTGGTGTTCGTTATCATATTATTCGCGGTACGCTGGATACACAAGGCGTTGCCAAACGTAAACAAGCCCGTTCTTTGTACGGTGCTAAACGGCCTAAATAGGTAAGGAGAGAGAAAATGTCACGTAGACATGCTGCAACAAAACGCGAAGTAACTCCAGACGCCAAGTATAATGACGTTGTGGTTGCTAAATTTATGAACAGCCTTATGTATGATGGCAAAAAAAGCGTTGCCGAAGAAATTTTGTACGGGGCTATGGCCGAATTAGAAGCTAAAATCAATAAGCCAGCATTAGAAGTTTTTAAAGAAGCTTTGAATAATGTTAAGCCGTTGGTTGAAGTTCGTTCTCGTCGTGTTGGCGGGGCAACATATCAGGTTCCGACGGAAGTTCGTCCGGATCGCCAACAAGCTTTAGCTATTCGTTGGTTGATTAGTGCGGCTCGCGGTCGTTCTGAAAATACAATGGAACAACGGTTGTTCGGTGAATTGCAAGATGCTTATAACAATCGTGGTACTGCGATTCGTAAGCGTGAAGATACGCACCGTATGGCTGATGCTAACAAAGCTTTCGCTCACTTTAAGTGGTAGGGGGAAGTTATGGCAAGAACAACACCGATTGAAAAGTATAGAAACATTGGTATTATGGCGCACATCGATGCCGGTAAAACGACAACGACGGAGCGTATTTTGTACTACACAGGTAAATCCCATAAAATCGGGGAAGTGCACGATGGTGCTGCCACGATGGACTGGATGGAACAAGAGCAAGAACGCGGTATTACGATTACTTCTGCGGCTACAACAGCTTTTTGGAAAGAGCATCGGATTAACGTTATTGACACACCGGGCCACGTTGACTTTACGGTTGAGGTGGAACGTTGTTTGCGTGTTTTAGATGGTGCTGTAACTGTTTTTGACGGCGTTGCTGGTGTTGAACCACAATCCGAAACAGTATGGCGTCAGGCTGATAAGTACGGTGTTCCTCGTATTTGCTTTGCGAATAAGATGGACCGTATTGGGGCTAACTTCCTGCGTTGTGTTGATATGATTAAGACTCGTTTGGGTGCCCGCCCGATGGTTATGGCTTTGCCAATTGGTGCCGAAGCTAACTTTGTGGGTATCGTTGATATCTTAAAACGTAAAGCAATCGTTTGGCATTCCGAAGATTTGGGTGCTTCTTTTGAAGAACAAGATATTCCAGCTGAATTAAAAGAACAAGCTGATAAATATTACCACGAGTTGGTGGAAATGGCTGTCGAAATGGACGATGATGCTATGGAAGCCTATTTAGAAGGCAAAGAACCGGATATGGATATGTTGAAAAAATGTATCCGTAAAGGAACGATTTCTCGTTCATTCGTTCCTGTCTTTTGTGGTTCTGCTTTTAAGAACAAAGGTATTCAGGTGTTGTTGGATGCAGTTGTTGACTATTTGCCGTCACCAATTGATATTCCACAAGCTAAAGGTGTTATCGCTGGTACAGAAACAGAATATGTTTGTGCTTCCGAAGATAATAAACCGTTCGCTGGTTTAGCATTTAAGATCATGAATGACCCGTTTGTGGGATCTTTGACTTTCGTTCGTGTTTACCAAGGAACTTTGGCTAGTGGTTCTTATGTAACAAATACCGTAAAGGATAAAAAAGAACGTATCGGTCGTATGTTGTTAATGCATGCTAACCACCGTGAAGAAATCAAAGAGGCTCAAGCCGGTGATATCGTTGCTTTGGTTGGTTTGAAAGATACAACAACGGGTGATACATTGTGCGGTGAAAGCTTAAAGGTTGTCCTCGAAAAGATGGATTTCCCTGATCCGGTTATTGAAATTGCTGTTGAACCGAAAACAAAAGTAGACGTTGAAAAAATGGGCTTGGCTTTAAATCGGTTGGCAATGGAAGATCCTTCTTTCCGTGTTGCTTCTAACACAGAAACAGGACAAACAATTATTAAAGGTATGGGCGAACTCCACTTGGAAATCATTGTTGATCGTTTGAAACGTGAATTCAAAGTTGAAGCAAACGTTGGTGCACCACAGGTGGCTTATCGTGAAACAATTTCCAAAATGTACGACGAAGACTATACACATAAGAAACAATCTGGTGGTTCAGGGCAATTTGCTCGTGTTCGGATTAAGTTCGAACCATTGCCTCCGGGATCTGGTTTCGTATTTGAAAATACAGTCGTCGGTGGTTCTGTGCCTAAGGAATATATTCCAGGTGTTGAAAAAGGTTTGCGTGCTTCTTTGGAAAGCGGTGTATTGGCTGGCTTCCCTTGCACAGACTTTAAAGCGAACTTGTATGATGGTGCTTATCACGATGTTGACTCGTCTACGATGGCCTTTGAAATTGCGGCTCGTGCTGCGTTCCGTGAAGGTATGGCAAAGGCTGGTCCTAAGTTGTTAGAACCGATTATGAAAGTCGAAATCGTAACACCGGAAGAATACATGGGTGATATTATTGGTGACTTGAACTCACGTCGTGGTCAAGTATCCGGTATGGATCAACGCGGTAATGCCCGTGTGATCGATGCAACGGTTCCTTTGGCAAATATGTTCGGATATGTGAATACACTCCGTTCTATGAGTCAAGGCCGTGCACAATACACAATGGTCTTTGCCCATTATGCAGACGTACCACAAATGGTCGCCGATGAAATCAAAGCAAAAGTAGCTGGTTAAGAAAGGTATATATTATGTTGGAAAACCAAAATATTCGTATTAGATTAAGAGCATTCGACCACAGGTTGTTGGATCAATCAACCCGTGAGATCGTCAATACGGCGAAGCGGACAGGTGCCGAAGTTGTCGGACCGATTCCTTTGCCGACCCGTATTGAAAAATTTACAGTGAACCGTTCCGTGCATGTCGATAAGAAATCACGTGAACAGTTTGAAATCAGAACCCATAAGCGGGTGCTTGACATTATTGATCCGACACCGCAAACGGTTGATGCCCTGATGAAACTGGACCTCGCCGCCGGTGTAGATGTTGAGATTAAAGTATAAAGGAAAAAGACTATGCGTTCAGGTGTAATTGCAGAAAAAGTCGGCATGATGAGTCTGTTCCAAGAAAACGGAAATCGTATTCCTGTGACTGTTTTAAAAGTAGACAGCACAGTGGTTGATGTCCGTACAATGGAACGGGATGGTTATGTCGCTGTCCAATTGGGTGCCGGTAAAGCAAAAAAGAAAAATGTTGCTAAGTCACAAATTGGACATTTCGCTAAGGCAAAAGTTGAACCGAAGAAAACATTAATCGAATTCCGTGTATCGGACGATTGTGTTATCCCTGTCGGGTCCGAATTAAGTGCTTCTCACTTTGTTGTCGGACAATTTGTTGACGTAACGGGTGTTTCTTTGGGTAAAGGCTATGCCGGTGTTATGAAAAAATATCACTTCGGTGGTGATCATGCAACTCACGGTGTATCTAGAACTCATCGTGCTGGTGGTTCTACGGGTCAACGTGAATGGCCGGGTAAAGTTTTCAAAAACTTAAAGATGCCTGGTCAAATGGGTAATAAACAAACAACGGTCCAAAATTTGGAAGTTATGGCCATTGACGAAGCCAGAAATCTGGTTATGGTTAAAGGTTCTGTTCCGGGTTTTGATTCCGGTATTGTGACAATTACAGATGCGGTAAAGGTTTCTAACCAACAAGGTTTGCCAATGCCAGCCGGTTTAAAGGCTAAAGCAGAAGCTGCCGTTGCAGTTGAAACACCTGCCGAATCCACAGAAGTGAAGGAATAAGCTATGAAATATGATGTAATCAATTTGGAAGCCAAATCCGTTGGATCAATTGATTTAGCCGATTCCGTTTTTGGTGTTGATGTCCGTCGGGACTTATTGGCTCGTGTTATTCAATGGCAATTGGATAAACGCCGTCAAGGAACACACAAAACAAAAGATATCGGTGAAGTCAGCGGTGCTGGTAAAAAACCGTTCAAACAAAAAGGAACGGGTAATGCTCGTCAAGGTCAAAAACGTGCTCCTCAAATGTATCATGGTGGTGTTGTTTTTGGACCGGTCGTTCGTTCCCATGCCTATGGTTTAACGAAAAAAGTCCGCGCTTTGGCTATGCGTGTTGCTTTATCTATGAAAGCTAAAGATGGCAAATTGTTCATTTTAGACAATATGACAGCTGAAAAGCCAAACACAAAGACATTCCAAACAACGTTTAAGAACAATGGATGGAACTCTGTTTTGTTTGTTGGTGGTGAAACTGTTGACAATAACTTTGCTCTGTCTGCACGTAACATTATCAATGTTGATGTGTTACCAGTGCAAGGGGCCAATGTCTATGATATCGTTCGTCGTGACGTTTTGGTCTTATCCAAAGACGCCGTGGCTCAACTGGAAGGTCGTTTGAAATGATTAAAAAGGTAAAGCAAAGTGCAACAGCGACTGCAACATCTTATGATGTTATTCGTCGGCCTGTTATCACAGAAAAAGCTATGAAAAGTTCCGAACACAACCAGGTCGTTTTCCAGGTTGCTTTGGATGCAACAAAGCCGGAAATTAAGGCTGCTGTTGAATCTGTGTTCGGTGTCAAGGTAAAAGCTGTCAATACATTGCGTCAACAAGGGAAACAAAAAGTTTTCCGTGGTCGCAAAGGTGTTCGCAGTGAAACAAAGAAAGCTATCGTGACTTTGGCAGAAGGTCAAAGCATTGATGTAACTGCGGGGATTTAGTTATGGCATTAAAAACATACAAACCGACAACAAACGCAAACAGACACTTAATCGGTATTGATCGTTCTGATTTGCATAAGGGTGCCCCTGTCAAAACATTGACGGAAGGTAAAACAAGTACCGGCGGTCGTAATAGCCACGGTCACATTACGTCTCGTCGTCGTGGCGGCGGACATAAACAAGCTTATCGTTTGATTGACTTTAAGCGGAAGAAAATGGATATGCCGGCAACAGTTGAACGGTTGGAATATGATCCAAACCGGACAGCATTTATTGCTTTGGTAAAATATGAAGACGGTGAATTGGCCTATATTTTGGCTCCGCAACGTCTTGGCGTTGGTGACACAGTTATTTCTGCTAATGTTGCAGATATTAAGCCGGGTAACACGATGCCACTCAAAAATATGCCGGTCGGCACCATCATTCACAACATCGAATTAAAACCAGGGAAGGGCGGTCAATTGGCTCGTTCTGCCGGTTGTTATGCTCAATTAATCGGTAAAGACGCCGGTTATGCTCAGATTCGTTTGAATTCTGGCGAATTGCGCTTGGTTCGTGGTGAATGTTTTGCCTCTATTGGGGCTGTTTCTAATCCGGATAACCAAAACACGGTATTGGCCAAAGCTGGCCGTGCCCGTTGGTTGGGAATCCGTCCGTCTGTTCGTGGTATTGCCATGAACCCTGTTGATCACCCGCACGGTGGTCGTACAAATGGCGGTCGTCAACCTGTTTCTCCATGGGGCTGGAAGACGAAAGGTAAGAAAACCCGTAACAATAAGCGGACAAATGCATTAATTGTGCGTTCTCGTCACGCAGTCAAAAAGTCTTAATAAGGAGGCATAAATGACAAGATCCGTATGGAAAGGACCTTTTGTTGATGGATATCTGTTGGACAAGGCAGAAAAGGCTAAAGCATCTGGTCGTCATGAAGTAATTAAAACGTGGTCACGCAGATCAACGATACTTCCTCAATTTGTGGGCTTGACTTTTGGCGTATATAATGGTAAAAAGTTTATCCCGGTTTTAGTCAGTGAAAATATGATCGGTCACAAGTTCGGCGAATTCGCTCCGACCAGAACTTTTAACGGTCATACAGCAGCTGATGCAAAAGCGAAACAATCGTAGAGGTTCAAAATGGTAAAAAAAGAACAAGTAAAAACAGCTAAAGCAAAGGCACGCACGATTCGTGTGTCCCCACGCAAATTAAATTTATTAGCCGCTTCCATTCGTGGATTAAAGGCTGATAAGGCTGTCGCTCAACTCACTTTTTCTAAAAAGCGGGTAGCGGAAGAAGCTAAAAAGGTTTTATTGTCTGCGATTGCAAACGCTGAAAATAATCATAACATGGATGTCGATCGTTTGGTCGTTCGTGAAGCCTATGTCGGTAAAGCGATGGTTATGAAACGTTTTCAAGCCGGTGCTAAAGGCCGTGCTAATCGCATTATTAAGCCTTTTTCAAATATGACAGTTGTTGTGGCCGAACAAGAAGTTGCTCCCAAAACAACAGCCAAAACGAAAAAAGCTACAAAGAAGGAGAATGAATAATGGGTCAGAAAGTAAATCCGACAGGCCTGCGCTTAGGAATTAACCGGACATGGGATTCTCGCTGGTTTGCTGACGAAAACTATGCCGATTTGTTGCTCGCCGATATTGAAATTCGTCAATTTTTGACGAAGAAGTTGGCTGCAGCCGGTATCAGCCGTATCGTTATTGAACGTCCGGCTAAAAAAGCCCGCGTTACAATTTATTGTGCTCGTCCGGGCGTTATTATCGGTAAAAAAGGTCAAGATATTGAAACGTTAAAGAAAGAACTGACGAAATTATCCGGCGGTAATGAAGTTAGCGTGAATATCGTTGAAGTGCGTAAACCGGAAATCGATGCTAAATTGGTTGCCGACAGTATTGCGCAACAATTAGAAAAACGGATTTCCTTCCGTCGTGCTATGAAACGGGCAGTTCAATCTGCTTTGCGTCAAGGTGCAGAAGGTATTCGTATTAATTGCGGTGGCCGTTTAGGCGGTGCCGAAATCGCTCGTGTTGAATGGTATCGTGAAGGTCGTGTGCCTTTGCATACATTACGGGCTGATGTGGACTACGGTGTTTCAACGGCTCATACAGCCTACGGGACATGCGGTGTCAAAGTTTGGATCTACAAAGGTGATATTCTGGCTCATGATCCGATGGCTCAGGATAAACGTTTGGCCGATCAACATTAATGAAGGGACAGTAAAATGTTACAACCAAAAAGAACAAAATTTCGTAAAGCATTTAAGGGTCGTATACATGGCGACGCTAAATCAGCTACGACATTAGATTTTGGCTCCTTCGGGTTAAAAGCATTACAACCGGAACGCGTGACGGCCCGCCAAATTGAGGCGGCCCGTCGGGCGATCTCCCGTGCAATGAAGCGTCAAGGACGTTTGTGGATCCGGATTTTTCCGGACGTCCCTGTGTCCAAGAAGCCACCTGAAGTACGTCAAGGTAAAGGTAAAGGCTCCCCGGAATACTGGGTTTGCCGTGTGAAACCGGGCCGTATCATGTTTGAAGTGGACGGCGTAACGGAAGAAATCGCTCGCGAAGCGTTTACATTGGCTTCTGCTAAGTTGCCTATTAAAACGAAGTTCGTGGCACGCACAGCCGATGAAGAGGTATAAGTCATGGAAAAATTTAAAAATTTAATGGCGAAAGACGAAAAAGAATTGTTGGAAATGGAAGCTCAACTGAAAAAAGAAGGTTTGAATTTGCGTTTTCAACAAGCTAGCGGTCAGTTGAAAAACACAGCTCGCCGTCGGCAAGTTCGTCGTGAAATCGCTCAAATTAAAACGGCCGTTGCTCAAAAAACGGCTAAGAAATAGGGTGTAAGGAGAATTAATATGCCTAAGAGAATTTTACAAGGTGTTGTCGTCAGCGACAAAATGGATAAGTCCGTCGTCGTTCGTGTCGAACGCCGGGTGATGCACCCTGTTTATAAGAAATACATCAAGCGTAGTGCTAAATACACAGCGCATGATGAAAACAATTTGTGCAAAGTCGGTGACGTTGTACAAATTATGGAGAGCCGTCCGTTATCCAAGACAAAAACTTGGGTAGTCGTGTCGGAAGATAAATAACTGAAATCAAGGAAGGAAATACCATGATTCAAGTAGAAAGCAACCTTGAAGTCGCTGATAACTCCGGAGCCCGGAAAGTTCAGTGTATTAAGGTCATTGGCGGCGCCGGTCGTCGGTATGCTTCTGTCGGCGATGTGATTATCGTTTCCGTTAAGAAAGCGAATCCTCGGGGTAAGGTCAAACAAGGTGATGTACAACGTGCCTTAATTGTCCGGACTAAAAAGGAAATCCGTCGTGAAGATGGCAGCACTATCCGCTTTGACAGCAATGCCGCTGTATTAGTCAACAAAGACGGCGAGCCTATCGGAACCCGTATCTTCGGACCGGTGACTCGTGAATTGCGTGCCCATGGATTTGTGAAAATCATGTCCTTAGCACCGGAGGTATTATAATATGGCTATGAAAATTAAAAAAGGCGACCAGGTTATCGTAATCACAGGTCGTGATAAAGGTAAAACAGGTGAAGTCATCAAGGCGATGCCAAAGGATAGCAAAGTTGTTGTTCAAGGTATCAACATGGTGAAACGTCACACAAAACCGTCACAAGAATCTGCCGGTGGTATTGTTTCAAAAGAACAACCCATCCATGTTTCTAACGTGGCTTTGATTGACCCTAAAACGGGTAAAGCAACACGTGTCGGTATTAAAATGGACAAAGATGGTCAAAAAATCCGGGTGGCTAAAAAATCCGGTGAAGTGATCGGTAAATAAGGGGAATCACCATGACAACAAGATTGCAAAAACAATATAATGACGTGATTGTTCCGGCTTTATTAAAAGAATTCGGATACAAGAACAAAATGGAAGTTCCCAAGTTGGATAAAATCGTTTTGAACATGGGTGTCGGCGATGCAACCGAAGATCGTAAAGCATTAGAAGGTGCTTTAAAAGATATGGAAGCTATTGCTGGACAAAAACCTGTTTTGACTCATTCCAAGAAATCCATTGCTGGATTTAAGTTGCGTGAAGGCATGCCGATTGGCTGTAAAGTGACTTTGCGTCGTGAAAAAATGTACGAATTTTTAGATCGTTTAATCACGATTGCATTGCCACGTGTTCGTGACTTCCGTGGTGTTTCAAACAAAAGTTTTGACGGTCACGGTAACTATGCAATGGGTTTAAAAGAACAAATCGTGTTCTTAGAAATCAACTATGACGCCGTTGATAAGATCCGTGGTATGGATATCATCATCGGGACAACTGCTAAAACAGATAAAGAAGCAAAGGCTTTATTAGCTGGTTTTGGTATGCCGTTCATGAAGTAAAGGAAGAATCAAATGGCAAAAGCATGTTCTATTAACAGAAACAAAAAGCGTGAAAAATTGGTCAAGCAATATGCGGCCAAGCGCGCTGCTTTGAAAGCGATTATCGAAGATGCAAATTCAACTCCAGAACAGGTGTTTGAAGCAACGATTAAGCTTGCGAAACTGCCGCGCAATTCTTCGGCTGTTCGTGTTCACCATCGGTGTGAATTGACAGGCCGTTCGCACGGTTTCTACAGAAAATTAAAACTCAGCCGCATCCAATTACGGAAATTGTCCAATGAAGGACAAATTCCAGGTATGCGGAAGTCCAGTTGGTAAAAGGAGGAAAGACAAATGTCTATGACAGATCCTTTGGGCGATATGCTGACTCGTATTCGTAACGGTGGCATGGCTCGTAAAAGTTTTGTGACCGTTCCTGCCTCTAACTTGCGCGCTAGCGTGTTGGAAGTATTAAAGCGGGAAGGTTATATTCGTGGTTTTGAACGCATCTCTGTCCGTCCTGGCGTTGATGAATTCAAAGTCGAATTAAAGTATCAGGATAACAAAATGGTGATCAACGAAATCGAACGTGTTTCGACTCCGGGTCGCCGTGTGTATTCCAAAGTTAAAGATTTGCCGAAATTCTACAATGGTTTAGGCATTTACGTATTATCTACGCCGTCGGGTGTTATGTCCGACCACGAAGCTCGCCAAGCTAATTTGGGCGGCGAAGTGTTGTGCAAAGTATTTTAGGAGGATTAAACAATGTCTCGTATTGGAAAACATCCTGTTAAAATGCCGGCCGGTGTAACGGCAACAATTACAGCTGATGAAATCGTAATCAAAGGGAAATTAGGCGAATTAAAACATCATATGCCATACGGTGTTTCCGTAACGCAAGAAAATGATGAAATTGTTGTTCGTCCTATTAATGATGCACACCGTGCTTTATGGGGTACAGTTCGTGCCAATATCAATAATATGGTAAAGGGCGTATCCGAAGGCTTTGTGAAAAAGCTGGAATTAATCGGTGTTGGTTACCGGGCTCAGGTTCAAGGTGAAACTTTGAAGTTGACACTTGGTTTCAGTCATGATATTGATTACAAATTACCGCAAGGTGTTAAGGCTGCTTGTCCGGCTCCAACGACAATTGAATTGTCTAGTGCTGATAAGCAATTATTGGGCCAAGTGGCATCTGAAATTCGTTCCTACCGTAAACCGGAACCTTACAAAGGTAAAGGCGTAAAGTATGAAACGGAAACAGTCTTGCGCAAAGTCGGTAAGAAGAAATAAGGAAACGTAACATGAAACAATTGAATCAATTTGCTCGTCGTAAAGCGCGTGTACGTTATGCGTTAAAGACAAAAGCAGCCGGTCGGTTAAGATTATCTGTTCACCGTTCTGAAAAGAATATTTATGCACAGATTATCGATGATACGACTGCTAAAACATTGGTTTCTGCATCCTCTTTGGATAAAGAAATCACAGAAAAAGGGTCAACAGTTGCAGCTGCTACAGCAGTTGGTAAGTTGGTGGCCGAACGGGCTTTAAAAGCTGGCGTCACGGAAGTTGTTTTTGATCGTGGTGGATATTTATTCCACGGTCGGGTTAAAGCAATTGCCGAGGCTGCCCGTGAAGCCGGATTATCTTTTTAGGAGAACAAAATGGCTGAATTAGAAAAAGAAAATCAAGAAAAGAAACGCCGTCCCCGGAAAGAACGTGATGAAGCCCGCATGGACAAGGTTGCTGATGAATTCATCGATCGCGTTGTGCATGTTAATCGTGTTTCCAAAACGGTTAAAGGCGGTAAGCGTTTTGCTTTCGCTGCGTTAGTTGTCGTTGGTGATCAAAAAGGTCGCGTTGGTTTTGCCCATGCAAAATCAAAAGAAGTTCCTGATGCTATTAAAAAAGCGACAGAACGGGCTCGTCACCACTTAATTCGTGTTCCGTTGCGTGAAGGTCGGACATTGCATCACGATGTTTTAGGACATTTTGGTGCCGGTCGTGTAACATTACGGACAGCTCCGGCTGGTACTGGTATTATTGCCGGTGGTCCGATGCGTGCCGTATTTGAAGCTATGGGAATTCAAGACGTTGTTGCTAAGTGCACAGGTTCTTCCAATCCGCATAACATGATTCGGGCAACTTTCGACGCTTTAGAACGTTTGTACTCTCCTCGCAGTGTTGCTGCTAAACGTGGCAAAAAGGTTGGCGAAATCGTCGGCCGTCGTGATGGAGAAACGACTGCTCAGGAAAATGCAGAATAAGGAATAGAAAACATGAAATTGAATGAAATTCGTGATAACAAAGGCGCACGCAAGCCATTAATGCGTGTTGGCCGTGGTGTCGGTTCTGGTAAGGGACGGACGGGTGGCCGTGGATTCAAAGGTCAAAAAGCTCGTACAGGTGTTTCCGTTAATGGTTTTGAAGGCGGTCAAATGCCCGTCTACCGTCGGGCTCCAAAACGTGGATTTAACAATGTTTTCCGTCTGATATTTGCCGAGATTAACCTGGGTAAGATTCAAAAAGCAATTGAAGCGAATATTTTGCCAACTGATAAAGAAATTGATGCTATTGCATTAATGGAAGCCGGTTTGGTTAAAAATATGCGTGATGGTATTCGTTTGCTCGGAACTGGCGAATTGACAACAAAAGTCACTATTCGTGTAGTTGGCGCAACGAAAGCAGCTATTGCATCTGTTGAAAAAGTCGGCGGACAAGTAATTGTTGAACCGAAAAAAGCAACTGTTTTGGAAAAAGGTGTTAAAACATCTAAAAAAGAAAAAACAGTGAAAAAAACAAAAAAAGCGTAATTAAAGGAGGAGTGTGAACAATGGTATCGTTATCTGAGAAGATGGCATCTGGAATGGATTTATCAGCTTTTTCAAAGGCTAAAGATCTGCAGAAAAGGTTGTTGTTCACCCTCTTTGCGCTTATCGTTTTCCGGTTGGGGACATATGTCCCCTTTCCGGGAATCAATCCGCAGGTATTGCATGATTTCTTTTCCAGCAATAGTGGTGGATTAATTGGTATGTTTAACGCCTTTACGGGGGGCGCTTTATCCCGGATGTCTATTTTTGCCCTCAATATAATGCCGTATATTTCGGCATCTATCATTATTCAGTTGGGGGCCAGCGTTATTCCTTCTTTATCCGCTTTGAAAAAAGAAGGCGAATCGGGTATGCGAAAAATGAATCAATATACCCGTTATTTAACGATTTTAATTACCTGTGTTCAGGCTTTCTTTATGGCCCGCGCTTTAGAAAGTGCCGGTGCCGTTATTATGGCTTCGCCAGTTATGTTTGAATTGTCCACGGTTGTTTCTTTGTTAGGCGGAACAATGTTTGTTGTTTGGTTGGGTGAACAAATTACGGCTCGTGGAATTGGAAATGGTACTTCTTTAATTATTACGGTTGGTATTATTGCCGGTATGCCATCGGCTTTGATTCGGATTTTTGAGGAGGGACGGGCAGGGGCCTTGTCAACAGGTTTACTTTTATTTATTATGGCGTTGGTTTTTGCCGTTATTTATATTGTTGTTTTGTTTGAACGGGCTCAACGTCGCATTGTTATTCAGTATCCGAAGCGTCAAATGGGTGCTCGTATGATGCAAAGCGTCAGCTCTCACTTGCCTTTAAAAATTAATCCGACGGGCGTAATGCCTCCGATTTTTGCGAGTGCTATTTTAGCAATTCCTGTCGCTATTGTACAATTTTCTAGCCAAAGTTCAGATTCAGAATTTGTTTCAAAGCTCGCTATGTATTTAACGCCAGGGCAGTGGGTTTATATGGCTGTTTTTGCGGCATTGATTATTTTCTTTACTTTCTTTTATACAAGTATTCAACCGCAATCAAATCCGACGGAAATTGCAGACAACTTGAAAAAACAAGGTGGTTTTATTGCAGGTATTCGTCCAGGTAAAACAACTGCGGATTATTTGGATTTTGTTATTACTCGATTGACGGTATTAGGCGCTATTTATTTAACGGCTTTGTGTATTTTGCCAGAGTTTTTGATTGCGACATTCCAAATTCCCTTTTTCTTAGGCGGTACAACTTTATTGATTGTAGTTTCTGTTACAATGGAAACAATCAGTCAAATCCAATCTCACTTAATTGCGCATCAGTATGAAGGTTTAATTAAAAAAGCACGTTTGAAAGGACGGTTATAATATGACGGAAAATAAAAAAATGCCAAGACATATTGTGATGATGGGCCCTCCGGGGAGTGGTAAGGGAACTCAAAGCGCTATCCTTTCGGAAAAGCTAAAAATTAATACATACTCGGCTGGAGAGTTGTTGCGTGAAGCTACTTTATCTGGTACTCCGGAAGGGAATGCAATTAAAGAAATTATCGACAAGGGAAATCTGGTTCCTGCGGAATATATTGTTAATCGGATTGAAGCTAAAATTATGGAACCAGAAAATCATAAAGGGTATATCATTGATGGTTTTCCTCGGACCTTGGATCAGGCAGAAGTTTTTGAAGAAATGCAACGTAAACCTTTTTTTGTTGAAAACAAATTAGGTGTTGATTTAGTTATTTTGTTGCAAGTTCCTGATGAATACGTTATAGATCGTATTATTGGGCGCAGTCAATGTGCCAACTGTGGTACATTGTATCATGAAAAGTTTAAACCGACAAACGTCTTTGGTGTATGCGATGTTTGTGGGGGTAAAGAATTCACACGTCGGGCGGACGATACCTATGAAACGGTAGTATCTAGACTTCGCAATTACCGCCGTGTGACGGCTCCGGTTATACCTTACTACGAAGAAAAGGGGCTTTTAGTGTGCGTTGATGGGACGGGACCCATTGACGTGGTTAGTGAAAAGATAAGAAAGATAGTAGGATACTGATTTCAGGCTTGACATCTGACGAAAAATAGAGTATAATTCCCGCTCGTTCAGGTGTTAATAAAAAGGTCTGAACTTAGTTTTGTATTATTTTTTATAGGTTTAATGGAGAAGTACCTTGGCACGTATTGCTGGTGTAAATATTCCGACGTCTAAATTGGTTGTCATTGGTTTGACATACATTTACGGCATTGGTCGGAAAAAAGCTGAAGAAATTTGTACGAAAGTTGGCATTCCCGCTGATAAGCGTGTGAATGACTTGACGGATGAAGAAACATTGAAAATCCGTGAACTCATTGATAGCTCTTATCAGGTTGAAGGGGACTTGCGTCGTGAAGTTTCTTTGAATATCAAACGTTTAATGGATTTGGGCTGCTATCGTGGTCTTCGTCACCGGAAAGGTTTACCGGTGCGTGGTCAACGGACACATACCAATGCTCGGACTCGTAAGGGTAAAGCCGTTGCGATTGCTGGCAAGAAGAAAGTAACGAAGTAAGGATCGGAAAGGATAGATTGCTATGGCAGATACAAAGACAGTAGCGCGGACAAAAAACCGCGATAAAAAGAATATCACAGTGGGCGTTGCTCATGTGAACTCTTCTTTTAATAACACTATGGTTACGATCACAGATACGCAAGGAAATGCGATTGCATGGTCTTCCGCTGGTTTAAAGGGATTTAAAGGATCTCGTAAATCCACTCCGTATGCGGCTCAAATGGCTGCGGATGATGCGGCTCGTAAGGCAATGGAACATGGCTTGAAAACAATTGAAGTGTACGTTATGGGCCCTGGTTCTGGACGTGAATCCGCATTGCGTGCTTTCCAAGCCGCCGGTTTGGTAATTACTTCTATTAAAGATATTACATCTTTACCACACAACGGTTGCCGCGCTCGGAAGCGTCGGAGAGTTTAATCTTAACACGGAACAGGGGAGGGTTCCTCTGTTCCTGATTTTATCTTTACAAAGGGGATCCTTTTATGATGATACAAAAAAATTGGCAAGAGCTTATTAAACCAGATAAATGTTCTGACAATCAAGTCGTTCCAGGGATGAAAGCCACAATGGTTGTTGAACCATTGGAACGTGGTTTCGGGACAACTTTGGGTAATGCTCTGCGTCGTGTTTTGTTGTCTTCGTTGCAAGGCGGCGCTGTTACGGCAATTAAGATTGCTGGTGTGTTGCATGAATTTTCTTCCATTCCTGGTGTTCGTGAAGATGTAACGGAAATTATTTTAAATATTAAATCATTGGCTTTGAAAGTTGATGCTGAAGGTCCACAACGTATTTATTTGAATGCGGTAGGTCCTGGGGTTGTAACTGCAGGTCAGATTGTGACGAATCACGCAGTTGAAGTGATGAATCCGGATTTGGTTATTTGTACATTGGAAAAAGACGCCAGTATTGATATTGAAATGATTGTCAATACAGGTAAGGGATATGTGACAGCGGCTCAAAACCGTCCGGAAGATTGTCCGATTGGATTGTTGCCGATTGATTCTATTTATTCACCGGTTAAATCCGTTATTTATAAGACGGTTAATGCTCGTGTTGGTCAACAAACAGACTATGATAAGCTATATTTGACGGTTGAAACAAACGGTGTTGTAACGCCGGAAGATGCAGTTGCATTGGCAGCTCGTATTTTACAGGATCAATTGAAGGTCTTTATTAACTTTGAAGAACCAGAAGAAGCAACATTAGAAGACAAAATTGCTGAATTGCCGTTCAATAAGAACTTATTATTGAAGGTTGATGAATTAGAATTGTCTGTTCGTTCTGCAAACTGTTTGAAGAATGACAATATCATCTACATTGGTGATTTGGTTCAAAAGACAGAAGCTGAAATGTTGCGGACACCAAACTTTGGCCGTAAATCTTTGAATGAAATCAAAGAATTGTTGGCAGGTATGGATTTGCATCTGGGTATGCAGGTAGAAGGATGGCCTCCTGAAGATTTGGAAGAGTTGTCCGCTACGGTAGACACAGAAGAATAAGTCTAAAAAATCGCCGGAAATGGTTTCCGGCGTCTGACCTTTGCATTGCCTAAACCGGGTGTGGATGGTTAGTTAACGTTATCGGCTTTGCGCGTTCAAGGCCTAGAAAAATGAAAGGAAAGATAACATGCGTCACGGTTTTAAGAAAAGAACATTAAACAAAAAGATTGCTCATCGTCGGGCTATGTTTGCCAATATGGCTGTTGCGTTGGTTAAACACGAACAAATCAAAACAACTTTGCCAAAAGCAAAAGAATTACGTCCGATTTTTGAAAAATTGGTTACAAAAGCAAAAGAAAACAACTTGCACATTCGTCGTCAATTGTTGTCTTTCTTGCGTGATGAAAAAATGGTTGAAAAGTTGTTGACTGTTTTAGGACCACGTTATAAAGAACGTCAAGGTGGTTATGTTCGTGTTTTAAAGGCGGGCTTCCGTTTTGGGGATTGCGCTCCGATGGCTATCGTTGAATTGGTAGATCGGGATGTAACGGCTAAAGGCCAAGATTCCGGACAAATTGTTGAAGTTGAAACGGAAACAGCTGAAGAAACGAAATAATCGGTCTAAGGACTGTTTTAGAAAAGGGAAGCCAATGCTTCCCTTTTTTTATGGTATTGAGCGCAAAACTGTTTGTATGTATCGAGGATGGTCAGAAAGCTATCATGAGATGTTTTAGGGTAGGGGGAAGAGTAAATCTCAGATACAACTATAACAAATAATGATCTAAATCCTCCAACAAAAAAACCGCCCGAATGGGCGGATTTTTTGTATGTTTTAGTTGTATTTTTATTTAATACAAAGAGCAGGACCTGCGAAGGATGACGAATATCTGTCTATATAAGCACCATCTGCATACCAAGACGCTTCATATCCATTATCCATCCAAAGCCACGTTTTCCCATTATTGCCACCTCCGGTAGTATATTTTCTATCAAAATTCTTATCAAATACACATATTCCTTCA
>JAZRBO010000042.1:0-4780 GCA_045635125.1 Alphaproteobacteria bacterium | reverse complement strand
TGCAAGTGTTTTTTTTATAAAAAGCACTCATTTTTAAAAAAAGTATGTATTGTTTAGTAAAAATTTACTTTTAGCGATTGTTTTAGGGCTGTTATAGGAAAATTTTCTTAAAACAGGATTAAAACAGGTATGTATTGCTATTTTTTTATCAAGCAAAAAATACTGCAATAATTATCTACCGAAGTCGATGCATAAATCTGCACCATCCTCTTTAGTACATCCCTCTGTACGTCCTTTAGCTAAAGTTTCAATGTTAGTTTTTACATCATCACACCCTTCAGCAAATGTAATAGATACAACGCCTTCGGAAGTAGATTGGATTTTTGTTGCGCATGGAACAACAGAATGACTCCATGTGTATTCTGCACCAGCACCGTCATTAGCTACCATAGCAAGGATAGCTGTTTTACTAGCTGCGTCGAGGATTTCATTTTCAACCTCTTCGCTGTTCATAGCCATTGCACAACCGGCGATACCACCGATAATAACCAAAACACTCAAAATTTTGATCATTGAATAACCGAATTTATTTTTCATTGCCATAATTTATATTCCTTATATAAGAATGTTAACACGCAATGCCTTATTAGACTGATTCTTTATACTATCAAACACACAATTTACGATATTTGACCACAACAATGCTTGTATTTTTTACCCGATCCACAGGGGCACAATGCATTACGGGAAATCCGTTCTTGAGTCATTTCTGACACACCCTTTTTGCCCTTGTCTTGCAATGGATGGTCAGGCATTTCCCGTCTCTGGTCCATATTTGGTGTTGGCATATCTGGCTCTGGCTTTTCCGGTCGACCAGCTTCAGCCGTTTTCCGTACTTGGAATTCGGCAAAGCAAATTAACTTTGTCACCCGTTCCCGCACCCGATTCAGCAACCCTTCAAACAAGGTAAAAGCCTCTTGCTTGTACGCATTCAACGGATTTTGCTGACCATAAGAGCGTAATCCTATAGATGTTTTTAAGAAATCCAACATCTGCAAATGCTCTTTCCAATATTGATCAATTGCTTGAATCAGGATACCCTTTTTCAAATCTCTTTGAACTTCTGGCGGCAAAATAGCCATTTTTGTTGCAATAGCCGTATTTGCCCGATCTCCCAAACGACGCACCATATCCTCTGGTGTTATTCCCGGTTCTTTGACCCAAGCTGTAAAGGGAATATCAAGCCCAAGCAATTCAGCGGCACCGGCATGTAGAGCATTCACATCCCAATCTTCTGGTATTGATTTTTGAGGCGCAAGAGAATACACCAGATTTTGAATACAATCATCCCGCATATCTTGAATTGTATCATCGACACTTTCTGCTGTCATCAATTCACGTCGTTGTTCATAAATGACTTTACGCTGATCATTCATGACGTCATCGAATTTAAGCAAATTTTTACGCACATCAAAATGATAAGCTTCCACTTTTTGTTGAGCCTTAGCAATTGCTTTACTGATCCACGGATGGACAATGGCTTGCCCTTTTGGCATTCCCATTGTTTTCAAAATGTTGCCAATCCGTTCCGAACCAAAAATGCGCATTAAATCATCTTCCAAAGACACATAAAACTTACTAAGCCCTGGATCTCCCTGACGACCTGAACGTCCCCGCAGTTGGTTATCAATCCGCCGACTTTCATGACGTTCGGAACCAAGAACATATAATCCGCCCGCCTTCAAAGCAATTTCTTTACCGGCGGCAATTTCGGCCCGAATCTTATCTGCTAACGTCTGTTCGTCTATATTCGGATGGAGTTCCCGCTCTTCGGCCATTCGCATATCAAAATTACCGCCGAGCTGAATATCCGTTCCCCGCCCAGCCATATTTGTAGCAATAGTTACGGCTCCTGGGCGACCGGCTTGAGCAACGATCTGGGCTTCTTTCTCATGATGACGAGCATTCAAAACGTTAAATGGGAAATCAGCTTTTTTACGGAGCAAATCGGCCAAAATTTCAGATTTTTCGATAGAGGTTGTTCCTACCAACACAGGCTGTTGCCGATTGTGGGCAGCAATAATGTCATCGATAATAGCGGCATATTTTTCCTCAGCCGTCCGATAGATAACATCTTGTTCATCGATACGACCGGATGGTTTGTTTGTTGGAATTTCAATAACTTCCAATCTATAAATATCATCGAATTCCCCGGCTTCTGTCATAGCGGTTCCCGTCATACCTGACAATTTCGGATACAAACGGAAATAGTTTTGGAAAGTAATAGAAGCGAGCGTCTGATTTTCAGCCTGAATATCAACGCCTTCTTTTGCTTCCAACGCTTGATGCAAACCATTAGAATAACGCCGACCATTCATGATCCGTCCGGTGAATTCATCGATAATCATAACCTTACCGTCTTTGACAATATAGTCAACATCTCGGGCAAAGAGCGTATGAGCCCGTAAAGCTTGCTCCACGTGATGAACAAAGGCAATATTATCAACATCATATAAGGACCCTTGGATTAACCCCATTCCCTGTAATTCATCTTCAATAAATTCTGTACCGGCATCTGTCAGAGTAACATTTTTATGCTTTTCATCTTTCTCATAGTACTCTGGTTTTAAACGAAGCATAATATGATCAACGGCTTTGTATCGTTCAGAAGAATCTTCGGCCTGCCCTGAAATGATCAGAGGTGTCCGTGCTTCATCGATTAAAATGGAATCCACTTCATCCACAATAGCGTAGTGGAATGGCCGTTGCACCATGTCCTGTAACGCGAAACGCATATTATCCCGCAAATAGTCAAATCCTAATTCGTTATTTGTGGCATACGTAATATCACAGACATAAGCTTCCTTTCGTGCAGCCCCTTCTATTTCATGCGTTAAACATCCGACGGTTAACCCTAAAAAGCGATAGATTTGTCCCATCCATTCACTATCCCGTTTAGCCAAATAATCATTGACTGTCACAACATGAACGCCTTTACCGGACAAAGCATTTAAATAAACAGGAAGCGTCGCCACAAGCGTTTTACCTTCACCAGTTCTCATTTCGGCAATTTTACCCTTATGCAGAACGATACCGCCTAACAACTGAACATCAAAAGGACGTAGCCCTAAAGTTCTCTTGGCGGCTTCCCGAACGGCCGCAAAAGCCTCTGGCAACAAATCATCTGTTGTCGCACCGGCGGCCAAACGCTCTTTAAATTCCTGAGTTTTAGCCCGCAAAGCTTCATCACTAAGGGCTTCATATTCTGGTTCTAAAGCATTAATATGGGCAATTGTTTTTTTGAAACGACGTAAATAACGGTCATTAGCTGATCCGAATAAGCTTTTTAAATTCATACTATTCCTTTAATTTGTTTAAAATCATATGTAAAGAGATAGGACATTTTGTCCCAAAAGTCAAGGAAAAGAAACATCCTAACTGGTGTTAATGCGTTTTATAGGACGTGATTGAGATTCTATCCGAAAAACACCTCTTTGTTCTACCTCTAAGTCTGCTCTATCCCTGCTCTTTCCATAGCCCACCTCAATCCCAAGCAATCTGTTTCCACCCTACCCTTTTTTGTCATTCCCGACTTCCCCTCTCCCGTCATTCCCGACGAGCGAAGCGGGATCGGGAATCCAGAGGCACCCCATTCCTCTCTGCCGAAGGCCTTTTAACAACCGCCACCTTTTGTCATTCCCGACTCGATCGGGAATCCAGAGGCATTATTTCCACCCTGCCGGAGGCCATAAACACCCCCAACACCAAACAGGCGACCCGACCGGATCGCCTGTTTGTTTCCTCTGCCCAAAAGGCGTCAAGACACCCTTAAAAAGCTCAGAAATCCACACAAAGAGCGACGCCAGAGTCCATGTTACGAGTCATGACGCCGACCCCCCCAGACGAGAGGGTTACGCGATAGGCATAGCAAGAAGCAGGGGCCGCTCCTGTCCAACCAGACCAATTAGAATCATTCGTGACGGCTAACGCCGGACATTTCCTTTCTTTTATTTCATCATCCGTACAATAATCACGTAGGTTTAATAAACGCATATTATGCGCAGCACAGAAGTTTTTCGCCGCATCCCAACTCATATAATTCGCTGACCGTTTCATGGGCTTTCCATGGAAGTTAATACTTGCCTCATTGTTACCCAACCTTGCCGGCTGACATGTCCCAATCGTCTGGGTACAAGCAAGGGGATTCTGACAGTAATAACTCCCCGTTTCTGATCCATTATTACAATCCGCATTCGTAAAACATTCATTCTCCGTTGAATCCAAACTGCTGGTACATTCATAAGTATAAGGCCATCCAGATCTATCCATGCGACACCGTTGCCCCTCGCCACAACAGGTGTCCCCACAGGTAACTCGATTGGAGGGGCACCAGACGCAGTAGGAAGGATCGACCCCGCCCACTTGGGCATCAGCGCACTTAGTACAACTATCCTCTATATCTGATAAATTATTCCGAACTGGATTCCCCTCTGTCGGACATGAAACACAATCACCACTCCAATTATTGACTACAATATTCCAAAACTGATTTGGATCAGAACATTTTGTATCCTCTTTACATGTCCCATCAGGCAACGGATAGAAACCCGCATCACATTGTTGTGTTGGGGTATCTGTCGGCTCTGTCACGGGGGTATCATTCCCCTCATTCCCCTCGCCATTACCGCCATTTCCGGCAGCCCCGCTCCCCAGCGTATTATTAAAGGCAAAAGTCATGGTATTAGCACCTTCGGCGCATTCGGTATCATCCCTGACAACCGTTTCCCCGACTTTCATTGCTGTCGGTAAAGCCCAATCGGAATCGATGATCATGTCACAG
>JAZRBO010000041.1:0-16579 GCA_045635125.1 Alphaproteobacteria bacterium | reverse complement strand
CATTTGGTGTTAATTGATATTCCTTTCCACATTTAGAACATTTCCACCATCTTTTAATACCACTTTTGGGCAAGACATCTTCAGGTTTAACAGGATAATTTTTATCATAATCCCACTCTTTTGCTATTTCTGGATACTTTGTCTTTAAATCATTTATCCCTTTTAATGGAACTCTACCAGCACAACAAGGACATCCAACACCTTTTTTTCTATTATTTGGACTAGATTGCCATTCATATCCACACTTTTGACATTTCCACCATACGGGTTTAAATCTTCCTACAGTTATATCATTAGGTGTTAAATCGCCATTCTTTGTTGGATGCCATTCTTTAGCTAATTCAGGCATATTTTCAGCTAATGAACCTCTTTGTTTAACTCGAAGTTTTATAAATGTTTTACCTTGCTGAATTTTTGAACAATCAGGACAGCCCAATCTTCCTGTTCTTGTCATACAGTTGATACTTGTTTTCCACTCTTTTCCACAATCTGGACATTTCCACCAAAGCACTTCATTTGAACTAACAGAAAACATATTTGGTGTCAAATTAGCATTTTTTTCATAATTCCATTTTGTAGCAACATCCGGTCTTATATCTGCTAATGAGTTATCAATTTTTGAAAGATAATTAAGTATTTCATTTTTATCTTTCTCAATATTGATTGTCCAAAAAGGTTCTTTTAAACCTCTTATTGTCTCCAAAAGATGAAGTATTATCCGTTCCAATGGATAAAAATTTCTTCTATTTATTTTTGGCACATAATAAATTTTATCAGCTGTGTCATTCCATTGTTGTTTTGCTTGTTCCTTCACCCGAATGAGGAAAATTTCATTTTCCTTACAAAATTCATATTTTTTTACTTCTCTTTTATATTCAGAATCTGTCTTATGCCATTGAGCACCATCGTATTCAATAGCGATTTTAAGTTCTGGAATATAAACATCAAATTCCATAGTATTATTAAAACAACCTTTGTATTTATTTACGGAGTTGGGCCAAAGTTTCTTGACATAATATAGAATTGCTTGCTCTGGAAATGAAGTTGATTTTCTTAAATTACAAATTGGACAATTTGTACCATCTTTATTCCTATCCCTCACAACAGCTTGATATTCGTGCCCTATCGGGCATTTCCACCAAACTCGTTTTCCGCTACCTCCTGTAACATCTATAGGTTTTAAATTTCCATTTTTTATTAGATGCCATTCACTTGCTAAACGTGGATTAATTATTGCTAAATCATTGTACCCTTTCCACACTTTTTCACCAGAACAATAGGGGCAATTATAGTTACGTCTAGTTCTTTTATCCAGTGATTGCTCATATGAATGTCCATTTGAACAAATCCACCATACCTTTCTTTTGCTTCCAGCAATTACATCTGATGGTGTTAAATTGCCATTTTTAGTCGGATGCCATTCTTTTACTATTTCAGGATGGGTTGTTAGCAAATCATTATAACCAATAAGTATATTTTGATTTGCACAAGTGGGACATCCCAGTTTAACACATGTTCGTTGTCTAATAGATTGTAAAAATTCATGACCTTTAGAACAAATCCACCAAACTTTCTTTCCACTTCCACTAACAACATCTGATGGTGTCAAATCACCATTTTTAGTAGGATGCCATTGTTTAGCTATTTCAGAAAATCTAGTTGCTAAATCATTATATCCATTAAATAAAGATTTATTAGCACAAGCGGGACACCCATTACAACCTCTTGTTCTATCAGAAACCCTTGCTTGCCATTCATATTCACATTTAGAGCATTTCCACCAAAATTTTTTATTACTACCCCAAGTAATTGCTGTTGGTAAAATATCGCCATTTTTCTCTTTATGCCATTCTTTAGCCACTTCTGGATATCTTGATTGTAAGTCGTTTATTCTTATAGCAACTCTTCGACCTGAACATATAGGACAAGAATCAGGATGAAGAACTCTTGCATTAACAGCCTGTTCATACTCATGGCCCTTTGAACATATCCACCAAACTTTTTTTGAAGTACCAGGCATTACTTCTGTTGGTTTTAAAATATTTTTAGTTGGGTGCCACTGCTTTACAATATTAGGATATTTCGTTGCAAAATCATTAAAACCTGTAAGAACTTTTTGACTAGCACAATATGGACAACCTGTATGATGTTTATTTTCTTTTCCTGTTCGACCACAAATATGAGTTTGCCATTTTCCACCACACTTCACGCATTTCCAACAAGCTTTTTTATTACTTCCAACAGTTAATTTTGTTGGATCCAATTCAGCATTAGCTTCATAATCCCATTCTTGCATGAGTTCAGGAATATTGGATATGTATTTCTTTTCTTTCATACTTTGGATTATATCAAAATGAATCAAAATTTTCAAGAAAACTATTATTCCTTTTAGGTTCTAGTTAAACTCGAACTGACACAACTCATTGTTTTACAAGAAAATCTCAAAGAAGAGTTCGATAAATGAGAAAATTGAGCCATCCAAAATCGAACTATTATCGAACTCTCACAAATACTTGCAAAACAATAAAAAAACCGTCCCAATCGGAACGGTTGTAATGTTTGGTACCTCTGGCCGGACTTGAACCAGCATGATATTGCTATCAACAGATTTTGAGTCTGTCGCGTCTACCAATTTCGCCACAGAGGCTGCATTTTTTACTAGACATTTGCATTATACTGCATTAGAATAGATTGTCAAGACATTTTTTTAAAATTTTGCATTTTTTTATTGAGGAGGTTATTTATGCCAGTTTCTGATGCCCAAAAAACAGTTGACGGATATCCGCGTTCTATCTTCATTACGGGGGCTTCCAGCGGTATTGGTCGGGCTTTGGCTCAGTCTTATGCAGCGCCTGGGGTTACCTTGTTTCTGTGTGGGCGAAACGGGGACCGTTTGCAGATTTCTGCTGATGCTTGTCGTAAACAGGGGGCTGAAGTATATACATATTTGTTCGATGTAACGGATGCGGCATCTTCGGAGAGGGCTATAAAGAAGGCTTGGGATATTAATCCGTTTGATTTAGTTATTGCAAACGCAGGTGTTTCTGCCGGTGTTTTAGGTGGTACGGAAAGTTCTTCTCGTAGTCGTACTATTTTTGAAACAAATGTCTTTGGTGTTGTGAATACTGTGTTACCAGCGGTTGACTTGATGAAAAAACGGCGCAGTGGTCAAATTGCCATCATTAGTTCTATAGCGGCCTATCGAGGAATGTCCAGCTGTCCGGCTTATTCTGCCTCAAAAGCATGCGTTAAGGCGTGGGGAGAGGCTTTACATGGTGTTTTAAAAGCAGAAGGTGTAGATGTGTCCGTTGTTTGTCCTGGTTTCGTGGAAACTCCGTTGACGGATAAGAATAAGTTTTATATGCCCTTTTTGATGAAGGCATCCAAGGCGGCAGATATCATTAAAAAGAGATTGGTTAAGCGGCCGGCTATTATCGCTTTCCCGTTTGTTATGGTGTTTGGGGCATGGTTGGGTAGCTTTTTGCCATCTCGCATCGCGTTGCCGATTATGGGGTTGTTGCCTCGAAAAGAAAAATAAAAAGTTGCGATTTGTTGATTTTTGGGGTATAAGTAACGCACTATATAATATAAAAAGGAAATTGTTATGGCAAAGAATACGAAAAAGAAATCTTGTGGCAATTGTGTCGGTTGTGGTAGTTGTGATGAAGCAGCACGCATTCAGCAACGTATTTTTGAACGGGAAGTTGACGAAGAATTACAACAAGAACGCTTGGCTAATCTGTGGCGGCGTTATCGTTGGCTAATTATTGGCGGTATTATTTTGGTGGTCGGCAGCGCTGTTGGATACGAAGCTCATAAATCGTGGTGGCAAAAAACACGCTTGAGTGAATCTGATCGGTATGAAGCCGCTGTCTTTAATGCTTATACAGGGCAAGCAGAACAGGCTGTGACACAATTAGACGCTTTGTCTGAAACAGGAAAAACGGGATATCGTTATTTAGCGCAACTGGAATCGGCAGGTATTTTATTTTCTATGGATAAAAAACAGGATGCACTGGCGATTTTGCAGGATGTTATGAATAATACAAAAGCGCCGTCATATTTGCGTTCTGTAGCAACATTAAGTTTTGTTGGTCATCAAATAGAAGATGGAAATTCAACAGAATTGCAACAACTGTTGGCGCCATTGATGGTGTCTGATAATGCTTCTTTTTCTGCGTCGGCGGCAGAGTTATCTGCATTGTTGTCTTTGCAGTCGGATGATAAAGTATCAGCAGTTCGGGTCATTGAACAGGCTTTATCGTCTGAAAAAATACCTCTACCGATACGGGAGCGTTTGACCTATTTATTGGCTGAGGCTCAGAAGTAATATGTTAAAAAAGTGGTTGGCTTGTGTTTTGTCGGGGCTTATTTTAGTCGGGTGTGCCGATACAGGCCCTAAAGCTCCTAAGGAGGGCCGCTTAAGTTTGGATACTTACCAGAGGGAAGATGTTAATATGACGTCTTCTTCTATGCGTATCGGACCTCTGAAAAAAAATGAAGTTTGGTCTTCTGTTTATGCTTATACAACCAACAATCGCCCCCATGTCGCTTTGCCCGAAACAGTGAAACAGAAATGGCGTATTTCAATAGGTGAGGGGGTGTCGTCGAATGGTGTCATGCAGGTGGCGCCGATTGTTGTTCAGGATACAATTTATACGTTAGACTCTCATTTTGTGTTACAAGCAACACGCATGAGTGATGGTCAGAGGTTGTGGCGAAAAGAACTACCAGTGTCGGATCGTTCTGTAGTTAAAAGTGTTGGCCTGACGCGGGATAAGGGAAATCTTTATCTCGTATCAGGTGACGGACAAATTGTGTCTTTGGATGGCGAAGGAAAATTGAATTGGGAACAAAAGACAAATATGTCTCTTAGAACCGGTCCGGTTGTTGTCGGAAATCGTTTATTTGTTACATCTTTAAATAATGATGTTATTGCGTTGGATAAAAGAAATGGAAAAATGCTTTGGACTCTTGCAGGGCAGGGGGCAGCAACAACATTTTTAGGTATGGCAACACCGGCAGTTTCCGAAGAGATGATTGTTGTTCCGACAACAACAGGACTTGTGAATACATATACGGTTGATGGCGGGGGGCTGCGTTGGTCTGAAACGATGTGGCATGCCCGTACATTTAGTCTGATACAGGATTTGCCCCATGTTTCGGCTTCTCCGGTTATTGATGGAAAAAATGTTTATTTGATTGGTAATGCTGGGAAAATGGGGGCTTATCGTTTGGTGGATGGACGTGCTTTATGGACAAAGCCAATTGGCGGTCGGACAACACCCCTTGTTTCAGGAACAGCTCTCTTTTTAATTGATAATCAAAATCAGTTAAAGGCCATGGATACTCGTAACGGTCATTGTTATTGGGATAAAAAATTATCAGCTTCAGATGTTGTTTGGCAAGGACCGGTCATCGCGGGTGGAAAGTTGATTTTGACCTCTTCACAAGGGGATATTGTTTGGTTCGATGCTATTTCAGGGGAAGAACTTCGGCGTGATAAAATTGCTCCGATTGGGGTAGCTCCTGTTATTGTTCAGGATAAAATGCTTGTTTTGACAAGCGATGGAAATTTATATTTATATCAATAGGATAAAAAATGAAGACAGTAGCAATTGTTGGTAGAACGAACGTTGGAAAGTCTACTTTATTTAATCGGTTATGTGGTCGTCGTATGGCGATTGTGCATGATAGACCGGGGGTAACTCGGGATAGAAAAGAAGCGGATGCTTCTTTGCAAGATTTAACTTTCCGTTTGATTGATACGGCGGGGTTGGAAGAAACAACATCCTTAGCAGAGGCTATGTGGCGCCAGACGGAAGTTGCTATAGCAGAGGCGGATATTATTCTGATGGTTGCCGATGCACGAGGTGAAATGACACGTTTGGATGAGCGTTTGGCTCGTCAGCTACGTCAATTGGATAAGCCTGTATTTTTGTTGGCGAACAAGTGTGAAGGCAAAATGCAAATGCATATGCTTGCAGACTTGTATCGTTTGGGGTTAGGAGATCCTTTACCGGTATCTGCCGAACATGGGTTAGGTATGAAAGAGCTGTATGCTTTGTTAAAGCCTTTGTTTCCGGCGCCTAAGAAAGATGAAAATGGGGATGTTATTTTGGAGGAAGAACCTGAAGAAACGCCAGATAGACCTTTGCGGTTAGCTATTGTGGGGCGTCCGAATGTGGGTAAATCAACCTTGATTAACCGGTTGCTAGGAAACGAACGGTTATTAACAGGGCCAGAGGCGGGTGTTACTCGTGATGCGATTACAGTACCTTGGGAATGGAAGGGTAATAAGATTTTATTGACGGATACTGCTGGGTTGCGAAAATATGGTAAAGTTGAGGATGATTTGGAAAAGATATCGGCAGCGGATACTCGTAATACCATTGATTTTGCAGAGGTTGTTATTTTGGTTTTAGATGCTAATCAACCGATGGAAAGACAGGATTTGATGATCGCCTCTAAAGTTTTGGATGAAGGGCGAGGTTTGATTATTGCTTTGAATAAATGGGATTCTGTTCCAAATCAACGCCAAGTTTTGGCAGAGTTAAAAGAAAAAATGGAAAGCTCTTTACAACAGGTAAAGGGATTGCCTATCGTGACGATTTCTGCTAAGACGGGCTACGGTATAGATCCGATGATGACGGCTGTATTCCATATTTATAAACTGTGGAATAAACGAGTTCCGACACATAAAATGAATGCATTTTTAAAGGCTATGACAGAGGCTCATCCGACTCCGATAGCTCGGAATGGGCGTCGTATTCCGATGAAATATATGACTCAGGTTAATGCTCGTCCACCGACTTTTGTCATTTTTTCGAGTAATCCAGACCAATTGCCGGAATCTTATCTGCGGTATTTGTCAAATGGGTTAAGAGAACAATTTGGCTTGGTGGGGGTTCCTATTCGCATTCATATGCGGAAACGGGAAAATCCGTATGCTAATCGCCCTCGGACACCTAAGTGGCAGAAAAAGGATAAAAAGTAAAATTATCGCCCTTAAAAAGGGCGATTCTTTTTTAATTATTTTTAATTTTACAGCTGTTCCTATATTTTTTATCTCCATTTTTTCTATGCTCTGATATGGAAATTGAGAGGTGATGAAGGTATAGTTTATTCTTTTTTACTTCTTAGAGTATTGGTTTTGCCTGTAAGTGGTTGCAGAAGTGAGTAATTGATAAAAGTAATCTTTTTTATTTAATTCTATCCATTTGCAATAAAAATATATTTGTCCATATGAATTTTCCCCTTGATAAATCTTTTTTCAATTCATTATCTTTCGTTCTGGCATTTTTTGATTTATGAAACGCGCGTTAAAAGGAAAGTGAATGTTTATAAAAAATATAATAAAAAGTGCTACTCCTTATTGAAGGAGTTGTCGTATCGTCTTTTCTTCTCATACAGAAAGCGTATGTGAGTATTTTTGTAGTGATTCATCTTCGCATTTCGTATGAAATACGAAGATGAATACATATCGCAGCAAATATACTAACGAAACTTTTTATAAAGATTTTTCGACGAAATCAGTTTAAAACATATTTTTGAATTTTATTTATTTTTCCTTAGAAAGATATTTAACCATTTAACTTCTGCATTTTCTCTTTTTTCAATATCAATATTGGCCATAATAAGTTCATAACCAGGTATATTATGAATTATTTCTTGAAAAGAGTCTTCAGTCATATTTTGAAAGAATCGTTCATTCTTAAAACCGCAATCAGTACCATATTTAAAAGATAGATAAAAAATACCATTTTCTTTTAAATTTTTTAATAATTTTCTTAAAACTTTTTCTATCTCATTTTTTTCTAAATGCAATAGGGATGAATTTGCCCATATTCCATCAAAAGATTCTGTTGGATTATAATCTTCAAATTTCGAACAAATAACTGGACAAGATAAATGAGAACGAGCAATTTTACATAGTTCAAGGGAACCATCAACAGCAATAACACGATAATCTGCTTTTTGGAATGCTTTGCTATCACGGCCAGCCCCACACCCAAGATCTAAAATAAGTGCGTTTTGTGGCAAATATGAAACAAAGGCTTGTTGTTGTTTTAACATATCTGCATCCAATGTTTTATCAGCATACTCTTTGGCATGTTGATTATAAAAGTTTAAAGTTCTATTGTTTTCCATTTATATATCTCCTCTAAAATGGTTTAAAAAGTATATCAATTTTAAAATAGGGTGTCAATTTGTTTGTTTTTGATACGTGATTATGACTTTGTTTCAAGGTGGGATTAATATTCTAATAAATAATCTTAAAATAAGATTGAAAATTAACCTTTCTGTCGATGATTAGACACAGATGGAATTGTTCTCTCTGAATGGATAGTAATAATAGATTTTAATTACAAAAAAGACAGTCCTTTCGGACTGTCTTTATAACTGGTAGCGAAGGAGGGGATCGAACCCCCGACACAAGGATTATGATTCCTCTGCTCTACCATCTGAGCTACTTCGCCATAACCTTGTACATATATATACCCGTATTTTTATAGGAAGTCAACAAAAATCTTGCAATTTTTGAAAAAATATTATAGTCTTTAAAAAAATAAAAGCATTTTAATCTATTATAGAACGAAAGGATAATTGATAATGGCAGAAGTTTTTTTTAATGGCGCCGTCGGTCGTTTAGAAGGACGCTTTCATCGTTCGGAAAATCCGCGCGCCCCTTTGGTGTTGGTATTGCATCCTAATCCGCAACAAGGCGGGACAATGAATAACCGGGTGACTTATGCTGTTTTCCAATCTTTTGTTAATATGGGATTTTCTGTATTACGCTTTAATTATAGAGGCGTGGGTCATTCTCAAGGTGAAATCGATGGGACTGGTGTTGGTGAATTGAGTGATGCTATTGCTGCGTTAGATTGGTTGCAAAACATGGATTCTGAATCAAATCAATGTTGGATTGCTGGGTATTCTTTCGGGGCATGGATTGCGGCTCAGGTTCTAATGCGTCGCCCTGAAATTAAGGGATTTGTATTTGTAACGCCACCGACAGATATGTATGATTTTAGCTTTTTATCACCTTGTCCGGCATCTGGTTTAATTGTTCAAGGGGGCCAGGATACGGTTGTAGACGAATCGTCGGTCGCCATGTTGGCAGAACAATTGGATAACCATCGTTTCGTTCATGTGGAATATAAAATGCTACCCAAAGCAGATCACTTGTATTCTAATAGTTTAAAGGAATTATATGATGCGATTGTTGAAATGGTTCCCGACATTAAGTCTCGTCAACCTAAACTGACAACGAAAAAAACACCAATTCAAATTCCGAATGATGACTATTAAAAAAGCGGTTTTAAACCGCTTTTTTAATGAGCATCTTTCCAATTATCTCCGACACCGATATCGGTGATAAGAGGAATAGATAAGGGTACAATCGTCTCCATACTTTCTTTGATGAGTTGTGATGCTGTGACGATATCTTTTTCTAAAACTTCAAACACTAATTCGTCATGTACTTGTAATAACAATGTACAATCCAATCCCGCTGTTTTTAATTTTGTGTCAATGGCTTGCATTGCTTTTTTTATAATGTCTGCAGCGCCTCCTTGTATCGGAGCATTGATGGCAGCCCGTAGGGCAAAACTGCGGGTTCGTCCTTCGTTTAATCCTTGAATAAAGCATTTGCGTCCAAACGGTGTTAAAACATATCCATTAGCTAAGGCAAAAGTTTCTGTTTGCTGCATATAGGTCCGAATTTCTGGATATTGTTCAAAATAGGCATCAATATATTGTTTGGCATCAGAACGTGAAATTCCTAAATTGTTAGCTAATCCAAACGCTGAAATACCATAGATGATACCAAAGTTAATGGCTTTAGCTTGGCGTCGTGTATCGCTGTTAATTTGATCTAATGGTATATTGAAGATTTGAGAGGCAGTACGCGCATGAATATCTTCATTATGACAAAATGATTCTTTAAGTCGTGTGACATTAGCAACCTCTGCCATGAGACGAAGTTCAATTTGTGAATAATCGGCTGCGATTAATTTATATCCCTTTCGAGCAACAAAGGCCCGTCGAATTTCTTTACCGTATTCTGTCCGGATAGGGATATTTTGCAAGTTCGGATCAGAGGATGCCAATCGTCCTGTATTTGTTGCTGTTAAAGAAAACGATGTGTGCACCCGTGGTTCTTTTTCTGATACGGATAGCAAGGCGTCAACGTAAGTACTTTTAAGTTTGGCATATCCCCGATAATCCAGGACAAGGCGTGCGAGCTCTGAACCCTCTGAGGCTAAATTTTCCAATACTTTAACATCTGTTGTCCAGGCACCATTTGCTCCTTTTTTGCCACCTTTAATTCCTTGTTTTTCAAATAAAATGGTTCCTAACTGTGCCGGAGAGTTGATGTTAAATTTTTCGCCAGCAACTGTATATATTTCTTCCGTTAGACGAGACAATTGTTGTGTTAGTAATTCTCCTGTTTGTACTAATCTGTTCCTGTCTACCAGAATACCTTTTTCTTCCATTCGGAATAAAATATCGATAAGAGGTTTATCAATAGTTTGATAAATATGGGCTGTATCTTCAATCTGTATGCGGTTAGAAAATAGCTCGTACAAGCGGAGTGTAATATCTGCATCTTCGGCGGCATATTCGCATGCTTTATCCAAGGGAACCGCATCAAATGTTATTTTAGAACGACCTGTTCCACATACATCAGTGTACTTTATTGTATTATAATTCAGAAACAAAGAGGCTAATTCATCCATGCCATGTCCGTGTTTCGATCCGTCAAGAACACTGCTCATTACCATTGTATCTTCAATAGGGGTACATATAAAATCGGAGTCATACTCTTTCGCTAAAATATGCAAATCATACTTAATATTGTGACCTATTTTGGTTATAGATGGGTTTTCTAAAACAGGTTTTAAGAGAGCTAAAGCCTTTTTGACGGAAATCTGTTGAGGACGGTTGCTTTGTGTTTGAAAAGAAAATAAATCCAAAGGTTCTGTTTCTTCTTCGCCACCATGACGCAAAGGAATATAACAGGCCTTGCCCGCTGATGTTGCCAATGAAAAACCGACTAATTTTGCCGTCATAGCATCGATTCCATTTGTTTCTGTATCAATGGCAACTTTATCTTTTATTGTGCTAATCCATTGACGTAAAGCCTCTTCTGTTTGAATTAAATCGTATTGTTTTTCAATCGATTGTTCATTGTCTAAAATAGCTGTTTCCGATATTTTGGGTTGTGTTAAGTCTGTATTTTGAATAGAAGAGTCAATTGTTTTTGCTGTATTAACAGTCTGAGAGCGTTTATTTGTCCAATTTTGAACACGTGTTATCAGGCTTTTAAAATTATTTTCCTGTAAAAAAGATAGAATAGTGTTGATATTTGGTTCACGTACGGCAAATTCTTCTAGCTTTATATTGACCGGAGCATTATCATCTAATCGTACCAATTGACGGGAGATTAAAATTTGATCTTTGTCTCTTTTAAGGCCATCCCGGCGCTTTGGCTGAGGAATTTCATCCAGTCTTGCAAGCAATGTGTCCAGGTCTCCAAATTGATTGATAAGTTGTGCTGCTGTTTTGGGGCCTATGCCGACAGCTCCTGGAACATTGTCGATTGCATCCCCCATAAGAGATTGAACATCAACAATTTTATCTGGTGTTACACCGAATTTATTAAAGATATCTTCATCCGATATCATTTTCTTTTTCATCGGATCATAAACAGAGACACCTTCTCGTTTTAATTGGGTTAAGTCTTTATCTGCTGATATAATGCGAACATCCCATCCTTGTTTAAGGGCTAAACGTGTATAGGTGGCGATTAAATCGTCGGCTTCATATCCCTCCATTTCCAACCATGGGATATTAAGAGCTTCTGCCGCTTGTCGTATTAGGGGAAATTGAGGAACTAACTCAGGCGGTGTTTCTTTGCGATTTTCTTTGTAAGCAGGGTAAATATCATTCCGAAAATTACGACGCTTAGCATCAAAAATAACAACAATGTGAGAGCATGGATTGTCTTGACTAAGATTCATCAACATGTTCATAAAACCAAAGACGGCATTAACAGGGGTGCCATCAGGACGTGTCATTGGCGGTAAAGCATAAAAGGCCCGAAAAATATAACCGGAACCGTCAACCAAACAAATGGTAGGGCGTGTTGACATAATTTAGTCCTGTTTAGAGGAAGACGACTTTGTCGTTTTTTCGGATAACTCTCTAATGGACGTATAAGCGAGCTTGCAATGTTCTGTGCAATATGGTTTTCCGGTCATGGTCTGTTTTCCACAGAAATGGAAATCCTCATCACATGGATCACCGATAGGCCAATGACAAGTGCTTAATTTTAAATCCATTAAAGTACATTTTTCTTTTGGTTTTTGTACTTCGGCCTTTTTAACAGCAGTTGTTTTTTTCTTAATGGGGGATGGTCGATTAGCTAATTCTAATCGATGTGCTTTTCCGACGACTGAGTTTTTGGATATACCTAATTCTTTGGCAATTTCAATTGTACTGCGCCCTTTATTCCATAATTTTTTGAGTTGTTTTATTTTATCTTCTGTCCAGGCCATGGTTACTCCTTATTATTTGGAATGACATTATACTCTATTTTCATCGATTCGTCAATCATCATTGGATCTAATAAATGGCGATATCCGGCTTTTTGAAACATTTGCTTAACATCCGATAGGTGCGATTGTATGAAATAGACATCTCCAGGTGTTGCTTTATGCATATGGGATTGAACGTAAATAATGCGCTCTGTATCATTTAGAGATGATTTATCTGCCCCTCTGATTTTATGATATAATAAAGCCGTTGGAATGTCTAAATGATAAGCCCGATAGGCTTTTAATATTGTATCGGCCTTTTGAGCAAAAACATCGGCATTTTTAAACCCATTTTTTTGAAAGAACGTGTCTAGTTCAGTTCCACGTCCCATCATACGAATGCGATTTATCTGACTTTGAAAGGGATTGATTTGATCTTCATCCGGATCAGTTGCAAAGGTGCGAAGCAGGGATAAAGAACGTTCAAATTTTTCTTTGTCGGGTTGATTTTTTAAAAAGGCTGCTATTTTTTGAAAACCGATTTCTGTTTGTTGTATATCTGAGGTTGACAAAGTACTTTTTTTGTAATTTTTTTGATATTCTGGCGATAGAGAAAGTAAAGATTGCAGTCGTCTGTATCCTTTAGAATCACCTGTGTCGGGTGTCGGTAGTGGTTTCATTTTACGAAGCATCGATTGCCAATTGATATTTCCATTCAACGCACTGTCTGGTTGTTGAAATGGTAAGGATTTAGGTGCCAGAAACATGTAAAGACGGGGATTTAAATCCGCCAAATACTTTTGAGCAAATCCTTGCATTTCCGGAGCAATATCAGTTGGCATTTTTCCTTTCCAGATTGCAATTTCGGGATGTGTCCGAATTTTTTGAGGGACTAAATTTGATTCAAAAATAGCCGGAAAGACATACTGGCGTTGTTCAAACGGAAGCGTTAATAACATGCGCAGAGTATCATCTTGCTTTTTCTGAGCTTGGCTACGTTCATCGGCCGCTTTAATCAAAAGACGGGGAGGGACAGTTTCTCCGGCTAACACATGACGGATAACTTCGTCCGTAAAGGGAGACTGGGCTTTTGTTAATCCAGATGTTGTTAGAATTAAAAAAGTAATTAAAACAAAAATAAGTTGAGATGCTTTCATTTGTTCTCCTTGTCATCATTAACAGGGATACGTTCTTGAACCTGATAATTTAAGATACTTTCTCCACCGGCAGGGATAGAAATTATCCACTCCGCCTGATGAGCTGAGAGCTGTTGGGATGGGTGATTTTCTTTTAAAATTCGCCATCTTCCATTGAAGTTTTCCCATATGGTAACAGAGACATTTTGCTGTGAACCGTTTTTGATGACTACTTCGTATTCTTTTTCTGTAATGCCTTTAGCTGGTTGTATCGATGAAACCAAACGGGCGTTGGCAGAAATATCAAAAGCTGTTCCCATATTTAAACGGACTTCTTCTAAATTACCAGTATGATTAATGCGATCTTCTCCGACAAAAATCATTCGTCCCTGAGCATCTTCTTTGTATAAACGGATTGTTCCTCGGGGCAGGGCAATACCTAGTTGATTTTCCTTTGTATTCATAAATGTTATTTCAATTTGAGGTTTTATTTGTTTGATATTGTTATATGGTTTTAATTGATTATTAAAAAGATACTTTTTTTGAATACCGATATTATCGGCAGAAAGTAAAGAAACCTGTTTTGTTTGGCGGGATAAAATGTCTGTTTGTCGGGGTAATGTATATAAATGGAAATCAGCGATATTTTCGGCTCCCATTGTAACGGCATTTTCGGGTGCAGCCATATCCATTAGATAATTTGCTTTCAATAAACGAGGCATTACCTGACGAACGACATGAACGTCACCAGCAACAACTTGTAGGTTTGCTTTTTTATAATCTGTTCCGGAATTATTGGTCAAAGAAACCCAGCCGTTTAATGTCATCGTTGTATCATCTGAATTGAGCTGTGCAACATAATTGGCATCCCAGGATAATCCCCGACTCATATAATTTAATGTTAAGTCTTTATTTTCTCCTTTTTCGGATTCAATATGCATGACCAAAGTCGGTTTTGCTCGTAGATTGGGAGGGATGTTGTTGAATAAAATACGTCCGGTATTTGAACTGTCTATTTTACCGTTAATGCGTAAAATGGGTTGAGTCCCGTTTAATGCTAATAGTTCTCCATGTTGTGTTTCGATAGTACCTGTTTTAGGATTAATCCGTTCTATTGTTACGATGTCTCCGATAGATTTTTCTAACAATGATTCATATGACAGTGTATCGTAGTTAAAGTTATTTTCAAGGAAACGAATATTATTTCCTGATATTAAAACACTTTCAGGTATTATTTGTGCAGAAATACCAGCAAAAGCAATTTCATTAATACCTTGTTGTGTTGTAACACTTCGACTGTCTTTAATTAAGGCTCTGTCACTGTTATAAATGACAATATCTAATCTTTTTTGTGCGTCTGTTCCAACAGTTGTTTCAGCAATAACAGGTAGGATAAATAAAGTCGTTGCACATAAAGTCAATAAAAATGATTTCATTATTTTTTCTCCTTATCAAAAAAAGACAAACGATTACAGGCTGGGTTATTATGTTGCAAACGACAATACCACTCCTGAATGAATCCTAAGCAAACAACATAGGGATAATAGATTGTTATCATTTTGGCAGTTAAATTGATTCCCTGCGATGTTTCAAGAAAAATCCTTTTGACAGTATCTTTTAGACGTCTTAAGTCTTTTTGAACACCAAAATGATGAATGAAAAGGGATAAAATAAAGCCGACACCGCTTAATACAATAATATCCATTAGGTTGAGCTGTATGGCATGATATTGTGCATATCCTATTGTTAATCCTATAAGAATCATTAATCCGATTATATATTCATAGTTAAAACGGATAAATGCAATGGAATGAATTAGGTATGAAAGAATAGTATTTTTTATTCTTTGTTTTGCTGTCTTTTGGAGGGTAAGTATATGTAGGAATCTCAAACGAGAGTTACTCTGTCGTTGCCAATATACTAAAGAATCTAATAGATCGATTGATGTTGGTTTACTCATTGTCCATTGCCATAGGATAGGGTTAATACGTATCATGTCCTGTAATGGATGTTTTCTTTTTTTGTAAACTAATGATAAGATAGTTGCCCCCGTGTACAGTATCATAATGCTGAGGCATATTAGAACAAGTAATAGTTTTTTTGATATTTTTTGTAAATAGGGTATTTTTCTCTCGGGAATTGCATCTGCATCCACCATCATATGTAAACGAACATCCGTGAATGCTGGTAAAATCTGTTTTGTTTGAAAAATACCGTTTCCTTTTTCATCAATCTCAACTGAAAAAGCGTCAGGAATCTTGACGGTATTTGAACCGAATAAAAGCTCTTTTTGATATACTTTTGTTTTGTTTGGAAACAAAACAGCAACATTGAAACGTTCGATTAATAAGGGCCAAGCAATACCTGTTAAGTCTATAGAAATATCTGCAACACCTTGATTTTTTTGAATGGCTCCATGTACTAAATATGAAATAGTGACATTATGAACTCCGATAGGAAGAGATTTTTTTCCCGTTAGAATTAATGCAGTACCGATATCTCGGGTGGTAATATCGTTAGGTGTTCCATTGGTCGTTATGTTTAATAGCTCTATCGATGGTGTTGTATCGGATATTGTTTTGGGAAGAGCTCGTTGAAAGAAAGCACCTGATTTGGTGTTAATAAACTGAATTTTTTCTTCGATTTGTATCGTTTTATCATCTAGTATTTGAATTAAAAAAACAAAATCGGTAACATGGTCTATAAAATCTGCCGTTCTTTGATGACCGAATGGTGTTTTTATGTTAAGGGAATTAGGTTCGTTATATGGGATGGGATTTGTTTTAGGGGGTGGTTTTGAAACTGGCTCAATCAAGACAGCAGGAACGCCACCACGATAGACAACAGATGTTTCTGTTCCGACAATTTGTTCGTTGTTTATATCCAATAAATTATCCGGAG
>JAZRBO010000040.1:0-10365 GCA_045635125.1 Alphaproteobacteria bacterium | reverse complement strand
ATTCATTGTTTTTATCGTTCATTGCCATCGTCGTCATCGTAGTTGTCGACGATACCACTTAAACTGGAACTGTTGTCGCTCATGTCGTCGGAATCTTCTAGAATATCCAATCCGTCTGAACCGATTTCATCATCTCCCAATGGGACATCTTCCGTCATTTGTAATAAAGCTTCTTCATCCAAGTTTTCATCATCGATTTTAGGCGCAGCTTTTTTTGCCAACTTCATTAATTGCTTTGTTTTGGCCTCTTCGTAGGTTTCCAAAGAATATTCTTCCCCACATTTAGGGCAGACAAATTCTTCTTTGCGCATATCATAAAAGAATGTTTCACATTTAAGGCATTTTCTCTTTAAGCCCCATTCTGGTTTAACCATAATTCCTCCATAATTTGTTGTTTCGTTGAGAAAGGCATTGCCATATTCTGAAGACGTTGTCAATGAAAAAATGCATTTTAGATGAAAAAAATCAATTTTATTTGCTTCTCTTTGATAAAATGACTTGATTTTATGTACTGTTTATGTTATACATAATGCGCCTGTTTCATGTTGGGCGGGTCGGTCTTTCGTTTAAAGCCTGCGAAATGACTGTCAATCAGGGCTTTGTTAAGTCCGCAGGGTGTTTTCTCTGTTGGCCAACTACTATAAAAATTTTAGGAAAATACATGAATATAAAAGAAAACCAAGTACCGGAAAAAGAAGAATTCGGTGCATTGCTTGACGAATTTATGGGAAAAGGTGCTTTGCAAGGCAAAGTTGTTTCCGGTCAAATCGTTGGTTTTGACGATGACATCGTCATTGTTGATGTCGGTTTAAAATCCGAAGGTCGCATTCCATTGTCCGAATGTGGGGCTCAGGAATTACATATCGGTGACACGATGGAAGTCTTTATCGACCGGTATGAAGATAAAAACGGAAATGCCGTTTTATCTCGTGAAAAAGCCCGCCGTGAAGAAGCTTGGGGCGATTTGGAAAAAGCTATGGAAAAAGGTGAACACGTTACTGGTACGATTTTTGGTCGTGTTAAAGGTGGTTTCACAGTAGATTTGAATGGTGCTACAGCTTTCTTGCCGGGAAGTCAAATCGATGTTCGCCCGATTCGGGATATGAGCCCGTTAATGGGTATTCCACAACCGTTTGCTTTGCTCAAAATGGACAAAATTCGTGGGAATATCGTTGTGTCCCGTCGTGCAGTTTTAGAAGAAACACGTGCTGAACAACGTTCTGAAATCATTAAAAATCTGTCCGAAGGTCAAATCATTGATGGTACAGTTAAGAACATCACTGATTACGGTGCCTTTATTGATTTGGGTGGTGTTGATGGCTTGTTGCACGTTACAGATATTTCTTGGAAACGTGTTACAAATCCAGCTGAAGTTTTGTCGGTTGGTCAACCAGTTAAGGTTCAGATTATTAAATTCAATACAGACACAGGTCGTATTTCTTTGGGTATGAAACAATTAGAAAGTGATCCGTGGGTCGGTATTAATGAACGTTTCCCTGTTGGTATGCAATTAAAAGGCAAAATCAGTAACATTACAGATTACGGTGCCTTTATTGAAATTGCTCCGGGAATTGAAGGTTTAGTCCACGTTTCTGAAATGAGTTGGACAAAGAAAAATGTTCACCCGAACAAGATTGTATCCTTAAGTGAAGAAGTTAACGTTTCTATTTTGGATGTTGATGAATCAAAACGCCGCATTTCTTTGGGTATGAAGCAACTGCAAGAAAATCCATGGAAGGCTTTTGCTGATACACATGCTGTTGGTGATATTGTTGAAGGTGAAATTAAGAACATGATTGAATTCGGTATCTTTATTGCCTTGAACAACGACTTGGATGGTATGATTCATACATCTGACTTATCTTGGGATAAACCGAGTGAAGAAGCTATCAAAGAATATAAAAAAGGCATGGTTGTTAAAGCTAAGATCTTGGACATCGATGTTGAAAAAGAACGTATTTCTTTGGGTGTTAAACAATTGTCCGAAGATCCATTGGCTGGTGTTTCTGAAACTTTGAAGAAGGGCGCTGTTGTAACGGGTGTCGTTTCTGCTATTGAAGAAAACGGTATCGAAGTTGATGTCAATGGTGTTAAGGGCTTTATTAAACGCACAGATTTGGCAAAAGATCGTTCCGAACAAAAAACAGAACGCTTTGCTATCGGTGAAAAGGTTGATGCCAAGGTTGTTTCTTTTGACGCTAAAACACGTAAATTAGCTTTATCAATTAAAGCTCGTGAAGTGGCTGAAGAAAAACAAGCTATGGAAGAATTTGGTTCAACAGCTTCTGGTGCTTCTTTGGGTGATATTTTGGGTGCTGCATTAGCTAACAAAGCTAAAAAAGCTACTAAAGCAGAAGCCGAAGAAAAACCGGCCAAAAAGAAAACAACGAAAAAAGCCAAAGCTGAAGAAGCTGCGGAATAATCGCTTGTTAGCTTAAAAAACGCACTCTGTTTGGAGTGCGTTTTTTTTTGTTGTAAAATACATTTTTTAATAGTGTTGTTCATGAAAAAGGCTGGCGTGTGTCCGTTAAATATTCTTTTTCTTTGAGTTGTTAGTGCATTGGGGTAAAAAAACACATAAAAAACACTTTTTTTACTTGCGGAAAAACATAAAAAATGCTAGGTTCAAGACAGTTATATTCGAATTATAGAAAAAGGATGGAAATACAATGACAGAATTGAATGAAACGGCAATTACTACCGGCGTTGTTGATGTGATGCCGACTGCTATTGAAGAGGAAATGCGTAAGTCGTATCTTGACTATGCGATGAGCGTTATTGTCTCACGGGCGCTGCCTGATGCTCGGGATGGCTTAAAGCCCGTTCATCGTCGAATTTTGTTTTCCATGAATGAAAACGGTTATGATTACAACAAGCCTTTCCGTAAATCAGCTCGTATCGTTGGTGATGTGATGGGTAAATATCACCCCCATGGAGATAGCTCTATTTACGAAGCAATGGTTCGTATGGCTCAAACCTTTTCTATGCGGGTTCCCCTTATCGATTCACAAGGGAACTTTGGTTCTATGGATGGTGATAAAGCCGCAGCTATGCGCTATACAGAGGCTCGTTTAGCACAAACGGCGCATTGGTTGTTGGAAGATATTGATAAAGATACGGTTGATTTCCGTCCTAACTATGATGAAACATGTCAGGAACCGGATGTGTTACCAGCTCGTTTCCCGAACTTATTGGTCAATGGTTCTGGTGGTATTGCTGTCGGTATGGCGACAAATATTCCTCCACATAATTTAGCTGAAGTTGTTTCTGCCTGTATTGCAACGATTGATAATCCGTCTATTACACCGGAAGAACTGATGGAATACGTGCCGGCTCCTGATTTCCCAACAGGTGGCATTATTTTAGGTCGAGGCGGCTCTCGGTCTGCTTATACAACAGGACGTGGTTCTGTTATTATGCGGGGACGATGCTCAATTGAAGAAATTAAAAAAGACAAGATGGCTATTGTCGTGACGGAAATTCCGTATCAGGTCAATAAGGCTCAGATGATTATCCGCATTGCGGAATTGGTTAAAGATAAAGTTATTGATGGTATTTCTGATTTACGGGACGAATCGGATCGTCAAGGTGTCCGTGTTGTTATTGAGCTGAAAAAAGATGCTTATCCAGATGTTGTTCTGAATCAATTATATAAATATACACCTTTGCAGACCAGCTTTGGTATGAACATGTTGGCGTTGAATAATGGTCGTCCGGAATTAATGACCTTAAAGCAAATGATTGATGCCTTTATTTCTTTCCGTGAAGAAGTTGTTCGTCGCCGGACGATTTATGATCTGAATAAAGCGCGAGATCGAGCGCATGTTTTGGTCGGTTTGGCAATTGCTGTGGCTAATTTGGATAGAGTCATCGAAATGATTAAGACGGCGCCGGATCCAGCTACGGCCAAGCAACGTTTGATGGAAACACACTGGGAAGCTCAGGATGTGGAAAGTCTGATTCAGTTGATTGATGAGCCTGATCGGAAAGTTGAAAATGGTATCTATATGCTTTCCGAAGCACAGGCAAAGGCTATTTTAGACTTAAAACTCAATCGTTTGACTGGTTTGGAACGGGATAAAATTCATGAAGAAGTCGGTGAATTAGCCGGTTTAATTAAAGGATTTTTATCTATTTTATCCTCTCGTGAAAAGATTTTATCTATTGTTCGTGAAGAACTTGAAATTGTAAAAACGCAGTATCCAGATGCGCGTCGAACAACGATTGAAGATGCTGAATTTGAACAGGATATGGAAGACTTAATTCCGCGTGAGCAAATGGTTGTGACGGTGACAAATACCGGCTATATTAAGCGGGTTCCATTGAATACTTATCGGGCTCAACATCGTGGTGGAAAAGGTCGTTCCGGTATGGGGACTCGGGATGAAGATACCGTTGCAAACTTGTTTGTTGCCTGTACACATAGTCCTTTGTTGTTCTTTTCTACACGAGGTATTGTTTATAAATTAAAGACATATCGTTTGCCGGAAGGATCTCCATCATCTTTGGGTAAGGCTTTGATTAACTTATTGCCTTTACAGCAAGGTGAAACGATATCAACGATTTTAACATTACCTGAAACTGAAGCAGAATGTGACAACTTAACGGTTATGTTTGCAACAACAAGCGGTGGTGTTCGTCGTAACAGATTGTCTGATTTCTGGCGCGTGAACCAAAATGGTAAGATTGCTATGAAGTTGGACGAGGGTGACCAATTGGTCGGCGTCAGCATTTGTACAGATGAAGATGATATTTTATTAGCAGCTAAAAATGGCAAGTGTGTTCGTTTCCCTGTCAGTGATGTTCGTATTTTTGAATCACGTGCATCGACAGGTGTTCGTGGCATGAAGTTAGGGGAAGGGGATGAAGTCATCTCTATGTCTGTTGTAAAACATGCTAAAGCTGATATCGATAAACGTGATGCTTATTTGAAAGAAGCTGCAGCTCGTCGTCGGATGGTTGGTGCTTCGGATGAAAACGATGTTGTTGAAGTAGAAAGTACAATAAATGCAACATTAACATCAGAAGAATTTGATAAAATGGCTTCTGAAGAAGAGTTTATTTTAACATTAACGTCAGCGGGTTATGGAAAACGTTCCAGCGCTTATGAGTATCGTATTACATCTCGGGGTACATCTGGGGTTGTTAATATTAAAACGGATGAGGGTAAACGTGCGGCTGATGTTGTGGCCTCTATGCCTGTACCAGCTGGTTCCCATATCATGTTGGTAACAGACGGTGGTAAGTTGATTCGTATGCGGACGGATGATATCCGAATTGCGGGTCGTTCCACAATGGGCGTTATTTTATTCCGTTTGGATAAGGATGAAAAAGTTGTATCTGCAACATGTATTACGGATATTGGTGAAGAGGATTCCGATACAGAGGTTGAACAAACAACATCTTCTGAAAATTCCTCTGTTAACCAAGATGTAAAACAAGGAATGGAGAAAGGAGAGTAATATATGTGTCCATGTCCTATTTGTACAGCAATTTTGATTATATTGTCGCCATTGCTGATATTAAAAAAATCAAGAAATTGGCTGAAAAATAAAATTATGGGTCATCATAAGGCTTGTCAGGTTTGTCAACAGGCTGAACATGAAGTCCATATGAAAGATCATACGCCATGTCATTGTGTGGCATGTGAAAAAGCTGATGCTGTTTTGTCATTAAAGAAAAAGTCGCCCACAAAAGGAAAGGTGGTTGTGACTAGAAAATCCGTTCAAAAGGGGGTAAAAAAGTCAAATACAGCCCCTAAAAAAGAAACGGTAAAAAATATTGCAAAAAAACAGTCGTAGAGAATAGGGGGATTTATGAAAAAAATATTAATAGCTATTTTATTAACTTTTGGTATTATTACAACAGGAAAGGCAGAAACAATGGATAAAGAAAACTTATTATATATGGATTTAGATTATGGTCGTGTTGAAATTCTTTTAAATCCGACAGTTGCACCGAAACACGTTGCTCGGATTAAAGAGTTGACCCGTCAGGGATTTTATAATGGTGTAAAATTTCATCGTGTTATTCCGGGATTTATGGCTCAAACTGGGGATCCGACAGGAACAGGAATGGGTGGTTCAGGTCAAAAATTAAAGGCAGAATTCAATAAAGAACCTCATGTTCGTGGAACAGTTTCTATGGCTCGGGCGATGGATCCGAATAGTGCGGATAGTCAATTCTTTATTTGTTTTGATGATGCTCGTTTCTTGGACGGCCAATATACCGTTTTTGGGAAAGTTGTTTCCGGCATGGAATTTGTTGATATGATTAAGGCCGGAACTTCAGCCAATAATGGCGCTGTTTCTAATCCGGACATTATTGTTAAAATGCAGCTTGCATCGGATGTAAAATAGATTCTTTTTTAGAATATATTTTTCCCCTGATTTTTTTGTTCTTTTTTAAGATATTGAAAAATCAGGGGATTATTTTATTCTGTAGACGAAAAGCGATAAATGTGCTATACTAAAAATAGATACGAAAGGAGGTTGCCATGGTAACAACTGGATTAGTACTTTTGGATAAGATTTTAATTGTGGCAAATCTGATTGAATGTGCTTGCAAGGTAGGTAGTTTGATTACGAAAGCTTTGTCTTCAAAAAAAAGAGCCGTGCCGTTGGGGCGTCGAGGACGAAGTTATGCTTAATACGATAAAAAGACCGCTTTTGCGGTCTTTTTTTATATGTTAGCTATAAACTCATAAAAAAATATTGAATGTGTTCAGTGTTAAAGTTAACACTTTTATGACAATTTTAGAATAAAACTTGCATTTTCTAAAAAGGAATGCTATAACCCAATTGTTTAAAATCGTAAACAAAGGAGATAAAATGTTAGATTTTACAGGTAAAACAGCGTTAATTACCGGTGCGACGGGTGGTATTGGCCGTCAAATTGCAAAAAAAATGCATGCACAAGGAGCAACGTTGGCTTTAACCGATATGAATCTGGACACCCTGAAAGCTTTTCAAGCCGAATTAGGGGAACGGGTTTATATCTATTCTGCAAACTTAACAGATGTTGATAGTCTAAATGATTTGGTGAAAAAAGCTGAAGCCGATATGGGGAAAATTGATATTCTTGTTAATAATGCAGGGATTACAAAAGATGGTTTGTCAATGCGTATGTCAGATGAACAATGGCAGATGGTGTTGGATATTAACCTAACAGCTGGTTTCCGCTTGGCTCGTGCTGTTATGCCTGGCATGATGAAGCGTCGTTTTGGTCGTATCATTGGAATGGCTTCGGTTGTAGGTGTTATGGGAAATGTTGGTCAGGCCAACTATTCTGCATCTAAAGGGGCCTTGATTGCTATGTCAAAATGTATGGGACAGGAATTAGCCAGCCGTGGTGTTACGGTGAACTGTGTTGCACCAGGGTTTATCAAAACTCCGATGACGGATGTTTTGCCGGAAGAAGCAAAAGAAGCTTTATTAAAGCGTATTCCGATGGCTCGCTTAGGGTCGGCTGAAGATATTGCCAATGCTGTTGTTTTCTTGGCAAGTGATGAAGCCTCCTATATTACAGGTCAAACAATTCACGTTAATGGCGGGATGGTTATGATCTAATCTGATTTTAAGTCCATTTAATACATTGAAAATAAATGTGTTGTGTGTATTTTTAATCGGAAATGTAAAAAAAGACTGGACGGATGGAAAAAAATATGCTAAATAATTTCCGTTTTCGTCTAGAATGACAAAAATTATTAAAACAGAAAAGGAAATAAATATGAGTAATATTGCAGAACGTGTCAAAAAAATCGTTGTTGAACATTTAGGTGTTGAAGAATCTAAGGTTCAAGAAAATTCCAGCTTCATTGATGATCTGGGCGCTGACAGTTTGGACACTGTGGAATTGGTTATGGCTTTTGAAGAAGAATTTGGCTGTTCCATTCCGGATGATGCGGCTGAAAAAATCCGTACGGTAAAAGATGCAATTGACTTTATTGAAAAGCAAGCTTAATTTGCGACTTTAGAGTTACCAAAAGGAACGCTATCGTATCTTTTGTTTTGCAAAAGGGTGGCGTTCTTTTTTCATGATATATTTTATTAAAGAGGATAAACATGACAAGACGAGTTGTAATCACAGGGATGGGAATGTTAACGCCGTTGGGGCGTGGTTTAAAGACAAACTGGTCAAAAATTACGGCCGGTGTTTCTGGTATTTCAAAGATTAAGTACTTTGATACAGAAAACTTTGTTGCTAAGGTGGCCGGTCAAATACCGGTTGGTGATGGGGAAGGTGAGTTCCAACCGGATACAGTATTGAGTCCTAAAGAACAACGTCATGTGGATCCTTTTATCTTATATGGTTTAGCTGCGGCTACGGATGCAGTAGAGGATTCTGGTTATATTCCTCAAACAGAAGAAGAAATGGAACGTTCAGGCGTTTTAATCGGTTCTGGTATTGGTGGTTTGCAGTCGATTGAGGCTGGGGCTCTTTTGGTTAAAGAACAGGGGCCACGTCGTTTATCTCCATTTTTTATTCCATCAGCTTTAATTAACTTGATTTCAGGTCATGTTTCTATCAAGTATCATTTTAAAGGACCAAACCATGCAGTTGTGACAGCTTGTGCGACAGGAACTCATGCAATTGGTGATGCGGTTCGTGTTATTAAGAATAATGAAGCAGATGTTATGGTTGCTGGTGGTGCTGAGGCTGCTATTTCGCCGGTCGGGATTGCAGGTTTCTCCCAAGCAAAAGCTTTATCGACACATTATAACGATAATCCGACGGAGGCTTCTCGTCCTTGGGATAAAAATCGTGATGGTTTTGTTATGGGTGAGGGCGCAGGTGTCGTCGTGTTGGAAGAATATGAACATGCTAAAGCTCGTGGCGCAAAGATTTATGCAGAAGTTGTGGGTTATGCAATGACCGGGGATGCTCATCATATTACAGCCCCAGGGGGTAATGGTGGATTGCGTGCTATGAAATTAGCTTTAAAAAATGCAGGTTTAAATCCGGAAGATGTGGATTATATTAATGCACACGGAACATCAACGCCGTTGGGTGATATGGTGGAATTTAATGCTGTAAAAGAGATTTTTGGCAATACCAATGTGTCTATGTCATCCACAAAATCCTGTGTTGGTCACTTGTTAGGGGCTGCAGGTGCTGTGGAGTCTATTTATTCGGTTTTGGCAATGCAAAACAGTATTTTGCCTCCGACAATTAACTTGCATGATCCAGAAGAAGGAACAGAAGGATTTGATCTTGTTCCGAATACAGCTAAGGAAAAAACGGTTAATATAGCCTTATCTAACTCGTTTGGATTTGGTGGAACGAACGGAACTTTGATTTTCAAAAAGGTCTAGGAAAAAGCCTCGAAAGAGGCTTTTTTAATATGATGCGGAATAGTGTTTTTGTTTATTTTGTTTTGTTTTTTATTGGTGTTTCTTTTATAGGAGGGAGCGTCTTAACAACATATACCCAGTTTGTTGAAGAAGGACCATTAATGGAACCTAAGGCGGTTGTTATTCCTAAAGGTTTACCTTTAAAACAAACAGCTTCTTTATTAAAAAAAGAAGGTGTTATTACAAGTCCATCCATCTTTGTTTTAGGTGTTCGGGCAAGCGGTAATACGATGAATATTAAGGCGGGAGAATATGAATTTCCTCGTGGTGCCAGTGCTAAAATGGTTATGAATATTTTGACTGGTGGGCAAACATTGGTTCGACGTTTTATTGCACCGGAAGGATTAACTTCTACCCAAATTATCGAATTAATGGATTTATATCGAGGTTTAAAGGGAGAGGCAACTCGGATTCCGCGTAACGGGACCTTATTGCCAGACACTTATCACTATTCTTTTGATGATACAAAAGATTCCATTATTTATCGAATGGAAAGTGCTATGACACGGGTTTTGGCAGAGTTATGGGAAAAAAGAAATCCGAATATTTCTCTTAAAACACCTCAAGAAGCTGTTATTATGGCCTCTATTATTGAAAAGGAAACTTCTCGGAATAGTGAACGGGGGTTAATTGCATCTGTTTTTTATAATCGGATGAAGCAAGGTATTCGTTTGCAATCGGATCCAACGGTTATTTATGCCGTGACAGATGGTCGTCTGGATTTAAAAAGACGTTTGACTTATAAAGATTTACGAGTTCAGCATCCTTACAATACATATGTTATATATGGATTGCCGGAAGGGCCTATTTCCAATCCTGGTCGTGCTTCGTTGGAGGCCGTTTTAAATCCGCCAGAAACGGACTATTTGTATTTTGTTGCGGATGGGAAAGGAGGGCATGTTTTTGCCAAAACCTATAAAGAACATCAAAAAAATGTAGAAAATTGGCGGCAGATTAGAAAGCGTAAAAATAAATCAAAAACAACGCCTCCTCAACCATCTAAAATGCCAGT
>JAZRBO010000039.1:0-5169 GCA_045635125.1 Alphaproteobacteria bacterium | reverse complement strand
GAGCTTGATGGGTTTTATGAACGGCGACACAAAATAGGTAATTTTAAGGAAATGTACCTCTATTGTGTAGGTAAAAAGATTTGCGGCCAGGGTAAACAAGCATATAAGAAAATGATGCAAGGAATAAAATATGAACAAAGTCGTAAAAAGGGCGATTAATTGATTTCTCTTTTGTAATCTAATATCATCTATTTAGGGTGATGTAAAACCTTCTGCAGGAAGGGTTATTATCGCCCGCAGACCACCCATGGGGCTTTCGTCCAGATGAATATCACCGCCATGGGCTAAAGCTATGTCCCGAGCAATGGTTAAACCTAAGCCGACCCCGCCTGTTTGACGGTTGCGAGAGCTTTCTAAGCGGGTAAAGGGGCGAAAGACGGCGGTTCGTTCTTTCTTGGGAATGCCAGGACCATCATCGTCTACGATAATTCGAACAAAATTATGGTACACCCCAATGGTAAGACTGGCGTGTTTTGCATAGCGTCCCGCGTTTGTTAATAAGTTCATAACCGCTCGTGAAACATCGTTCGGCCGACAGATGAGTGTAACATCCTGTTCAGCATGAAAGTCAATGTGTTGGCCTGATTTACGTAGTTTTTCAATTAATTCTTCTAAATGACGGTTGAGTGTGATTTGTTCTGGTTGTTCTTTTCCTTCTCCTCGGGCAAAAGACAGATATGCCTCTAACATCGTGCCCATTTCAGTAACGTCATCTAATAAATCACGAGTGTTATCATTATCCGGCATCATAGACAGCTGTAGTTTCATGCGTGTTAAGGGTGTGCGTAAGTCATGTGAAACACCTGAGAGCATTGTTGTTCGTTCCGTTACATATTTTTGAATACGGTTTTTCATAAACAAAAAGGATAGACCGGCTTGTTTAACTTCGGTAGCGCCTTCCGGTTTGAAGTCGTCATGGCTTTGTCCCCGTCCGAAGGCTTCGGCCGCTTGTGACAAGCGAACAATCGCCCGAACCTGATTCTTCATAAATAAAAATGCGATCCAGAACAGAAGAACAGAAAAGCCAATCATCCAAACCAAAAAAACATGGACGGTTGAACTAAAAAAACGTTTTCGGCGAATATCTACATTCAAAACACCTTTATCAAGCTGAAGGGAGACAATTTTATTATCGCCATCGGTTTCCTGAATCCAAAAGGGATAGGGTGTGTTTTCCAATTGTCGAACCAAGGGACGAACTGTTTCGTCTTGGGTATTGGGAAGATTTTGAGGTAGTTTGATATTGGGGGTGAAAGTAAATGTTAAACCAAGGGAATGACTCATCTTCGTTAAAAATGCGTCGCGTGTTGTCGGTGTGACAATATCAGCCGTTTGTAACATATCTGCAACAGCGTCAATTTCACCAACAATGTCCGAGGCTAAACGTCGGCTAATCGTATCCCAGTGACGGTCGTAAAAAAACAAAAGGACTAATGCCTGTAACAATATCAGAGGCAAGATAATAATCAGAACAAAACGGAACAGAAGGCCTTTGGGAAGCATATGTTTTCGAAGCTTTTGTGTCCCATAGCAAAACCATGACCAGACAGAGCGCCAGTCTAACCGAATGTTTTTTTGTTTATGCAGTGATCGTTTCATTTTGTTACCAACATATAGCCTTGTCCTCGAACGGTTTGAATGCAGGTGGGATATGTCGCGTCAGTTTCTACTTTTTTACGCAGTCGCGTCATTTGAACATCTACCGTTCGTTCGTTGTCTGTTTGCATCTGATGCATCAAATCTTCCCGCGATATGGGGGTGTCGGCGTGTTGAACAAGCAGTCGTAATAATGTCATTTCAACCCCTGTTAATGGGACGATTGTGTTATCTTTTGTTAAAATACCTGTCTTTTTGTCAAAGTGACAGTCTCCAAACCGAACGGGGATGTCCTCTGATAATGGAGTGCTACGTCGCAGAATAGTATGAAGGCGTAACAGTAGCTCTCGAGGCTCAAACGGTTTACAGAGATAATCATCTACGCCAGCTTCCAATCCGCCAATTCGATTATCAACGTCATTCATGGCGGTTAGCATTAAAATGGGAATATTATTTCCTTGTTCACGTAAGAGTCGGGTCATTGTTTGACCATCTGTTCCCGGCATCATCATGTCCATGATAACAATGTCCGGTCGAATTAAACTGAGGATGGGCAATGCTTCATCCGCCGAAGGAGCTTCAGCCACCAAAAAACCGTTGTCAGACAGGTATCTTTTAAGTAGGCGGCGGAGGCGGGTGTCGTCATCTATGACCAAAACCGTCGGCGTTGTCATTTGGGTTCCTTTCCGATTTGTTGGCGAATGGATTGTCCTTTTTCACCACCGTCGCCCGTTAGTCGATTATCCAGAATTGTTTGCATGGTATCAACCATCGTTTGCATACGACTAATGTCGTCATCAGTGAAGGATTCTTTATGTCTGAGATAATCACAAATAAAAGAACCAACATCTGTCATTAAGGGATAGCCAAAAGTACTGCCTTGCCCTTTAATATCGTGAGCTTTGCCAAAAAAATCATTTCGAATAAGGGAAAAACGTTCGTCGCCATCAGTTGATTGGGCTCGATTTAAAAAATCAGTCATGGCGACTAATTCTGAACGTGTCCAATCCGGATATTGTTCCGTTAAGTCCGACAACATATCCGCAACTTTACGAGATAAGGCTTCAGCCTCGGCAGTTATTGGTGTCGAAGAATAAAGTGTGTCCGATGGATGGGGCATATCGTGTTCCTTTCATTTTAGTTTAGTATACGGCAAAAAAAGGTGTCTGACAACCCCTTTGTGGTAAAGGGAGGGGAGTTTCATGATAAACAAATCAAATAAATGGGGAAGAGGTGAGTGTGGTGCGGTTAAGAAGACTCGAACTTCCACGGATTGCTCCACAGCGACCTCAACGCTGCGCGTCTACCAATTCCGCCATAACCGCACGATAAAAAGAAGTATAATTCATTTTCAAAAAAAATGCAATCTTTTTTTGGGGGATCAGATGGAGATGTCTCGCATATGTGTCGTTATATACCTATATGAGGTGTTGCAATTAAGCGCAAAATGATTTATAATCGGATGAAAGGAAAACAATGATGATTACACTACCAGATTTACCTTATGCAATGAATGCTTTGGAACCCTATATTTCCGAACAAACAATGGCGTATCATTATGGAAAGCATCATGCAACCTATGTCAAAAATACAAATGAGTTAATCGTAGGAACCGAATGGGAAGATAAGCCTCTTAAAGATATTGTTCTAATTGCAGCGGGGGATACGATTTATACCGCCTTATTTAATAATGCAGCCCAAAGCTTTAATCATGATTTTTTCTGGAAAAGTCTAACAGACAAAGAAGATGAAAAGGTGATTCCGCCCGAAATGGAAGAACGATTAACGGCGGATTTTGGAAGTGTAGATGCGTTTAAAACGCAATTCAAAAAGGCCGCAGTCGGGCAGTTTGGAAGTGGATGGGCTTGGTTGGTATCTGATGCAAAAGGTCATTTGTCTATTATGACAACGGGCAATGCCGATACGCCGATTACAAGGCCGGATGTAACTCCGTTGCTCTGCATTGATGTATGGGAGCATGCTTATTATTTGGATCACCAGAATTTAAGGGCCAGGTATGTGGATGGTGTCGTGGATCATTTACTCAATTGGCGATTTGCCATGAATAATTTAAAGTAAGGGAGGTTATATGCGTATTCTTGTTGTCGGAGGAGCCGGTTATATCGGAGCTCATGTCGTTTATGATTTATTGCGGGCAGGGCATCAGGTACGTGTCTTTGACAACATGTCGACGGGGCGTTCTGATAATTTATTCGCTAATGCCGAATTTGTCGCGGGTGATATTTTAGATAAAAATGCGATCGCTAAAGCAATGGTTGGGGTTGATGCCGTGGTTCATTTGGCGGCTAAAAAGGCTGTTGGCGAATCTATGTCCCGTCCCGATATATATGCGGAAAATAATATCTCTGGTACGTTGAATGTTTTGAATGCCATGGCGGATAATGGTGTTCGTTCGTTTGTTTTTTCTTCGTCGGCGGCTGTATATGGTGTGCCAGATGAAGCTGTTATTGATGAATCTTGTCCCACAAATCCGATTAACTTTTATGGATTTACAAAATTAGAAATTGAACGCTTTCTGCGTTGGTATGATCAGTTGAAAGGGATTCGGTTCGTGGCTTTGCGGTATTTTAATGCCGTCGGGTATGCAATGGATGGTGCTGTGCGAGGATTAGAACAACATCCCCAAAATTTACTGCCGATAATTATGGAGGTTGCCGTCGGAAAGCGGGATGGTATCAATATCTTTGGAAAAGATTATCCTACCCCAGACGGAACGTGTGTTCGAGATTATATCCATGTGTCGGATTTGGCAGATGCCCATACAAAGGCCTTAGATTATCTTGCGTATGGTGGGGAGAGTCAGATTTTGAATTTAGGGACTGGTCGAGGGCATAGTGTCCTTGAAATGGTACAGGCAACAGAGCGATTGTTGGGAAAAACGATTCCGCATGTGTTTGCGGAAAGAAGAGATGGGGATCCGGCAACATTAATGGCGGTTGCCCAAAAAGCTGGCCAGATATTAGGGTGGAAACCAACACACAGTGACTTGGAAACAATTATTTTATCGACATGGCAGGCCTACAACCGATAAAAGTGTCGGGTAATCGTTTTTTTCTTCTTTAAAAAAAAGTATATGAATAAAACGCTTGACGAACCGAAAAAAATTTGATATATTAAGGTTAATTTCCATTAACGACTAAAATTTTAGTCTCTACGGAGATACATCAATCAGCGCGGGTGCGCCCATTGGTGAGCAACGGCTATCTTTATGGTGGCAATTTGAAAGGATGACTATGTTTGCAGGCTTGACCGATCGATTAGGGAAGGTTTTTGATAAGCTGACACGGCGTGGGGTGTTGACGGAAGCTGCTGTTGATGAAACGATGCGGGAGATTAAGATTGCCTTAATCGAAGCTGATGTTGCTTTGCCTGTTGTGAAAGATTTTATTGCTAAAGTTCGGGAAAAAGCTATCGGATCAGAAGTTGTTAAGAGTGTTTCTCCGGCTCAGATGGTCGTCAAAATCGTCCATGATGCCTTGGTTGAGTTGTTGGGCGAACCAACCCCTTTACAGTTGGTGTCTAAACAGCAAAATGTTATTTTAATGGTTGGGT
>JAZRBO010000038.1:0-22802 GCA_045635125.1 Alphaproteobacteria bacterium | reverse complement strand
CTAAATCTCCGAAAAATGCAAGACTTTAAAAAAGAAACTTTTGTGACGATATTGAAATATTCTTTGCGTATTAAAATTATAGATGATTTTTTGAAAAATGCTTGAAAAGCGATTATAAGTATGATATTGTCAAAAACAGTTTTAACAGTGGAGAATAAAATGAACAGCTTTTTTGATTATTTAAAAGAACGTGGCTATGTGTATCAAACAACACATGAAGCTGAAATAAAACAGATTTTAGACGCCGAAAAACCTGTAACATTTTATTTGGGAATCGATCCAACTGCCGACAGTTTACATATCGGACATTTTTTTGCACTGATGATGTTCCGGCATTTGCAACGACAAGGACATAAAGGTATTCTAGTTATCGGTGGAGCAACTGCTTTGGTTGGGGACCCAACCGGAAAATCAGATATGCGCAAAATGATGACGCGCGAAACAGTTGAACGAAATGTGCAAGAAGTCAAAAAGTTAGCTGCCCGTTTTATTCGAACAGACGGTGATAATCCGGCTATAATACTGGATAATTCAGAATGGATTAATAGTTTTAATTATGTCGACTTTATGCGTACTGTCGGTGTGCATTTTAACGTAAACAAAATGTTGGCTTCTGAAGCTTACTCTTCCCGTTTAGCAAATGGCGGTTTAACCTTTTTGGAAATGGGATACATGTTAATGCAGGCCTATGATTTCGTTCACCTAAACAGAACGTATGGTTGTTCTCTACAAATTGGTGGAAGCGATCAATGGGGCAATATTGTGGCCGGTACGGAACTCAGTCGTAAAATGAATTTTCATGATGATGGAAAAGCAACTTCCGACAAACCGGAAACGTTTGGATTGACCTGCCCTCTATTAATGACAAAAGAAGGTAAGAAAATGGGAAAAACAGAGCAAGGAACGCTTTGGGTCGCCCGTGAAAAAACAACGCCGTATGCTTTCTACCAATATTTCTATAACACCGCCGATGAAGATGCGGAAATGTTATTAAGACTCTTTACAGAAGTACCGACAGAGGAAATTATCTCTCTTTGTCAAAACGATATTATTGCAGCTAAAAAGAAAATGGCGTATGAAATCACAAAACTCGTCCACGGTCAAGAAGAAGCCGATAAGGCCGTTCAAGCATCAATGGCGCTGTTCGGTGGAAATGGCGTATCAAATGATATTCCATCGGTTACCTATTCGGCAGAAAAAGTTAAAGCAGGTATCAATGTCATCGACTTGGTTGTAGAAACAGGATTCTTAGCCTCTAAAGGAGAAGCTAGACGGTTAATACAGCAGAACGGTTTATCGATTGACGGACAAAAAATAACAGATTTCAATACAGTTGTTCCAACGGAAAAAGAGTATATTATTTTACAAAAAGGAAAGAAAAATTTCTTAAAAATTTTGTTCCAGTAATTTAATCTCAAGTATCCGAAAAACCATATAAAAAAAGTGAGGAGATATGGCGGAAAATTCAGGAAAAATTATCGCTATTAACGGCAGTGTCGTTGAGGTTGTTTTTGACAAAAAATTACCAGCTATGTTTAATGCATTAACAACCGGCGATGAAAATGCCTTAACCTTAGAAGTTCAGGGATATATTGATGAGCAGACTGTTCGAGCCTTAGCCATGGGCGGAACACAAGGTTTATTTCGTGGCATGAAAGTCATTGATCTCGGACGACCGATTGAAGTTCCTGTGGGAAATAAAACACTCGGACGGATGTTTAATGTTTTCGGGGATGTTATTGATGGACGGGAACCATTAAAAAATCCAGAACTTAAATCTATTCATGCCCAACCGGTTGCCATGGAAAAATTAGAGGTTTCCTCAGAAATTTTTGTAAGCGGCATTAAGGCTATTGACCTGTTGGCCCCAATGGAACGAGGAGGAAAAGCCGGTCTTTTCGGCGGAGCCGGGGTTGGCAAAACAGTTTTAATTACCGAAATGATTAATAACATGGTCGGTCGATATGAAGGGGTCAGTATCTTTGCAGGTATTGGGGAACGTTCTCGTGAAGGTGAACAACTATATCGTGAAATGCAAGATGCTGGCGTACTAGGTAAAACCGTCATGATTTTCGGTCAAATGAATGAAGCCCCAGGTGTTCGTTTTCGGGTTGCTCTGTCTGCCCTAACCATGGCTGAATATTTTCGTGACGAGAAAAAACAAGATGTTTTATTGTTAATTGATAATATCTTCCGTTTTATTCAAGCTGGTTCGGAAGTATCCGTTTTATTAGGACAAATACCGTCCCGTGTCGGATACCAGCCATCCCTAGGAACCGACATAGCCGATTTGGAAGAACGAATTTCGAGCACAAAAGATGGAGCTATTACATCTATTCAAGCTGTTTATGTACCAGCAGATGACTTCACGGATCCATCTGCAACGCATACCTTTGCCCACCTGTCTTCAACAATTGTTTTGTCCCGTTCCCGTGCGGCACAGGGGTTGTATCCAGCCTTAGACCCCCTCTCCTCCAGTTCAAATATGTTAACTCCGTTAATTGTTGGAGAACGCCACTATAAAGTGGCGACAGAGGTTCGACGGACGCTAGCTCAATACGAAGATCTAAAAGATATTATTGCTATGCTTGGTTTTGATGAGTTACCTGAACACGATCAGCAGACAGTTCTGACTGCTCGTAAACTGGAACGTTTCTTAACTCAGCCATTCTTTACGACCATGCAATTTACAGGAATGGAAGGAAAATCTGTCAACCTAGAAGATACCATTAGTGGATGTGAACGAATTTTGGCCGGTGAATTTAATGATTTAACCGAAAATGATTTCTACATGATTGGAACGGTTGATGAGGCCAGAGCTAAAAAGAAACGGGAGAAAAAGGGATAACTGTATGGAAATGCATTTAAAAGTATTTTCCCCTATCGGTATTGTTCTAGATACACCCGTGACACAGGTGGATTTTGAAGCTATTGACGGTTTTTATACAATGTTACCCAAACATATGGATATGGTATCAGCCCTTAAACCCAGTATTTTATCGTATCAAGCTAGTGGAAAATCAGGATATGTCGCCTGTAACAAAGGGGTTATTGTCAAAAAAGGAAAAGATATTTCCGTTTCAACAAAACTAGCCATTTTAGGAACCGATTTAAAACAGTTGGAAAAAACAATTGAGGTTGACTTTAAAGAAATGGAACAACAACGCAAAGAAGCAAATCTGGCGATGGCAAAGCTTGAAATCGGATTAACAAAAGGGTTGATGGCTTTAAAAAAGGAAGGTGGTTCCTATGGCGGAATTTGATGTGGAAAACAAAAAAACGGCACAGATTTTAGTTAATAAAGCCAGAGCATTGCAAAATCGTCGGAATCGGACCTTAATTTTAAATGCGGCTCTGTTAAGTGTGTATGGCTGGCAGTTATCCATTCCTGTCATATTGGGTATTGCTCTAGGACACTTTTTAGATAAGACCTTCCCTTCAAGCGCTTTTTCGTGGACGTTCAATTTAATTTTCATCGGTTTTATCATAGGAATTATTAATGCAAACAGATGGTTACACAAAGAAGGAACTGTACAAAACATAAAAAAACAGTATCGCCAAAGACTAACTGAACAACGACAAAGGATACAAAAATGAACACGCATATTTTTCAAATGCCTTGGCAGGAAATGGGGATAGCTTTTGGAATAGGTGCAGGACTCGGAGCCATCTACATGTATTTACTCTGGTTAACGGTGCAGACCCTTCCTAAAGTAAAACATCGAGGTTTATTTTTATTTATATCTGCAATATCCCGTATTTTCTTGCTCATCTTTGGCGCCCTTGCTCTATCACAAGACCATGCTGGCCGCTTTATTATTATCTTTTGCGGAATTATTGCTCTTCGTTTATTTGTGCTTCGGTTTACGAAAATGGGAGCCTATTACACGGCAGAGCAAAAACAAATGGCCGGTGTTTTAAAACCATCCTCTAAAAAGAAGAAAAAACGGTAAAGGAACCAATATGAACCAACCATTGCTACTCTTATTTAATAAGGCAATAACAGGAGAAATCCTCCTTTCATTGGGGCTGGTGTTTATTCTATGTATTGCCGGATGGAAATGGATGAAAAGTATTGTCGGACGAGCTTTGGTTATCGGATTAATTTTATCTGCTTGGTGGAGCGCCATTGATTTAACAGATAACGGCATTAGTGGAGAATTATCTTTAGAAAACATTGACACTCTCCCTATTTTTACTGTATTCGGAATAACAATTGGTGGAACAATTTTCTTTTCATGGATTGTCATGGGTACCTTAGTTTTATTATCATGGTTAGCCACACGCAACCTGAAAACATCTATCCGTGTATCAAAATTGCAAACCGCCATGGAAATGATTGTTATGACAATTCGATCACAAATTAAGGAAGTCAGTGGTGACAATCCGATTCGTTATATGCCTATGATGGGGACTTTTTTCCTCTTTATCGGAATGAGCAATTTAATGACAATTATTCCTTGGTTCCGCGCGCCCACAGCATCTTTGTCAACAACTTTGGCTTTTTCTTTATGTGTTTTCTGCTCAATGCCAATATACGGTATTCGCAATCAGGGTATTATCGGGTACTTAAAAAAGTACATCGAACCAACCCCTGTTATGTTGCCAATGAATATTATTAGCGATTTTTCATCGACTTTTTCATTGGCATTTCGTTTGTACGGTAATATGTTAAGCGGTGCTATTATTGCATCTGTCCTGATGATGTTAGCACCTTTTTTAATACCGTTACCGTTACAGATTTTAGGGCTTATCACCGGAACAATTCAAGCCTATATTTTTGCATTATTAGCCATTGTATATGTTTCGGCCGTTACCCCTAAAAAACCATTCATTGATTATTTAACATACTAAACAAGAAAGGAGAAAAAAATGGATGCAATTACATTAATCGGAGCCATGTCCGTCTTAGCCGCAGGATTGTGTATCTCTATCGGTGGTATCGGACCAGGACTTGGTGAAGGAAATGCTGCCGCCAATGCATTACGGGCCATTGCTCAACAGCCAGATGAAGCCGGAACTATTACACGGACTTTATTTGTGGCCATGGCGATGGTAGAATCAACCGCTATTTACGCTTTTGTTGTTACCATCTTAATTATGTATTTCAATCCGTTTTGGAATTACGCTGTCGAAATGGCCGCCAAATAAAAGGAGTCTATCATGGGGTTCAATTGGGTTACCTTCATCGCCCAAATCGTTAATTTGTTTGTGTTGGTATGGTTACTTAAACGATTTTTATATCAACCGATTGTTGATGCATTGACAAAGCGCCAGGATTATATTGAAAATAAGGTCAAAAACGCTGAAGATGCAGAAAAGGTCGCCTTAAAAGAACAAAAAAACTGGGAAAATAAGCAAGCTGAATTTGACAATCAAAAACAAAAACGGCTAGATGAAGCTTTAGAAGAAATTGAACAACTCAAAAAAGAACAGGAAGAAATCGTCCGACAAGAAATTAAAAATCGTCGGGAAAAGATGCAGGCTGATCTCAACCGTGAAACAATTTCTTTACAATTGGAAATTCGTGATTTAATGGCTCGTCATTTCTTAGAGTTATCCCGTAAGGTTATGTCCGATTTGTCCGGATTATCTCCCATTGAACAAGCCGTATTGTTATTCCGTAAAAAAATCGAAAAAATGACGGCGTCAGAAAAGAAAAACATAAAATCTATTCTAAAAAAGCAAGATATTATTGTTTCTTTATCTGATAAGATGAGCGATAAAAATACACAGGAATTCATTGACTTTATTCATAAAGCGATGAATATTGATACGCAAAACAAAATACGTGTTCAAATTGATCCTGATTTAATCTTGGGGGTAGAAATGGTTATAGGTGATACCGTTATCGAATGGAATTTAAGGTCGTATTTGGAAGCATTTGAAGGGAACCTAAATGCCGCCTTATCCGGATTAATCGTAAAAGAGTAAAAGGAGCAGTCATGTTAAGAAAAGCATCTAAGGCCGCCGAGAAAGTTATTGGTGAAACAATTGAAAAAACATCATTAAAACTAACAGTCTCAGAAACCAGTAAAATCATTTCTATTTCTGCAGGAACAGCAGAAGTGTCCGGATTATCTCAGGTACAAATGAATGAGCTTTTGACGTTTAAAGATAACACTATTGGTATGGTTCAAACATTGATGTCCGATCGGGTCGGTGTTGTCTTTTTAACGAATGCCGATCACTTAAAAGCCGGAGATAAGGCGAAAAGAACACACCGTGTGCTAGATGTTCCCGTCGGAGAGGGCTTACTGGGACGAGTTATCAATCCTCTTGGGCAACCATTGGATGATAAAGGGCCTATTGCGACATCTGAAACGTATCCGATTGAACGGGAATCTCCTCCCATTATGCATCGAGCCCCTGTAGACACTCCTTTACAAACCGGATTAAAGGCTATTGATTCTTTTACTCCAATCGGTCGAGGACAGCGAGAATTAATCCTAGGAGACCGTCAGACGGGAAAAACGGCTATCGCTCTCGATACTATGATTAATCAAAAAGACTCTGGCGTTATTTGTATTTATTGCGCAATCGGACAACGGGCTGCCGGTACAGCTCGAGTTATTTCGGACTTAGATAAATATGGCGTGATGGATAATACGATCGTCGTTGTTGCTTCAGGAGATGATGAAGCCGGCATGCAATATATTGCGCCTTATGCAGCTACATCTATTGGCGAATATTTTATGTCTAAGGGAAAGGATGTTTTAATCGTATATGACGACTTGACAGCACATGCACGAGCTTATCGACAAATGTCTTTATTGTTACGTACACCACCGGGACGAGAGGCTTTCCCTGGAGATATTTTCTATATCCACTCACGCCTATTGGAACGTTCAACTCATTTAAGACCAGAATTTGGTGGAGGCTCCCTCACCTCTTTACCGATTGTATCAACAGAAGCCGGAAATATTTCGGCCTATATTCCAACAAATATTATTTCTATCACAGACGGTCAGATTTATTTATCAACCGCCCTGTTCCAAAAGGGAATTTTACCTGCCATTGATACGGGGCGTTCCGTTTCCCGTGTCGGTGGTGATGCACAATTACCAGCCTATCGCAGTTTAGTGGGACCTCTTAAACTATTCTTTTCGCAATTTGAAGAATTGGAATCTTTTGCCAAATTCGGAACACAGATGGATCCGGAAACAAGTGCTCGGTTAAAACGAGGAAGAGCCATCCGATCGGTCATGAAACAAATCCAATATGCGCCTATGCCTGCAGTAGATCAAATTGCTATTTTCTTAGCAACAAATGATGGATTATTGGATGATATCGCAGAAGAAAAAATAGAAAAAGCACAAGAAATAATTGTACAAGTACTGCATGTGCAATTCCCTAAAATCATTGATTTAATTACTGTTAAAAAGGCAAAATTATCCGATGAAACAAAACAGGAATTATTGAATGCTTTTCAAAAAGCATTAAGTAAGGAGAAAGGTCTTAAAGACGTATGACATTAGAAGTCCTAAACAAACGCATTAAGACAACAACTGATTTACGAGACATTGTCAGTACAATGAAAATGTTATCGTCGGTCAGTATCAGTCAATATGAAAAAGCGTTAGCCTCTTTAACTGAGTATGGGAAAACAGTTCATGAAGCTTTCCAAGGATTGTTTAAAGATGATGCTTTTGTATACACCCCACGGATTTCTAAAACAGAACAGCCAAATACAATTGCAATTATCATCGGATCGGATAACGGCCTTGTGGGACGTTTTAATCGGGATGTGATGACCTTTGCCCGAGAGGATATTACAAAACAAGGGGATTTAAAAAAGACTCAGATTATCTGTGTTGGTAAACGTATCGGACTCATGGCGCAATCCAATAAATTACAGGTAGCGGATACCTATCCAATTATGAATTCGCTCAAAGAAATTGCCTCGGTTGCTTCAATGGTTTTAATGAAAATCAATGATGTAATTACAAAAGAACGAATTGATCGGGTTTTGGTTTATTATACCTATCGTAAAACAGGAGAACCACAACGGCCTACTGTACAACAACTAATGCCCTTACCCATTTCAGAAATGATGCGCCTGAAAAAGGAAAAATGGAATGGCAGAACGCCTCCTTTGGTAACAGGTGATAGGCAAGCCCTCTTCGGTGCTTTAGTTCATGAATACTTAACCGTGATTTTAGCACATGCCTTGACGGCTTCACTAGCCGCCGAGCATTACACGCGCATGGTCAATATGCAACAGGCCGAAAAAAATATCGATGAATCACTCGAAAATATGAATCTGGAATACCAACAACTACGTCAAACCAGTATCACGGATGAGTTAATTGATATTGTTTCTGGTGCCGAAAGCATGAAAAAGAAAAGGGCTAAATAGAAAAAAGTCCTTATACTGCTTGACAATAGGAAAAAAAAAGAGTAAAACAAGAACATGTTTAACAAAAAAGGAGAAAAAAATGATTAAATCTGAATTAGTTTCTAAAATTGCCGCCCAAAATAAATTGAAAAAAGCCGATGCTGAACGCATTGTGTCGACTGTTTTTGGTACAATTACAGATGCTTTACTCAACGGAGATCGTGTTGAATTACGTGGATTTGGTATTTTATCCGTCCGTCAACGCAGAGAACGCATTGGTCGTAATCCCAAAACAGGTGCTCAAGTCAATGTTAAAGGTAAAAAAGTACCATTCTTTAAGGCTGGAAAATCTGTTAATGATGCTTTAAACAATCGTTTAAATAAAACAAACGTTTAAACAATGAACTGGATTACCAATCTGACGCGGCCGACGGTAAAAAAGGCCAACATTCATGCGGATATCCCTAATAATTTTTGGGATAGATGTCCTAGCTGTGGGGCTATGCTCTTTCATGAAGAAATTGCCAAAACGGATTATGTATGTTCCCGTTGTGAACACCATTTTCGGTTACCGTCGTTGCGTCGATTGGAAATGATTTTTGATAATCAGGAATATACCTTAATTCAATTACCTAAAATTAAAGAAGACCCTCTGCATTTTAGTGACTTGAAAAAATATTCCGATCGCTTAAAAGAAGCCCGTAAAAAAACAAAAGCAGAAGATGCTATCTTGGTAGCTCATGGCAAAGTCGGTGGCAAAAATGCCGTTGTTGGCGTTTTTAATTTTAATTTCATGGGTGGTTCCATGGGAACGTATGTCGGAGAAGCGATTGTAACTGCCGCAAATCTAGCAATGTTGCAAGAAGCTGCTCTCATCTTAATACCAGCATCAGGTGGTGCTCGTATGCAGGAAGGTATGTTATCCCTTATGCAAATGGCACGTACGACAGTCGCAGTCAAACAGCTTAAAAAGAAAAAGTTGCCCTATATTGTCGTTTTAACAGATCCGACAACTGGTGGTGTGACGGCTTCTTTTGCTATGTTGGGTGATATAACTTTAGCCGAACCAGGGGCTGTCATTGGATTTGCTGGCGCCAGAGTTATCGAACAAACAATCCGGCAAAAATTACCGTCAAACTTTCAAAAAGCAGCCTATTTATTAGAGCATGGTATGATTGACCAAGTTGTGCCTCGGAAAGAATTGCGTTCGAAACTGATTCAAATATTGGATTTACTTTTAAAATAAATCTTGTTTTCAGGATAAAAACTCCCATTTAAAAGAAAAAGGAGTTAATCAATGGAACCAATATTATTTTTTGATGCCGATAAACAATTAAGAGTATTTTTAGCTTCTCACAAAATCAAAGGGACAGAATTCGTTCTTTTTGAAACGGGATTAAATGCAACACCCTTAATAGAACTAGAACCCTATCGCAATGTTCAAATTATATCCGGCTTTATTCATTCTGAAATATTAAACACTGAAAAATTAGATTTATTTCCCAATCTTAAATTAATTGCAACACGTTCAACCGGCTTTAATCATATTGACTTAGAATATTGCCGTCAACGCGGAATTATCGTTGAAAATGTACCCGCCTATGGTTCAGCAACAGTTGCTGAATTTGCCTTTGGTTTATTATTGGCTTTAACCCGTAAAATTATTCGGGCTAAAAATGATATGGCTCACAACCGAGTTGAAAATTCCAATTATATGGGATTTGATTTAATGGGTAAAACAATTGGTATTATTGGAACCGGATCTATTGGAAGACACATGGTTCAAATAGCAAAAGGATTTGGGATGAACATACTGGCCTACGATCCCCACAGAAACCCCGATTTAAAAGACTTATATGTAGAGAACATTGATACTATTTATCAAAAAAGTGATATTATATCGTTACATGTACCTTCTATGCCCGAAAACTATCATATGATTAATGAAGAAACCTTTAATAAAATGAAAAAAGGAGTGATTATTATTAACACCGCCAGAGGTGATTTAATCGATACGCAAGCACTCTATTTCGCCTTAAAAAAAGGAATTGTAGCCGGAGCCGGTGTAGATGTATTAGAAAATGAAGACTTTTTATTGCATGATGAAGTTGCCACTTCGCCAAGAATGAAAGATAATGACTTTCTATTAGATTCAGCCATGAATCTAAAATTACTACAATTTCGAAATGTCATTGCAACACCGCATATTGCTTTTAACTCTATTGATGCTATTAATCGGATTAATGAAACAACCCTTGACAATATTCGGAACTTTATCAAAGGAAAAATAATAAACTGCGTTTATTAAGATCCTAAACGAGCAACAAACAAAAGTCCTTCTGCCATTGTTTTTTCATCATAATGCAATTTTGTTTCCTGTCTGACAACAACCACATATCCAGATTCTAAAATGATACGTTCAACATCTTTTGAGGTATATAAAAAACGACCGCTTGAAGAAAGACCGGTACGAGAAGCGGTTTCAACCGAAAAAACAATCTGACCATCCTGTGATAAATGAGAAGAAGCAGATATCAATAAGTCTTTTAATGACGGTAAATAACCTACTACTTCTATAGCCACAATTAAGTCGTATTTATTTTTATCTGTTCGCAAAAAGTCAAAAATATCATTCTTTTCAAGATGAGTATAAAGTTTTGTCTTTCTTGCTTGTTCTAACATGTTAGATGCAAAATCAACACCTGTTAATGAATTAAAGCGTCCCTTTAATAACTTTCCGCAAGCTCCTGTTCCACAAGCTAAATCCAAAACCGAATTATATTTTTTATCTGCTAACAAATTGATACAATTTTGAACAGCTTTTGAATCAATTTTTTGCATATGTTCATCATAATCTTGCGCATATGTATCAAATAATAGATGAGTATAATCAGATAGAGAATTTAAATCTCCTTTTCCTGTCAAAGCCGCATATGTATGTTGAGCTATTGGATTATCCGGAAAATTTTTAACCCAACCGGTCACAAAGCGACAAGCTTCTTTTTGACCTGATTTATTTTGATTATAAAGAGCGGTTAAGGTATCGACTATGCGCCAATCCAAGTCGGAAAAATTTCCCTTTTGTGCTAAAACATTAAAATAAAGTCCTGCCGCCTCAATATAATTGCCCATATTTTCCAAAATAACCGCTAAATTATAAACAGAGGGTAGATAATCAGGATGTTTTGCCAAAACAGAACGATAGTGTTCAAGAGCCTCAGGTAACCGTTTCATATGATATAAAACATCAGCCAAATTATGATGAGCGGCTATATGAGATTTATCCTGTTGCAATGCTCGTTTATAAGCATCTTCTGCTAATGTCAAGTTACCTTGTTTCTGATAAATATTCCCTTGATTAAACCAAGCATCCGAATGATATGCATCCTTATCCGTCACGTGACGATAAGCGTCTAAAGCCGTATTTAAATCTCCAAGTGTTTCGGATATTAAGCCTTTTTCCATATAATATGACGATTGATCAGACAGGGAAATAGCCGTATTAATAGCAAACTCTGCCTCTTTTAAACGACCGGCTTCTCTATCTATTTTGGCAGACAACAACAATGAATCCGGTATCGGATTATGAGCATTCAAATCATTCAGTCGCCTTTTAGCACTATCATTATCTCCAAGCACATAATCACAATGAGCCAACCCCAAAATAGCTTCCGGCAAATTCGTATTTAAAGTCAAAGCTTTGTCAAATGAACTGCGGGCAAAAGAAACCTGTTTTTTTAACAGAAAAATATTCCCTTTTTGAACCCAACTCAATGCATTTTCAGGATATTTATTATAGTACGACAAAGCCTCATCTAAACGTCCCTGAGCCTGTAAAAGAGAAGCTAATGTCAATTGATAAATAGCTATATCTGGATACAGACGAACAGCCTGATACAATAAATCTGAGGCGGCTTCAAAAGCTTTAGCCTGAAAAGCAATTAACCCCAATAAGTAAAGAGCATCACCCTGCCCCGGTTGTTGATTAAGAGCATCCCGTGTCAAGGCTTCGGCTGTTTCAAAATCACCAGCATTATAAGCGTCAAAGGCATTATTTAATAAAATATCAACACTATTCGTCATCTATTGATCCCCGTCGTCCAATAACCATATCTCGATTAATATACACACATTCTATCAACCCAAATCCGATACACAATGTTAACATCGCTGTTCCACCGTATGACATTAAAGGTAACGGAACACCTACAACAGGCATCAACCCCATCACCATTAAGGTATTAATAAATACATACAAAGCAAAGTTAATCGTCAGGCCTATGGCTAAAATCTTACCAAAAAAATTATGGCACTTATGGGCAATAACAAAGCCATAAACAATAACAGCTGTATATAGTGCCATTAAAATAAAAGACCCAAACAATCCAAATTCCTCTGCTAAAACAGTTAAAATAAAATCTGTTTGTTTTTCGGGAATAAAGTTCAGACGGCTTTGTGTTCCTTCTAAAAAACCTTTACCCCAAATACCACCAGAACCTAGTGTAATTTTAGATTGAGCAATATGGTAACCAGATCCCAGCGGATCAGTTTCAGGATTTAAAAAAGTCAGAACCCGTCTTTTTTGATAATCATGCAAAAAAGACCACAAAACAGGCAATGATAAAATACTACCACAAATGAGAACAACAAATTTCCAAACCTGAACCCCAACTAAAAAGAAAATACCAAATGAGGCAAAAACAAGCATTAAAGCCGTTCCCAAATCCGGTTGTTCTAAGATAAACGCAACAGGAACAATCATCATCAGAACAGGCGGTATCATAAAGCGAATTGTTCGAACTTCAGCAAGACTTGCCCCATGAAAATAACGAGCCAATGCTAAAATTAAAGCAATTTTCATAGCTTCAGATGGCTGTAAATTAAAAATACCTAAATTAAGCCATCGTTGTGCCCCCATACCAACATGCCCAAAAAGAGAAACACAAACAAGTAGAAAAAGACCTATTCCATAAATAATATAGGCATATTTCATCCATAGTCTCAGATTAGTCATAGCTATCACGAACAAAAACGTCAGACTAATCATAAATCGAAACAGTTGTTTACTCGCCCATGGATTAAAATTACCCCCACCAACCGAATACAAAACGGCAATTCCCATCATCACGATTAATGTAATTAGAAAAAGATAAATATAATTAAAACCAAAAATCTTATCTAGAAGGCGAAGATTATAATCTTTCAAATAGCAATTACGGTCTTTAAAAAAACTCATTTCTCATCCCTTTTTTGAATAAGTATATTTTCTTCTAGTTCTATAACTTTACGCATTAGACGTGACATAATCGGCGCTGCAGTGCGACTTCCACCGCCACCATGTTCTACCATTACAATTGCCACATACTTAGGTTTGTCCGTCGGCATAAAAGCAACAAAAATAGCATGATCACGATATTCTTCCGGTAATTCATCTTGGGATTTTAGTCCCTCTTCACGTTCTTTCATACTAATACGACGGACCTGTGTCGTAGCTGTTTTTCCCGCCATTCGCCATCCATTTTCTTGAAACCGAACTCCATAAGCGGTCCCTTCTGGATGATTAACAACATCAATCATCCCGTTTCTAAGTCTTTTAAGATAACTTTTATTAAAGTCAATATCTTTATTGTTATATTCAATATTTTGATTTAACAGCGTCGGTTGTACATTTTTACCGCTAACAATACGAGCAAGAGCCGTGACCATTTGAAGCGGTGTTGCATTAATAAACCCTTGTCCAATACTTAAATTTAACGTATCCCCTAAACGCCAAGCATCATTAAAACGCCCTCTTTTCCAATCATCAGTTGGCAACAAACCACTACTTTCACCGGAAAGACCAACACCAACAGGAGAACCGAAACCCAATTTTGATGCTGTCTCAATAATTTTTTCGTATCCTATCTTCTGAGCAACTTCATAAAAATACACATCACAAGAATGCATAAGAGCTTCTTCCAATGTTAAGGAACCATGCCCTGCATGTTTCCAGCAATGAAAAACATGATCCCCTACATTAATTTTACCCTTACATTTTACACGAGTTTTAGGACCAATCACACCACTTTCCATACCTGACAATCCAACAACAAGTTTAAAAACAGAACCAGGAGAATAAAGACCACTAAGTACTTTATTTTGCAAGGGACGGTGTTTATGATACAGTAATTTATTCCAGTTTTTAACCGAAATCGGAACCGTGAAGAGGTTAGCATCAAAACTCGGAGCCGAGACAAGGGCTAAAATCTCACCTGTTTGGGCATTCATAACGATTGCAGAAGCTGCATATCCTTTTAACAAAGCAAGAGCTTCATTTTGTAATCGACTATCAATTGTTAAAACAATATCAGAACCGCTTTCGGATGGCATTTCCTCAAGAACTCTAACTGTTCGACCTTGAGCATTAATTTCGGATTTACGATGACCGGGAGTTCCTTTTAAATGATTTTGCTGACTCGATTCTATACCAATTCGTCCAATACGATAACCTGGTAAATCTAATCGAGGATCAGATGTATTACCGTCAACATCTTTTTCCGTTAACAGAGAAACATATCCAACAACATGGGTATTTCCTTCACCAGCCGGATACAAACGCATCATACCTTCTTCTATTTGAATACCCAATAATGCCGGTGCATTTAACTGTAATAATGTCATTTGTTCAAAGGTTAAATTATCCTTTATCCGAACAGGCATAAAAGGACGTTTCCACCGAAGTTCTTTTTCTATACGATCTAGTTCATCTTCTTCAACTGGAATCAATTTCAAAAAGTTTTCTAATGTTACCTTATAATCAGGAGATTGCTCCTTAATTAAAACAGCTTGAAAAGTCTTAGCATTTTCGGCTAACTTTACACCGTTCCGATCATAAATAATACCACGTGTTGGCATTGTCATACGGACAGAAATGCGATTTTTTTCAGCAAGTAGAAGATACTTTTCACCCTGTAAAACCTGCAAGTAAAACAAGCGTCCTAAAATAATAAAACCTATCACAACAAAGGAAAAAGCTATCCCAAGCATGCGAAGTGTCATAACACGGGATTTTTCGTATTTCCAAACACTCATGTCGTCTCTCCTATCCAATTATCCAAATGACCACATGTTTTAATTAAAAGCGGATAGGATAAGATTAAAATAATATATTGACCAATTAAAAAAGTTGGTAAAACAACGGTTGAAGCGCACAAGGCAAAAATAAAAAAACGTAACAAGAAAAACGGAATCATCATCCATGAAAAAAACTGCCACAGCTTATCAAAAGATAAACCTGACAAAAAAAGTCGATTAATATTTGCTGCAAAAAAAAGAAGAACAAATAAAAAAGAATTAAGCCCAAAAGGTGTTTGCGTTATCAAATCTGTCAACAAACCTAAAATAAAGCAAGACCAACCATTCAACAAAGATGCATTGAATATTGCAAAATAAAAAATCAGAATAAAAGTAAAGGGAACCGAAAATAAAAATAAATGCGGAACTTGACTTAACAGCATTAACAAAATACAGATAAAAAAAGGTATTCCCTTCTTAAACCGATTAAAAAAAGAAGCGGATATCATTGCTTTACTTCTCCACTTGATTTGAATCAGGCAACAACACGTCAGATAATCCAAAATCAACTAATCGAACAAATGTTAAATTCGGATTATTTTCAAACAACTGAACCCGAATTTCACCATTATCAATACGACTAACAACCCCAACACCTAAGCCAGCTGGATATAAGCCAACGTGTCCAGATGTCATGACAATATCCCCAATAGCAATATGATGTTCTTCTGGCAAAGAAGTAAGCTGAGGTTCTGTTGAATTATCACCTGTCAAAATACAAAGAGTTCGTTCTTCACCCACTGTCACAGGCAAACGAGACAAATAATCTGTTAACAGCATTAACCGACTGTAATACTGACCAGATTCAACTATTCGACCAACCAATCCATGAGAAGACATCGCCACAAAACCTGAGCGAATACCATTCGAATTTCCACCCTGAACCATAACAGAACGGCTAAAACGCCCCCCATTATCAGATAAAATACGTGTTGTATAGGAAACCGATTTTTGAGGCGGAATGTAATTCAACAATGATTTAAGTTCACGATACTCCGTCCCCATATGTAAGGCAATATTACGCCAATTTTGAAGAGATTCATTTTCATCCCGCAAATGTTTGTTTTCCGCATAAGTCATGAAGAAAAAACGCCCTCCGTCTATAACCCCACCCAGCCAACGAAAGGGAGTAGACAGAACAGAGACAACTGGAGCCACTGTCCGAGATGCCACACCTCGAATATCTTGTAGTAACTGAGGATTCAGTTTTCCGATAACAATAAAAACAAGCGAAATAAATATCAGAACAAGCGGAAAGAAAAGCTTAATTTGCGTTTTCAGTCTTTTTAAACGAAATTGCCGGCTTTCCATTTCCGTGTCCCGACTAAATTAGTACATACTTGTCAAAATATTTTCAAATTTACTGACTTCTTCTAAGGCACGCCCTGTACCCAAAGCCACGCACTGCAAAGCGCTTTCCGCAACACAAACAGGTAATCCAGTTGCATTACGTAAAACACCATCTAAGCGGTTTAACAAAGCGCCACCACCAGTCAACATAATACCTTTATCCACAATATCGGAAGCCAATTCTGGATCCGTATGCTCCAAAGCAACTTTAACAGCTTCAACAATCTGTCCAACGGGTTCGGATAAGGCTTCGGCCACCTGACGTTCAGAGACAACTATTTCCTTTGGTACACCATGCATTAAGTCACGACCTTTTACAGAAATGGTTTCCCCTTCTCCATTTTCGGGAATAGAAGCAGCACCAACAGCTTTCTTTATCCGCTCTGCCGTTGCTTCACCTATCAATAAATTGTGATTACGACGAATATAAGAAACAATAGCTTCATCCATCTTATCTCCGCCAACGCGAACAGAACGAGCGTAAACAATACCACCAAGGCTCATCACTGCAACCTCTGTCGTACCGCCACCAATATCGACAACCATGCTGCCAGATGGTTCGTTAACCGGTAATCCCGCACCAATAGCCGCCGCCATCGGTTCTTCAATCAAAAACACCTTACGAGCCCGTGAATTTTCGGCAGCCTCTTGAATCGCACGACGCTCTACAGCCGTCGAACCTGATGGAACACAAATAACGATCATAGGGCGAGAAAATGATTTACGACCAAGAGCCTTTTGAATAAAACGTTTAATCATTTCTTCGGCAACATCAAAGTCTGCAATAACACCATCACGCAAAGGACGAATAGCCTGAATCTGACCAGGAGTTTTACCTAACATTTGTTTGGCTTCATTCCCAACAGCAATCACCTGTTTCTTACCTCGATTTTCAGCAATTGCCACAACAGACGGTTCACTTAAAACAACACCTTCCCCACGCACATAAACCAAAGTGTTGGCTGTACCAAGATCGATAGCCATATCAGAACAAAACAAGTTCATTATCTTTTTTAAACGCTCAAGTTTCAACATATAGACGCCTTTCATATATCAAAGTAAAAAAATCCATTATTGCTTTCTTTATTTAATACACTACTTCTGCCATAAAAACAATATTTTTTTATCTTTTTGGGTGAAAAAAATAAGACTTTTGACAGAAACAACAAAACAGCATGAAACAAACGAGAACAAAACAGGAACAAAAGAGCTGGATTACTTCTTTAACACCGGAGCCTTATCTGATGCAAGCTCTAACCGCTCCAATTCTTTTATCCTATCTCGCAACCGACCAGCTTCTTCAAAATTGAGCGCTTCAGCTTCCTGTAACATTTTCTTCCTAAGACGAACAATAACATCTGCAACATTTTCAATAATATCAACAGAACATTCCTCTGGCGACTTATCTGTTTCAAACTCTCCAAATTCTTTTAATAAATCTGGTATTTCTTTTTGAATCCCTTTAGGCGTAATATGGTGTTCCTCATTAAAGGCCTTTTGTTTTTCTCGACGACGTTTAGTTTCTTCCACTGCCGCCTGCAAAGCCCCTGTCATCTTATCTGCATATAAAATAACACGACCATTCACATTTCTAGCCGCACGCCCTATTGTTTGAATCAAGGATGTTGTTGAGCGCAAAAATCCTTCTTTATCCGCATCCAAAACAGCGACTAATTCAACCTCTGGAATATCAAGTCCTTCACGCAACAGATTAATTCCGACCAACACATCAAAAGTTCCTAGCCGCAAATCACGAATAATTTGAATCCGTTCAAGTGTATCAATATCTGAATGCATATATCTGGCTTTAACACCATTTTCGTTCAAATATTCCGTTAAATCTTCCGCCATTTTCTTAGTCAATGTCGTCACAAGAATACGGCCTTTACGCCCAGATATTTCCTGACATTCCGCCACCAAATCTTCAACTTGTGATGCTATCGGCCGGATAATGCATTCCGGATCCAACAAACCAGTCGGACGAATAATCTGTTCCGTAAAAACACCCTTGGTTTGTTCCATTTCCCAAGCCCCCGGCGTTGCCGACACAAAAATAGTACGAGGGCGCATTGCATCCCACTCTTCAAACTGAAGAGGACGATTGTCTAAACAACTTGGCAACCTAAAACCATATTCGGATAATGATGTTTTACGAGATCTATCCCCCCGATACATCGCTCCAATTTGAGGTATTGTCACATGACTTTCATCTACAAATAAAAGAGCGTCATTTGGCAAATATTCAAACAAAGTCGGAGGTGCCTCACCTACCCTCCGCCCAGTTAAATGGCGAGAATAATTTTCAATTCCTTTACATGAACCGGTTGATTCCATCATTTCCAAATCATATCGTGTCCGAGAAGATAAACGTTGTGCCTCTAGCAACTGATTGTGTGTTTCGTAATACGCTAAACGATCCTTTAACTCTGCCTTAATGGTTTTTATTGCCTGAGATAATGCTGGTCGAGGTGTGACATAGTGACTCGCTGGGAAGACTGTAATGTCGTTTAAAAACACCTTTTTCTGACCCGTCAACGGATCAAATTCGGATATACTTTCAATTTCATCCCCAAAAAATGACAAACGCCATGCCAAATCTTCATAGTGTGATGGAAAAATATCAACAACATCTCCATTTATCCGAAAAGAGCCCCGTTCAAAAGCTAAATCATTTCTTTTATATTGTAACTCAACTAATTTACGGCTTAAATCCTTTAAATCCACCGCATCACCTTTTCGCAATGTAAAAGCCATGGAGGAATAGCTTTCGGCATCACCTAAACCGTAGATACAGGAAACAGAAGACACAATAATAACATCTCTACGTTCCAAAATATGTCGCGTAGCAGAATGACGCAAACGATCAATTTGTTCATTAATCGCAGAGTCTTTTTCAATATAGGTATCTGTTTTAGGAATATAGGCTTCCGGTTGATAGTAATCATAGTAGGAAACAAAATATTCAACCGCATTTTCCGGAAAAAAAGATTTCATTTCAGCATAAAGTTGAGCCGCCAAAGTCTTATTATGCGCTAAAATTAAAGCAGGCCGCTTTAATTCATTAATAATTTGCGCCATAGTAAACGTCTTTCCCGAACCAGTAATACCCAGCAGAACCTGATCCCTGACATTATTCCGCAATCCCCTAACTAATTCCGCAATTGCCTGAGGCTGATCTCCCGCCGGTTGATAATCTGCATGTAATTTAAAATCAGCATCTCCCCATAGTTCCGGTTTTTGATACAAAGGGATCATTTTTTCTTCCGACCCTTTTTGGGAGAAGACGTTTTTTGAGGCTCAGAAGCAACATTTGCAAGAATATCTTTCTTTAACACACCAAAACCAGCACCAATATCCTTGAAAATATCACGATAAGACGGCACAGGTGTTCCCCAATTCACATATCTGACAATCATACCCGCCAGAACGAAGGCGGTAATAAAAATAATGTTTAAAACGGATAATACATTTTGCGTCAATATAATAACTGATTGCAAAGCCAACAAGACAAAACAAAAAGCAGTAAAACGAACAAGCTTTTGACGATTTAGGTCCATATTCCATACTCGTTCAAACAAAGGAACTATTTCTTTCCCTCTATATCCCAAAAACAATCTTACAGCCGCAATCGAAACGAACAGCCATTCTAATATAATATAAGAGTAAAGAACAACAGGAACTTCAATAAACCCAAAAGATGTTATGTAAGTCAGTGCTCCACCAATAATAAACCCTAAGATCAGAGCAGCAAATCCCCCTAATCTAAACTCTTGTGTCCAAACACGCATCGTTCCCATTAAAGCAAAAGTAACTACACACAACGAAAGAGGTATAGACGTCATAAAATCTGGCAAAACACCCAACAATCCGCATAAAGTAAAAAAGAGGCCTAATGCAGTGATTAAAAATGATGTAAAATATGGTATTTTATCAGCAAAAATAGTCAAACGAATTAATGTCAGCCAAACAAAAGCTAAAACAGGTATCGCTATAAAAACAGGGAGCGTTTGAAATAATGCGCCAACCTGAGGAATTAAAAATGTCCCAATCAAACAAATGATATATTGTGCCCCCAACAAAAGCACGCCGGTAAGACGGGCTTCTGTATACAAAAGAGCAATAACTAATGCAAACAAAACCAATACCGAAACCATTCCCATCATCGGATTAAGCAATAAGAACAATGGTAACGAAATCAGTGCAAAAACAAAAGCAACCGTTGATTCTATCGGACAAAAGGAAGATTTACCAACCGTTTGATACCGTTTCATACGAAAACGTGTCAACCAAGAAGTTAACCCAATCGTACCGATAAAAAGCAAAACACATGTTAAAATCAATATCAAAAAAGACATCTTTTCCCCCTTATTATAAAAAGCTATGCTTTATGACGGAATGCAATACGCCCCTTTGTTAAATCATAGGGGGTCATTTCAATTTCAACTTTATCCCCAACCATTACACGAATACGAAATTTACGCATTTTGCCAGATGTATGCGCCAAAATTTCATGTCCGTTTTCCAACTTAACACGAAAGGTTGCATTCGGTAAGGCTTCCGTGACAGTACCAGTAAATTGTAAAACTTCTTCTTTTGCCATAAAAAAACTCCTTATAAAAATCAAAAGTGGCTTTATATTAATCTCTTTTACTTTTTTTTGCAAGCAAAAAGATATAAAAATCAATGTTCATATTAAAAAATGACACTTTTCAAAAGAAAAATAATTTTTTTTATTGCTTTTTTGCTTTTTTTGTTAGATAATTAAATTACCAGTGTTTGAGGAGATAACATGAATCAGAATATTGTAGAACAAGAAAAAAAATATAACGTTTTAAAAAATGCCTCCGGCGATTTAATGATTTTAATTCGGGCCCGCATGAACGACGCTCTAAATCCTCGTATCGTTTATAATGGCGGAAAACATGCTTTACTCTACAGAAACGATGAAAACGTTATCGTATTGGATTTTATTCATCCTTCTATTCGACAGGATTTAAATAACGCTTCTCGCATTTTGGTTGTAGAAGCATATGACGGCTCTATTGTTCGTGAATACGTATCCGATGTTCGTCATTTAAAAGAGTTACCAATACCAGAAGAATTAACATTAAATTAATAGTATTGTTTTAGAAGCCCATATTATCCTCCGGCAAAACCGGAGGATTTTTTCGTTAAACGAACTTCATCCCTCCTCTATCATTAGCCATTTTGACTTACTTTTAGCTTTTCTCTCTATTTAAAGGGGGATAAGTGTTTCTGTTCAAATTTGTCTAAAAAAACGAGTAAAAAAATATATATTTCATTTTTTCTGGTTGACAAGGGGATTGAAATATGTTTTATTTTGGGCATGATGAATGTCAAAAAAATGTATGTAAAGACATTAGAAAAATGACCCATCGGTTTTTGGTTATTTATAAACCCCAAATAAGAGGAGAATAAAATGGAAAAGATGAATATAGAGCATAATGAAACTGGTCGCAGTATGGTTGAAATGCTGGGGGTTTTGGCAATTGTCGGTGTTCTGAGCATCGGTGGGGTTGCGGGCTATCGCTATGCCGTTGATAAAATGAATGCGAATGAGATTATTAACGAGCTCAGAAAACGGGCGATTACCGCCAGTCAACAACGGGTGTTGGGTCAGGATATTAATTTAGCGGAGTATGGTGTGGGCGCCAAAATCAAAGGGACATACACAGTAATCCCGACGATAAATTATGACGGGAATGCCTCCCAGTTTGCATTAGAGGTGGCTGGTGTTCCTGAACGTGTCTGTGAGATGATCATCGATTCCGATTGGGCTTTACCGAGGGCAATGGCGGTCAATGGCGGTTCTTGTATTGACGGCGGTAACATCCTGACCTTTGCGTTTAATAATACACTGGAGAGCGGGGATGCCGGAAATGGAGAAACGACTGTTACAACAGTAACCGAAACAACAACAACGGCGACGCAGACCCAGACACAGACAGAGACGACAACGACTTCTGAGGCAACAGAAACT
>JAZRBO010000037.1:0-4875 GCA_045635125.1 Alphaproteobacteria bacterium | reverse complement strand
TATCTGAGCGGATTCGTTAAATTAGCCTGAGTTAATGCCCGTCGTGCGGCTAAAATAGCAACTAAAGAAACGGTGTCATAGGCCAATGAACTAATGCGAGGAGGAGCAGATCCAAATGTCCTGTTGTACCGTACTGAAAACTGGTGGGCACGACGGTTATCGACGGCAGGGTAGTAGCCTCCTTTTAAATTTGTATCTCGTGTCTCTTGCCAATTTGCTAATCCATAAAACGGAACAACGTCGGGTGTTACGTCATAGAAGGCGAGCAAAGAAGCTAATTGACGCAATTTGATGCCATCTTCAAAGATAAACAGAGCATCAAAGTCAACTCGCTCGGACATCGGTGTCGCCAGTAATTCTTTTTCTTCTTCCGTTAAATCTTTTTTTTGCGGATCAATTGGTTCCGGTACTATTTTTCGAATGGCCGGATCAAAATTAACCGTTGCCGAGGGATACAGAGAAACTTTCGTTAATGTCATGCCGGGGCAACGCTCTATCGTTTCGGACAAAGCATTCATTGTCATTTCTCCAGCTTGATTTTCCGGTCCTAAAACGGCGAGTCGTCTTTGTCCATTCGTACAGGCAAATTGGATAAGGCGCGTAATTTGATCGGGAATTAAAACCCCCATGGTATATACGTCCGAATTCATTAGCGAGCTATCCGAAGTAAAAGAAATAACGGGAATGTCCGGATCACTTTTTTTGAGAGCTTTTACTTCCTCAGAAAAAATAGGTCCAATAATAATGTCGGGGGATTGTTCTTTGGCTTCTTCCCATGCTTTTTGGGTTCCTTGTGCTGTTCCAGCTGTGTCAAAGAATAATAATTCTAGCGGACTGTCGGGTCGTTCAAATAGAGCCATCATGCCTGCCTGTTGAAAGGCCGTTCCCATTGCCGATGCTTTTCCGGTTAAGGGCAATAGCATTGCGGCCCGAACCGGTTGTATCGGCTGCACGCTTTGTTCTGATTTCAAGTCAGTTGACCAGAGATTTTGTTCCGGTTTAGATGAACCGCATCCCCATATCAATAAAGACAAAGAAAGAAAAGCAAATATTTTCACTTTAAACATAAAAGACCCCTTTTCCGAAGACATGTCTTGTGTTATACTCTTTTTTACGATTATTTTCAAGTTATTTCGGAAAGGAAGAGCATGTTATATCTGGTTTCAACGCCTATCGGTAATCTGGGAGATATTTCGGATCGAGCTCGTCAGGTTTTGTCGTCTGTGAATCTGGTGGCTTGCGAAGATACCCGTACAAGCGCACATTTATTTTCGTTGCTAGGTATTTCTGTTGCTGCGACAACGCCGTATCATGAACATAATGCTGATACCGCTCGTCCTAAGTTAATCGAAAAATTAAAACATGGAGTGGATATTGCCTTGGTATCGGATGCTGGTACGCCTTTAATTTCAGATCCAGGATATAAACTCGTTCGTGATTGTTATGATGCGGGTATTCCGGTAACGGTTGTGCCTGGGGCAAATGCTGTTTTGTCAGCACTCCAATTATCTGGTTTGCCCTCTGATGCTTTTTATTTTGCAGGTTTTTTACCACCCAAACAAAAAGCTCGTCAAAACGCACTTAAAAAATTAAAAGACGTCTCAGCAACGTTAATTATATATGATACTCCGAATCGGTTAATTGATGTGTTGTCGGATATTTATTCAGTTTTAGGGGATCGTCTGACGGCCGTTGTTCGGGAGATAACTAAAAAGTTTGAAGAAGTGCGTCGAGCCCCCGTTTCTGAATTGATTGCTGATTACACCAAAACCGGTGTCCCTAAAGGAGAGCTTGTTATCGTTATAGATAGAAGTGATGAAACAGTGCAAGATTGGAATCAGGAAGAAATTGACGAGCTTATCCGTCGTACGCTTTCTACTCATTCGGTGCGGGATACTGTGGAACTTATCACTGGTATGACAGGTTTACCTAAAAAACAAATTTATCAACAAGTCTTGGTGGTACAGAATGAAAAAAACGAATCATGCTAAAGGACATAGAGCCGAAAAATGGGCAATGTTGTATTTGATGTTAAAAGGATGGCAGCCCATTGCCCGTAACTACGTAACTGGACGAGGGACGGGGGCTGGTGAGGTCGACTTGATTATGGTTCGTGGTGAAACGCTTGTGTTTGTTGAGGTTAAGTATCGTTCAACTTTAACGCAAGCATTGGAAGCAATTACACCTGAGACACAAATACGTATTGCAAGGGCCTCGGCTGGATTTTTAAAACGCTATCCTGAGTTTCAACGGTATCAGATTCGTTATGATGCGGTGTTAATGAGTCCTCGTCGTTGGCCAAAGCATTTACAAGGAGCATGGCGAATTCTATGATGACGTATATTCGTCACATATTTGTTCTGTTTTTAATCCCTGTGTTTTTTGGGGGGTGTCAGTTTATCGGAACATTGGCTAATGGTGGGCATAAAATCTATACGCTTTTAGCAGATGATAGAACGTTAGGGGATGACGTTTCTGATTTGGGTATTAATCTAAGTGTTCGGGATGCTTTGATGCGTCAAAAGGCGAGCTTAGCCCTTGATATAGAAGTGACGGTTTTTGAAGGGGAGGTCTTGCTAACGGGAGCAATACCAGATGCTGATTTGATTCAAGAGGTTTTGACTGCAACATGGTCTGTTCCGGGGGTGCGCAAGGTATATATGTATATCCGTTTGAATGAACCGTTGTCGGTAGATGAAGTCGCCCGTGATGCAGCTGTGGCAACCAAGGTTCGTGCCGAACTTGGTTTAACGAAAGGAATTGAATCCAGTAATTATAAGCTGGTGGTCGAAAATAAAACAGCTTATTTGATGGGGATACGCTCTTCTGACTCCGAGTATGAGGCGGCTCTTTCTGTTTTGAAAAACTCAGTTGGCATCGATGATGTTATTTGTTTAATGCGTGAATAAGTCGGCTTTAAATCCATTTTTCAAAAATCCCATCCATTTCATGTCACAATTTTGAAAAATAATATCTAACATATTGCTATATAAGAATATCTGTTGACTTAAGACCTATTTTGTGGTATTCTAATTCTTCATTTCGAAAGGATAAAATATATGCAAAACGCACAGGCTACTCAGGCTTTTACATCGCTGGCAATGCTACAATATGTTGTCGAAACCATTGGATTCGGAAAATGTTCATCTATTCCTATGGTACAGGCTAAAAAGGTTGTTGCACATGTTATGGTTAAGCGGGAAGATACCCGATATACAGTTCAATTTTGGCGTAAAAATGATCTTTTTTCTTTTGATGCCTATGCCCGTGTCCCCGCCGAAGCAACAATGGGTTATAATAAACACTTAAAGCAGTTCGAACGTCGTCAACCAGTTGTCCGTTCAGGAAAAAAGATGGGGTATTGGTCCTATGGTGCGCCAGATAAAAAAACAGGGTTGGCTAAGATTAATGGATTTGTATCGACCTCCGGAATCTGTTCCATTGGCGATAGAGAGTGTTCCCCTTATGTGTCAGATATTGAAACAATGACTGTTTGCCTCAATAATATGATGGGGCGAGAAATGTGCCGTATTTTTATGCAAAAAGGTGAGTTGACAAAATGCGATAGGTTGGCGGGATTTGATGCGGCCGCTAATTTGGCATTGGAATATCGTCGCGCACACCGTGTTCGTCAACCAATTGTTTTGCGGCATCAAATCGAACGTTTTGGTGGTCATCAACGTTAATTTTTTTTGACTTATTATTTTTTACGTATACACAAAAAACCCCTGCCGAATGGCAGGGGTTTAAAGGATGAACTTGACAGCTTAGAAACCACTAACTGTCGGGTTTTTCTTGAGCGTCGTGTTGCCCAGAGCACCTGGTGTTCGATCATCCATTGCTTTTCCGGCACTTTTTCCGCCAAACCCTGTTCCATAGTCGTTATCTACTAATCCGTGCCATGTATATCCCTGATATTTTGTTTCGTCAAATAACTTGTGATTGGGATTTCTGGTGGCAAGTCCGCTAGCGCTTAAATCTACTTCGCGTCCATCACTGTACTTGATTTTTCCCGTACCGTCATGACTGATATCTTTTTGTGCGATTTGTTCACACTTACCAGAGGAGTCGCACCTTGTTTCAGTAACTGTTTGTACACCGCTTTTGGGATCGAGAACGGAACGCGTTTCTACTTTTGAACCATCAGCAGCTATTTGGGTTTCTGTCTTAATAATAGTTCCTTCAGGGGTCGTCATTGTTTTTATAACCGATGAAGATTTATCAGGTCGTGTTATGGATACAGTCTTTGTTTGTCCATTTAAGTCTTTTTCTTTGACTATTTCTGTGACAGTTCCATTCTGTATCTTTGTGCTAGTTTCTTTTGTTGCCCCTGTTTGATAGTTTTTAGATGTAGTTGTTTCGCTGACAGTTCCATCCGGTCTTTCAATTTTTTTTGTTTTAGTGGTTGAAACGACAATATCTTCTCCTTTTTCGTTCTTTCCATTAGTAACGGTTGTATCGTTTGTTGTAACTTTAACTCCTTTCTTGTTAGTGGACATATTTTCTTCTTCCAGACGTGTTCCCTCTGGTGTCAATGTCGTAGTCTCTCTATTTGAGGCAATCACTTTTCCTTTTTCATCTTTCATTTCTGTTACAACTTTTGATGCAATCGTATTACCCTCGCCATCTGTTTTGCCAAGACCGATTTCTTTGGTTGTAACGCTACCATCGGGGTTTTTTATTTTGCTTTCTTCCTTAATCACATTACCATTTTGGGTTGTCGTATTGCTGTATTCTCCCGTTTGTTCGTTTGTAAACGCTCTTTCGATTGAGCCTTTTCCATCATTTTTGACTGTTTCTTTTGTTAATATTTTTTCCGGATTATTTGGATCTGTTATAGTGGTTGTAACTTCGTTGCTTCCGTCTTCTTGTTCA
>JAZRBO010000036.1:0-29807 GCA_045635125.1 Alphaproteobacteria bacterium | reverse complement strand
CTGCTAAACAATTCCGAAAATTAATCGCTACGCGAAAAAAAGTATAGTTTTGAATACCAACGCGAGATTGCTCTCTTTCTTTTTGAACATAGTTCACCAAAGCAGAGGCCAACTCACCACAATTAGCAAGCCCTGTTTGCTTAATTGATTCAAAAGTTGGATTGTCTTTAATCTTCGCATAATCTTCTCCGTGATTATCAAAAAAATTTATACCTTCTTTAATGGCTTTTTTCTGTTCATCGGACAACTCTTTTTCCAAAACATATCGTTGTTGTAGCAACCAAGACTTTGATATGTATGCATCCGGTGGTAAAATAGAATCTATTTTTTTTTAGAAGATCCTTTGTTTCTGAAGGAATGTCTTGTGATAACAACTGAAATTTTGCAGGGACGATTTTATTTAATGTTGCTAATGTCTTTTCTAATTCTTGCCGATATTCGGGTGTCATGAGAACTCCTTTTGTATTTAGTATTTATTCTGATAGTATACTTGATTAACATAAATGAGTCAATAAATTCAGTTCGGAAATTGCACGGTTACTTCAGCCAAACCGTGCAAGTCGTCAAAATAGGCGACTTTTTCTTTTTTACAATCACTTATATTGGTTCATGTGCTGTGTTTTTCAGCCCTACACGGACTCAAAATTAAAAAAATCCTTTGTTTTCAAGGTTTCCTTGTCGAGATACTGATTATTTATATTCCCTATACTAATTAAGTATAATTGTAATCCAAACAATTATGGCGTTTATAAAGGAAACAAGAACCAAGGTGCTACCAATATCTTTGGCGTGACCTGATAAAGGATGTCGCTCCCTTGAAATCTGATCAATAATAACCTCGATCACCGTATTAACCATTTCCATCAATAGTATAAAAAACAGAGAAAAATCATAATTGCGCGAGCAACGGCTGTTACGGGTAAAAAGAAAGACAGTATCGTCCCAATCAAAAAGACAAAAACATCCTGACGAAAAGCTATTTCATTTTTGAAAACATAAGACATGCCTTTACGAGAATAGCTAAATCATCTAACAATACGTTTCATATTAAAGAATAACTTTCTCTTAGTTTCACATCTAACAGATTATAATATAGTTGACAAGAGATAAATTAGAAAAAACTTTGATATTCTCGTGAATATTTGGTTAGTTCCCGTTGAATTTTTTCGACTGTTAATTCCTCTGCTAAAGTAGGTTTTGATGAAAATAAATCACGTCCTAATCCAAAAGAGTCATTCGGTAAATTTGATCCCATAAATGATAAAATCGATGGAGCAAAGTCAAATGCACCAAAGTGTCTTTGATTTTGTTTTAATGTTTTTTTAGAACCATTGATAAAAATATTAACAACTTGGCGATTGCGGCTTTGAGAAAGCATACTATAAACATCATTCCCCATAGTTAAATGATCTCCTAATACAATAATAGCCGTTTCTTTTGCAAATGGTTGTGATTGTATCCATTTAATAAAATCAGAAACTGTTTGTGAAGAGCACCGAATAACATCCGTGAAATTATTCTCCTGACGCGTACATCTCCGTGGATTAAAATAACCATTAGGAAAATGGGTATCTATTGTCATTAAAACATAAAAGAAAGGAGATTTTTGTTGAGCCGCCTTCCCTATTTTTTCTTTGGCAAAGATAAACATGGCTTCATCATTTAAACCCCAGCCATGTCCCTTCATATCGGGAGTCATTTTCCCTTTTTCCTCTTCTATTTCATGAACTCCCCATGCATGATCAAAACCATGTTGATTGACAAAATTATCCAATCCGGAAAATTCTAAATCAGATCCAATAATAAAACCCGTGTGATATCCGTGTTTCTGCAATATTTCAGGGATACAAACTGCATTCGGCAAGAATGTTTCAAATAAATCCATTCGTACACCTTTCATAGGGATTTTTAATTGGATGCCGCACATACCGGAGACAAGGCTGGCAACTGTCCATTGTGTTCCGGGGAATTGATGAAAACCGTCAAAAGAAGTATTTTGCTTCGATAATTTTGTTAATTCAGGAGTATAATCCTTCTGAAACACCGAAATATCACTATATGTTGTTTCCATCGATTCTAAATAAATAACAATCGCATTTCTTTTTTCTTTAAAAGTTACTTCAGATGGTTGGGGGACAGTATAAAAGTCTCGAAACAGTGTTGTTGGGTGAGTGTATCCGTAATACCAGATATCTATACGTAAAATAGAAAGTTGAAAAATAAGAGAAAATAAAAACAAAACAATAGAAAAAAGGCTCTGCCATTTGCTCTTTTGCCATTTTATACCTAATTTTTTCAGCTTTTTAGGAAGAAAAAAGGAGGGGTACATGTAAATACATGTCAATAAAAGAGGTAAAATAATCGCATATCCGATACCTTTATAATATAAGCGAATATCGGAACCTTTTAACGGATTCATTAAATGAAAAATAAATTGTTCAAATGAAACGGGACCGAATGTTTTTTTTAAGAACAGCGGATAAAAAAGCAAAATAAAACTTAAAAATACAAAAAGAAACAGTATCTTTTTTTTCATGGGGAGAAGGAGTCCTTTTTCGCAAAACAATGCAAGTTATATATTTTTTATATGGATATGTCAATACTATTTTATGATAAGGTCTTTTGTTTCTTATTAAAAATATATCCATAAACAAGACCAACCAAAAGGGCGCCTCCCAAAATATTACCAATAGTGGCTGGAATCAGGTTATCTATTATAAACTGTCCCCAGGTAATATCAGAACCACCATAAATGGCTGTCGGAATAAAAAACATATTTGCGATAGAGTGTTCATATCCTAAGGTGACAAACAGCATGACAGGCACCCATATACCCAAGGCTTTACCAACAACATCCTTTCCCGCATATCCCATCCAGGTACCAAGGCATACTAACATATTAGCCCCTACCCCCTTTAAAATGACCTTATCATATCCATAAGATAATTTACCACTGACAAGTGTATTTAAGTAATCGGTATAAGGGGTCGCCGCAATAATACCTGTTTTATGCGCCATAAAATAAGCAACAAATTGAGTTCCAATAAAGTTAAACACATAAGATAATGCCCATACTTTTAACAAATCCATCCATGTGGTTTTCTTTTGAATTGTAGACAATGTCATGCCAGCACAATCGCTTGTAAATAAATCAGCACCAGCGATGGAGACCATAATCAGACCAACCGGAAACAAGGCGCCCGCTATAAACTTAACTAACCCAATATTTGATTGCGCAATTTCGGGCATACCCCCTGCCACAACAATGGTCAATAAACCACCTAAAGCGATAAAAATACCCCCAAAAATAGCCATTAAGGCAAATTTTAAAAAAGACATATTTGCCTTTGAAGTAGAGGCGTCTGCAAAAATAGTTGCAATTTCATTCGGGGGATAATAAGACATAAAAAATCCTAACTTTAAGTAAAACAGTGCATATATTTCTACTACTTTTTGGTATAAAACGCAAGAAAAATTTATAAAAAAATAGAGTCTTAATAAATGGTATAAAAAGGCTTGTGAAAATCTTTATTATTAGCTATTATAGATGCGGAAGGAATTTATTATGAAAATCAGATTAAAAAGTTCAAAGCTCTTAGATAACAATAAAAAACCGATACCATTTTATCATGCGACTCCACAAGCAGAAAAAATAGCTTCTTTTTTACCTTTATCCCATTTCGGTACAAAACTAGCCAGCAATATGCGGGCTATGCATTTTATTTATCATGCTTTGGGCCTATCAGAACCAGAAGTTTTACCAACAACTATTCCTTCTCAACTTAACAGTCAACTCAAAAAAATGAGCAATCCACCCAAAATGACGACATATGAAGTTAACTTGTCAATCAAAAAACCCCTTAAAATAAATGATTTCGGCGGGCATTCGTTGGATCAATATCAACGTTGGTTCGCAAATTGCTATATTCCCAAATCGCAGTTTTTAACTGGAAAAGAACGATGTGAGGGAGATGTTGTTGGTGAGGCACGAATAACTTACAAAAGAATATTATCTGATTTTATTTTTGTTAATCCTTTTACGAAATCCGAAGGCGATCTAAGAAAAGAATTAAACGCAGAATCATTATATAATCCTGATATGAAAGCTTGTCGATCAACAGAAATACCATCTTTTTTATTTTCTGTTAGATCACAACTAAATCGAGATATTTTCAATCTTGCAGAAAAAGTGGCCTTTCAACGCATGATACGATTCTTAGAAGGTGAAGGATATGATGGGTTCGTTTATGTCAATGAATATGAAGACAAAGGAAAAAACAGTTATATTATCTTTCGTCCTCAACAGGTATTTGATCTCGATGGAGCACAAGAAAATATAATACCGGAAAAAACTCAAGAAGAAAAAAAAGTATTAATTGAAAACGAAAAGGATTTTTTCGAAGAGCAAAAAACAACTTCTCCATCGCAACGGATAGAAATGCATCAAGCAGACTTAAAGTGCAAGAAAAAATTAATCGGTGGCCGTTAGGTATTTTTATAATCCAACTTAAACCAGTCACCGATTAATCAGAAAGACGATTTGAATCATCTTAAAGAATGAATTTAAATATTAGATTTAATCCATTCAATCAATTCTATTTTTAACATGGGGCCAGTATGTTGTGCAACAGCCTCTCCATTCTTAAATAAAATCAATGTCGGAAGAGTTTGAACACCTAATTGATCCGGTGTTGATGGAGATTCATCCACATCCATTTTAACAATCTTAACGGTAGATGACATTGCAGAAGATACTTCATCCATTACGGGAAGCATCTGACGGCAAGGACCACACCAAGTCGCGAAAAAATCAACAACAACTGGTTTTTCAGACTTTAAAACTTCAGATTCAAAGTTAATATCATTTACAATTTCCATGTTTTCTCCTTTTGCTGAATAATATAGGGTGAATATAATTGGGATTAAGTCATCTGTCAAGGGATTTAAAGTGTATCCAATGGCCAGCGTGGACGAGCCTTAAAATCTAATGTATCTGTTAATCCTAAGCGAAAACGTTCAAGACCTGCCCAGGCTATCATAACGCCATTATCGGTACATAATCCAATGGGAGGAGCCGAAAAAATCAAATTATTTTTATCGGCTAATTCTTGAATCATCGCACGAACAGATTTATTTGAGGCCACACCACCAGCCACAACTAAATCCTTTATATCAGGATATTTTTCACGAGCAATTGCAATCGCGTGTTTTAAGCGATCAGCCATTTGTTGAACAACCGCTGTTTGAAAAGAAGAACAAATATCACTTTTGTCTTGTTCTGATAATGGAGCATTCTTTTCAATACATGTTCGAACAGACGTTTTTAAACCTGAAAAAGAAAAATCACATCCAGGTCGCCCTTTCATAGGAACAGGAAAAATAAATTTATCCGAATTTCCCTGCCCTGCCCGTTTTTCTAAATTGGGGCCGCCGGGATATCCTATATCCAACATTTTAGCAACTTTATCAAATGCCTCTCCAGCGGAATCATCTATGGTTGCACCTAGTTTTTCATACTGTCCAACACCTTTGACGATAAGAACTTGACAATGCCCGCCCGATGTTAAGAGTAATAAATAGGGAAAAGAAACGGGATGGCTGAGGCGAACAGTTAAAGCATGACCTTCTAAGTGATTCACTGCAACAAACGGTAAATTATGGGCTAAAGCAATTGCCTTTGCCGTCATAACACCAACTAACACACCTCCGATTAAACCAGGCCCAGCAGCAACAGCAATTGCAGACAAATCAGAAAATGTTTTACCGGCTTTTGTTAGTGCTTCAGCCACTAATAAGTCGCACTTTTCCAAATGGGCACGCGCAGCTATTTCAGGGACAACACCACCAAAACGACGATGTTCATCGTACTGCGACCAAACAACAGAAGACAAGATTTCCTTTTTATCCGAAACAACAGCGCAAGCCGTTTCATCACAACTGGATTCAATTCCTAAAACAATCATTTTTTCTTTTTCCTTTTTAACATCATTTCTAACGCACCGCCACCATTTAACCAACGGATCTGATTTATCTTTTCTCTAAAAAAAGGTGTTTCTAGCCACCCCTTGATTTCTCGATGGATTTTACCTTCCTTATTTGGTCCCCCTTTGCCAGTAATAACAGTAACCAACTTCGTATTTGCACGTACATGTAAGGTCATAAAATGGCGAAGAGATTGATAAGCCTCATCAACCGTTAGCCCATGTAAATCCAAGACTGTCAACAATTCCCGTTTAGGTGCACGACTCACACGTAATCGTGGCGGTAAAGAAATAGGCTCTGTATCATCCTTTTTTTTTAAAGGTGAAAAGGTTGCCTTTATACTATCCCAAAGAGAGAAGTCCGTTATCATAAATACTCTCCTCAATCCGGTAAAAGCAGGTAATAACTACCCCGTTGATTCATACGACCGGCTTTATTAAAAGCCTCCTCCCCATGTCCCCAAAAGAAATCGGCACGTATACCACCTTTAATAGCATTGCCCGTATCTTGCGCCACAACAAGTTGTTGCATTGGGATACCATCTGGATCTTGTGTCGTTAACCACATGGGGGTTTGCATGGGAATATAATCGGCATCAACCGCAACAGAATGCTTTGCTGTTAAAGGAACGCCACCCGTTCCTATCGGTGTTTCCCCCGTCATCTCCTTAAAAAAGATATAACGAGGATTTCGAGACATAAGTTCTAATGCTTGTTTCGGATGTTCTTGAAGCCAAGCCCTGATTTGAGGCATAGAATGTCCCACCTCATCCAACAAGTCTTCATCAGCTAAAATAGAACCAATTCCCTTAAATGTATGTCCGTTATTACCAGCATATCCTAAGCGAATTTCACCATCCGGTGTCATCATCCGACCAGACCCTTGAACATGTAGAATAAATAATTCAACAGGATCGTCAGCCCAAGCAATAATAGGAGCATCAAAATCCCTATTCCTCTCAATATCTCGACGAGAGGCTAATTTATCTCCCTTTTTAAAACCCTTTGGAAGACCATAAATCGGCATTTGAACACCATTTAAATGAGAACGAGATCCTGTTAATTCAGCTTCATAATAGCCTGTTATTTTACCGATTGTTTTTCCATAAGAAGAAACTTGATATGGTGTTAGATGTTTTTCTAAATAAGAACGCAGCTTTGAATTAGAAGCATATGTCGGTAATTCTTTACAGAACTTTTCCCATTCCGATGTTGGTTTGAGGCATGCATTTTGAAGAGCTGGTAAAGCTTGTTTCAAATCAGATTCTTCCCAACCCGGCAAATCAGAAAAATCAACCTCCGTCAATTGAAAAGAGCGCCCCTGTGATAGGTGATGAGACGAACATGCTGATAACAGCCCTAAAACAGATATAGCTATAATAAGTTTTTTAATCATGCGTATGTGGTTGGCTTTGTGTAGCGGAAAGAATCCATGTTTGACGTGGAGCTTTACGAAATACCCATGTGTCTGTAACGGTAGCAATACTCATTGGATCACCTTCTATCACAGTACCAGATTCATCTTTTAACAAATTAATTTGCTCGGTGGTAAAAGTAACGGCAATTTCTGACATATCTTTAGCCTTATAGACAATATTAACTGCATCAAAACAAATAAGTGCAAAATCCATCACCGTTTTATTTTGGCGACGCATATCAATATCTTTTTCCAAAGAGGTATAAACATCAGCTGTCATCAAGTTTTTAACTTCAGATAGTTTTCCCGCAGCAAAAGCAATCATGATTTTTTGAAACAACCATTTTGAACCTGTAATAAAATCAGTCTCATTCCATTCTTTTTTTGTCCCGTCTTTTGATTGTGGGACGACCTGCATTTCAAGAACTTCCCCAGTTTGTTTCGAAATTAGACGAATTTTGTTAGGTTGTGTTTGGGACTCCTTAAAAACAGTGCGGTACAGGCGCCAAATAAAGTAACCCGCTAATAATCCCAGTGCCAGTGTTTCAATTGTCATTTTATCTTTCCTCTTTACAAAATAGAAAAATGTATGTATATAAGTGTGTGTATAATATAAGCCGAGTTTTAACTTTTTTTCAAGAGGATTTTTTAATATGGAAGAAAATGATACAAAAAACACGCCAAGCATTCAAATAAATGCCCAATATATTAAGGACTTATCATTTGAAGGACCTAATTTGCCAGGTATTTTGGCAGAAATGAGAACACCTCCGGCTATTGCCGTTGACATTGATGTTAAGGTTAACAAAACAACTGATACAAATCTGTTTACGGTTGAATTAACAATTAAAGCGCATGCAACCAATCCTGACACTAAAAAAACTGTCTTTATCTGTGAATTAACTTATGGCGGTTTAGTGACTTTACAAGTGCCTGCTGAACATGTTGAACCAATCTTGCTGATTGAAATACCACATCTGTTGTTCCCATATGCTCGGGCTATTATGGCCAATACAACTCGGGAAGCTGGATTGCCTCCTCTACAGATTAACCCAATCGATTTTGCGGCTTTGTATCGTCAAAAAGCAGAACAACAAAAATCAAACTAAAAAAATAAAAACAATAAAACGGGGGAAAGGAGTTGCTTTTTCCCCGTTATTTTTGTATGATGAATCATGATGAAAGGAGAAGCCATATGTTACTGCGTATTATGCTATGGGCAATGCTCATCGGTTCGCTTGTTATGGGATACTTGGGAATTCAAAGCGGATCCGCAACAAATACAATTGCCGGTATCTTTATTTTACTGATTATCGGTTTTTCTATTTATTTCCTCATCAAATTGTTATTCCGATTCGGGTTTTGGGCCGTTAAAGGTATTATGATTATTTTGCTGATTTCTACAATTATAATTATTGGTATCCGAGGGTGTCAATTCCTGTTTGCTAAAGGAAAAGTAGTTTCTCAAACCGCAATTGAAAAAACAGTAGATTTAGGAAGTGAGTTTAAAAATGAATCGATTTGGAACAAGGTAACATCTTTATTTAAATTTAAAAAAAATAAAGACAACGATATCGCTTCAAACCCAATAAATGCAGAAACAGAAAATGTCAAAATGGTACCGGCTCTGCCAGAAACTATTAGTGGAGAAGTAACTGAAATCAGATCGGGTTATCTATTTAAAATCGATCATCATTTTATTAAACTTTATGGGATAGATGCCCCAGATCCGATACAAAATTGTCGAGACAAAAGGAATCAAGTGTATGATTGCGGGCATGAATCAAAACAAAACTTGGAACGTCTTATTCTCGGAAAAACAGTTCTTTGTCAAATTGCGGGTGGTGATTATCGGGAAAATTATATTGCGGCCTGCTCCATTCAAGGAGTTGATGTTGGTGTTGCCATGGTTTCTACTGGTTGGGCTGTTGCAGATCGTAGGGCAACAAATGTATATATTCCCTATGAAAATGAAGCGAGAAATAAACATCTAGGTCTTTGGTCGGGTAAATTTGTAGCTCCTTGGCAAGACAGAGCTAAACGCACAAAAAAAAGAGTGGTTACACCAACATCTAAAAAAGGATTTTTTGACGAATGGCTTTAGTTTTTCAAGAAATATCAACATGTGAGACAGATACTGTCGCATTGGCTGAACGAGTAGCCCGTGAATTAAAAACTGGTGATATTGTTGCCTTTTATGGAACATTAGGTGCTGGTAAAACGGCTTTTTGTCGAGGATTAATACAGGCATTGTGTTCCAACACTCAAGAAGTTCCTAGCCCTACTTTTACTTTATTGCAAATTTACGATACCCCCTATTTTCCTATTTACCATTTTGATATGTATCGTCTAAAAGAACCAGAAGAGGCCTATGAAATAGGTATCGAAGATGCCTTTGCTGAAGGTGTTTGTTTAATCGAATGGCCCGAAAAAATAGGAACACTTTTGCCTAAAAAGCATTGGAAAATTACGATTGAAATGAAAGAAAACAACCGTCTAATAACCGTGGAGAAACCCGAATGACAAGAGAAGAGGCTTTACAATTATTTTTAAAAAATAACGGATGGGAAAATGCCGAACGCAAAATATTAGCAGCCGATGCTTCATTTCGAACATATGAGCGTTTAAAACGTAATGAAGAAACTGCTGTTTTAATGAATGCTCCACCACCGGAAAATCCTACTCAATTTATCTTTATTGATCGCTTATTGGAAAGCGCCGGTTCCCGTGTTCCTACCATCATCGCATCAGATCTTGAAAATGGTTTCGTTTTGTTAGAAGACTTTGGTGACAATACATTTTCCCGGTTGTTAAATCAGGGCTACGATGCTAAAGATTTATATGAACAGGCCATTAAAGCATTAATACATATGCAAAAAAATATTATCTTACCAAGTGATGGAATTCCGTCGTATGATACAGAAAAAATGTTATTTGAAGTATCCTTACTGACAGATTGGTTTGGAAAATATGTTGTGCCAAATGGTCTATCAGATGTGGCTAGAGCAGAATTTATGGCTATTTGGGAACCATTAATAGAACGTATTCAAAAAATGCCAAAAACACTTGTTTTATTAGATTTCCATGTTGACAATTTAATGATTACACCTGATAACAAGTGTGGTCTTTTAGATTTTCAAGACGGACGTATCGGACCAGCTTTATATGATTTAATGTCTTTAATCGAAGATGACAGGCGCCCTGTTGATACCTTTATTCAAGAGGAAGCTAAGCGATTATATTTTTCTGCTCGCCCAGAGCTTGATACGCCTGAAAATCGGGAAGTTGCCAATATCATTGCCCTGCAACGTCATACAAAAGTTGCTGGTATTTTTGTTCGTTTATGTGTCAGAGATGGAAAAAACAGGTATTTGAAAATGCTTCCCTTTGTCTGGCAACGAATTGAATCACATTTAAATAATCCTTTATTTGCAGCCTATCGGGATTGGATAGAAAAATATATCCCTCTTTCGGTACGCAGAAATATTCCTGTCTTGGAGAAACAATCATGAAACCGAAAATTGCAATGATTATGGCGGCAGGCCGTGGTGTTCGAATGGCTCATTTAACAGATGATAAGCCGAAACCCCTTGTCACTGTTAAAGGAAAAACGTTATTAGATCGGGTATTAGATCACATTGTTACAGACGGTATTACAGAAGCCGTTGTAAACACATGTTATAAAGCAGATATGATTGAGGAATCTTTAAGTAAGCGAAAAGATATTCATATTCAAATATCGCGGGAAGAAACGGCCTTAGAAACAGGAGGTGGTGTCGTTAATGCCCTTCCCTTATTGTTACCAATCGGGAAAGAAGGCTTTTTTGTTATCAATGCCGATCCAATATGGGTTGACAAAACAACCTCCGTTTTTGAACAGTTGTCTGCCGCTTGGGACCCTGAAAAAATGGATATGATATTAGCACTCATACCTAAAGAAAGGGCTTTTGGAGATGTATCCGATGGTAATTATTTTATCGAAAATGGAAAACCGAGACGTCAACGTGCTGGGGAAAAAGATATTCCCTATCTTTATACGGGTATTCAGATTTTACATCCTAGAGTCTTAGAAAATATATCTGTCGGTGTTTTTAGTTTGCGCGATTTTTTTGACAAAGCACAAGCAGAGGGACGGTTGGGATATATTATATATGATGGTGATTGGTACCATGTTGGAACACCAGAAGCAGTTCGAGAAACTGAGGAAAAACTGGCAGAATGATTATCGGTGGCCCTCTATCAGAAAATTTATCCGAAAAATTAGTTGATTTCATAATCAATGAGGGAAAGTCTGATCCTTTAAAAATGGCTGAAATGCAAATAATCTTGCCAACAAGACGAGCCTGTAGAACCGTACGAGAAGCCTTTTTAAAGCGAAGTGAAACACAGGCAATGTTGTTGCCTAAGATGATGCCTTTATATGAATTAGATGACTTATCCGTTCATGTACCGCAGGCAATATCTCCCCTCGAAAGAACCTTGTTGCTGGCAAAATTATGTCATGCTAAATCAAGTATGGGAACGCCCGATCAGGCTTTTAAAATTGCATTAAGTCTCGGAGAATTGTTAGATGAGTTTTATCAATTTGAAACAGATGTTAGTAAATTGTCTGATTTAGTTCCGTCCGGAGATTTTTCAATTCACTGGAATGAAACGCTTATCTTTCTAGATATTATTCGCACTGTTTGGCCTCAAATTTTAGCTGAAAAAGGAATGATTGATGAAGCAGACAGGCGGGTTCGTATCATTGATGCCTATACAAACCGACTAAAACAAGATAAAAATACTTTTGTTATTGCTGCGGGTTTGGATAGTGGTTTTCCTGTCGTTCAACGATTATTAAATGTTATCGATAAACGAAAAAAAGGTCTCATATGGATAGATGGTATTGATACTCAAATGGGAGAAAAAGAAATAAATGCACTACCGACACATCATTATCAAAATCATATTCGACAAATTTTATCTGCATTAAACAAATCTCCTGCAGATGTTCGTATTTCAACTCCAGGTATATCCTCTCGTGAAAAATGGATAACGGAAGCCTTTAAACCCGAAAATAGAACAGAGGAATGGAGACAGAGTCATATAACCGAAAAAGTATTAAACAATATAACACGCTTCGATTGTAGTAGCGATATCAGCGAGGCTGTTATGGTTTCTCTTTTATTGAGACAAGTATTAGAAACGCCTAAAAAAACAGCGGTATTTGTGACGCCGGATCGGACTTTGGCTAGACGGGTTATTTCGGAAATGCGTCGTTGGGGCATCGTTTTAGATGATTCTGCCGGTCAACCTTTAACACAAACAAATGTTGGTGTCTTTTTAAAATTATCTGCCGCAGCAGCGTTATCAAATGGAAAACCTTCCGACATATTAGCTTTATTGAAACATCCTTTGGCTGCAGACGGTAAAAATCCGACAACTTTTCGTTTGGAAATAAAAGCATACGAAAAAAAAGTACGCCAAAATAAAGAGCTTTTTCAACCAGACATAAAAACAAATCTGTTTGATTTCTTCTCTCTATTTCAAAGAAATGTACTTACACCCTTTAAAGAATTATTGGTTGCCCACATTCAAGCAGTGGAAGCCTTAGCCACCAGTCATGATAGAACGGGATCCGAACGGTTATGGAGTGATGACGCCGGACAAGCTGCCTTTGCCTTGTTGACGGAATTATGTGAAAAAGCAGATCTAATTGGAGACATTGAACCAGCTTTTTATTCAGAAATCCTAACATTACTGATGGGAAGCATCTCTATTCGTCCCAAATACGGTATGCATCCTCGGCTAGATATTTTAGGGCCAATTGAAGCACGCTTTCATCATGCAGACGTGTGTATTATCGGTGGATTAAATGAAGGTATTTTTCCGTCATCTCCAGATATAGGACCTTGGTTAAATAGAACCATGCGGGCAACGTTAGGGTTACCTTTACCGGAAAGTAAAGTGGCGACAAATGCATCTGATTTTGCTCATTGTTTTTGTGGACAAGAGGTCTATTTAACCCGTTCTTTAAAAAGTGGTGGAACACAAACAATTCCCTCTCGTTTTTTATCTCGATTAGAGGCTGTTTTAGAGGCTAAAGGCATTCAATGGCCAATTAAAGGAGATGAAATTGCCCTATTACTGGATGCTCCTACAGAAAAAGAAGAAGTTATTCGTCCCTGCCCTAAACCACCCGTTTCGGCACGTCCTAACAAATTATCTGTGACTAAAATAGAACTTTGGATGCGTAATCCGTATGCTATCTATGCGCGATATATTTTAAAGTTATTTCCGCTTGATCCATTAGAAAGCAATCAAAAATCTCAGGTTTTCGGATCAGCTGTTCATAAAATTCTAGAACGCTATTTTACGGAAAATTTTAAAGATAATAACAAAAAGCGTTTAATGGTGATTGCTATAGAAGAATTTAAAAAAGCCGGTTTAAATAGCGTGGATATGGCATTTTATCGTCCCCGTTTTGAACAAATGGCTAATTTTATTATTGATCGTCAAATGGAAGGCATTGATGATATCGAACAAATCGTAGCCGAAGAAACCGGTGAATGGACATTTGATGTTGCCGGAAAACCGTTTACTTTAACAGGAAAACCGGATCGGGTAGATATATTAAAAAATGGAACAGTTCGCATTGTCGATTATAAAACCGGAGGTGTTCCATCTATTAAAGAAGTGACAGCAGGATATGCCCCTCAACTCCCTTTAGAAGGTCTTATTATTGCCAATAATGGATTTAAAAATATCCCTGCCCATCCTATCAGTCAGATGGTTTATTGGAAGTTGGCTGGCAAAACTACTGATTGTAAAACTCAGGATATTCTGGGGGGTAAAAACGCTTTAGATGGAGCAACTTTAGTGGCAGAACATTTGGAAGGGGTTAAAGCATTAATTCATGCCTTTAATCAGGAAGAAACAGGATACGAAGTTTGTCCCGTTGCCGGAAAATCGCCACAATACAACGATTATGAGTATCTGGCTCGTTCTGCTGAATGGTCTCAGGGTGATGATGACACTGGGGAGGATAATAATGATTGATATTAACAAAGAACAAAGGCGAGCTAGCAACCCTTTATCATCGGCTTGGGTATCTGCTTCGGCTGGTTCCGGTAAAACAAAGGTATTAACAGACCGTGTTTTAAATCTATTATTAATGACTGGGCGCCCAGATAAGTTATTATGCCTAACTTTTACAAAAGCCGCCGCTGCAGAAATGGCAAACCGCATCAGTGACGTCTTAAAAAAGTGGGCTATTTGTTCTGATGATGAACTTCAAAAAGCTCTTGAAACTCTAACGGGAGAATTCCCGGAAGAAGAAGTCTTAATACGAGCCAGACAACTATTTGCAGCGGTATTGGAAGCGCCCGGTGGTATGAAAATTATGACAATTCATAGTTTTTGCCAGTCTGTCCTACAACGCTTTCCAATAGAAGCACATATTCCACCACACTTCGACGTTATGGATGAACAAGGAGCCCAAGCCGTTTTATCAGATGTGTTAAAAGAAACATTAAGTGATGACTCCTTTAAAGAAGATTTGGACTTGTTAGCTCAATATACGGATGAGAAACGGTTAATCAAATTATTACAGGAACTATTGGGACATCGGAGAAAGTTAAGTTCTTTAATTGAAAAAAATAGCTTATCGACCATTATTTACAACATAAAGAAAAACTTTAATATCGAAAAATATCAATCTGAAATACAAATTATTTCAGAAAAATTTAATGTCGATGAATGGGAGGACTTGAAAAAGAAGTATATTGTTAAAGCCGGTACAAATATTTATACTAAATTTAAAGAAGATGAAACTGCCCATCAGGTATGGGATGTTTACGAGCAAAGCAAAAATTTTAAAGCCGTTCAATTAACCGCTTCTTTATTACGTTTAGCGTTTGCCATGATGACCTCTTATCAAACTCAAAAAGCAATTTTAGGAGCATTGGATTATGATGATTTAATTGATAAGACGCGCAGTCTTTTATCAGAATCCGGGGCTGCTGCTTGGGTTTTGTTTAAACTCGATGGTGGCGTAGATCATATCTTGGTTGATGAAGCCCAAGACACCAATCCAGATCAATGGGAAATTATACGATTGCTCGCAGAAGAATTTTTTGCCGGAGAAGATCACCATGATACCATTCGAACCGTTTTTGCCGTTGGAGATAAAAAACAATCAATTTACAGTTTTCAGGGAGCAGATCCAAAAGAGTTTGAAAAAATGCGGCTTTATTTTGAAAAGCGTATTCTAGAATCCCAAAATGAATTTGAAACCGTTCCTTTAAACCGTTCTTTTCGTTCAACAAAAGCAGTCTTGGATGTCGTCAATCAGGTTTTAGAAAATCCGACGGCTCGTGTCGGTGTTTTGGAACGCGGAGAAGAAGCTATTCATATCGCTCACAGAAATGAGGATGGCGGATTAGTCGAAATATGGCCGATAGAACAAGCCGAAAAAGAAGATGAAACACCACCTTGGAGACCTCCGGTTGAACGGGTGGAAAAATCGTCTTCGATGCGACGAATGGCGGAAAAAATAGCCAATAAAATTGCCGATATGATTCACAAAAAGGAAATACTTCCCTCTGTTGGCAGACCAATTGAAGCTGGAGATTTCTTAATTTTACTGCAACGAAGAAATGGGCTTGTTAATGAACTTGTCCGCTTGTTAAAAGATCGTAATATACCTGTTGCTGGCATCGATAGGCTTCCATTAAGTGAGCATATCGTTGCACAGGATTTAATGGCTGCTGCTAAATTTGCTTTATTGCCAGAAGATGATTTGAATTTAGCTTGCCTACTGAAAAGCCCCTTGATAAAAATGAGTGAAGAAGAACTTTTTCAGGCTGCTTATGACAGAAAAGAAGACTCTTTATGGTCAAGAATACAAGCATTGTTCCCAAACTATGCAGAAAAATTACGTGTTTTATTAAATCAATCAGACAAAATTCCCCCTTATGAATTTTTTGCAATCATTTTAGGACAAATGGGAGGCAGAAAGGCCTTTATCGCTCGATTAGGAGAGGAAGCAAATGAAGCCTTGGATGAGTTCTTAAATCTAACATTATCTTTTGAAAAAGAAGAAACGCCATCATTGCAACGTTTCGTCGATTGGGTGGGCGATCGAAATATTGAAATTAAACGAGATATGGCTCAATCAGGACTTAATGCTGTACGAATTATGACTGTTCATGGCTCAAAAGGCTTACAAGGAAATATCGTCTTTATCCCACAAACACGATATATTAAACGACAAAGGGGAAACTTTATATGGCTTAATGGAAAATTACCCTTTTGGGTACCCCAAAAGATTTTACGTACACACATTGTTGAAGAGGCTATCATGAATCAAGATGACAGAGATGATGAAGAATCTCGTCGCCTATTATATGTTGCCCTCACACGAGCTCGAGACAGAATATATATTTGCGGATATGATAACAAAGCAAAACCACGCGGGGATAATTGGTATGATTTAATCGTATCTTCTCTTCCCAATCACCCAGAAAAAGATGGCGTGATTCGCATTCGTTCTCAACAAAAAAAAGAGGTATTAAAAATAGAAAAAAAAGAAGAAGCCTCAACCTTTGTTTCGCTACCGGAATGGGCAACAAAAATGCCGGTAGAAGAGGATTTGCCAGCTCGTCCTTTAGCTCCTTCAAGAGCTGAAGAAATGGTTTTAGAAATTGATTCTCCTCTTAATAAAGAACAAGGTATGGCAATGCGGCGAGGATCATTTATCCATAAACTACTACAGTATTTACCGGACGTACCTAATGACAAGTGGTCAAATGTCATTACCCGTTTAAAACCTACAGATATTGATATTCCAACGGAGATTTTTGAGATATTAAACCGCCCCGATTTTCAGGTTTTGTTTGGTCCAAATTCTCTTGCGGAAGTTCCTATTGTCGGTATTTGGCAAAATCAAGCAATCTCTGGTCAAATAGACAGAGTTGTTGTCTTGCCAAAAGAAGTTTGGATTATTGATTTTAAAACAAATCGACGTGTCCCTGAAAATGAAGGATGCATACCGACCGCTTACAGAAAACAATTAGAAATTTACCGAGACTTGATTAAAAAAATTTTTCCTGATAAACTGGTTAAAACATACTTACTCTGGACAGAAAATCTAAATTTAATGGAGATTGCCGAATGATAAAAAAATATATTCTTTTGTTTTTAACGGGACTTACCATGGCGGGATGTATGGCTAACAAGCCAGAAACACCTATCGGATTTACCGAAAAAACAATAGAAACAGAGTATTTTTCTTTCGCTGTTTGGGAAAAAAATGTGATTCCCGAAAAACCACTCCGTATTTATATCGAAGGAGATGGGAATCCGACGCCTAGACGGGCCATCGGATTAGAATTAGCCGAACGCGATCCATCGCAAAATGTTATATATGTATCACGTCCCTGTCAATATATTTACAGTAAGGAATGCTCTAATCCCGCTATTTGGAAAGAAGAGCGCTTTCATGAAGAAATTATTGATGAAATGAAAGACTTGATTGAATACTTGGCCATTAAATATAAGACCCCATCCTTAGAATTGATCGGATATGACGGCGGTGGAACAATGGCGTTATTATTAGCAACAAAAATACCGGTAGCCCGTGTCATTACTATTGGAGGTATTTTAGATACCGCCTCCTATACCGCGGAACACAATAAAACACCGATTAACGGATTAAATCCAATTGATTTAAAAGATGATTTATCCCAAATTGAGCAAATTCATTATGTCGGTGGACGAGATTCACAAACTACCCGAAGAATGGCTGAACGCTTTGTAGCCCGATTAAAAAATCCCCGTTCTGCAACGGTTAAAGTTATTCCAAATGCAACCCATACAAATTGGGACAATATCGCATTTGATTACTATACGGAATAAATCTTTTAAATCGAGGCGATAGAGCGAATAACTTCTTCATCATGTTCCATATCGGTCGGCATTTTGGGAGCTGGTGGTAAGGAGCTTAAAGTCTTATATGGTTCATTTTTAAAACAAAGAGGTGTTTCCGCACGAACCGGTGTATCCAGATGTCCTGAAACTAAGACAAGTTGTTTATTGATAGCCATACTTAAAATACCAGAACCACCAATAACTGAATCTGATTGAATCTTAATTTTATGAGAATACCCATGATCCCAAATTCGGAATAAATCTTTTTTCATATCTGATTTTGAATAAAAACTAACTAAGAGATTGGATTTACCGCTATAACTGTGAACAACTTTTGTTAACGGAGTAATGCCCTTTAATAAGGGTTCTCGAGTTTTAAGATTATTTTGTCGCTTAATAATTTTGACTGCGCTTGAACTCATTATAATTTTTGCCGTTTCTTCACTGTATTTAGCAGAAATTTGATGCCAATCCTGAACAACAACTAAAAACATATTTTGTTTAGAACGACCAAAAACAATCCCATCAGATATACTATCCAAAGAAGGCATGTGTTGAAATTCATCTAAAATAAAGCCCATCGGATAAGGACCGTTTTGTCCTTCATTCGGACCAAACTCCATCAAATGACCTGTCGCCATGTTGATAAAAAGCGTACTTAACAAAATAGAAGAGTTCAAATCCTCATACGGAACAGACAAATAAATAGTAACTGGTTTAAATTGACCTGTTTCAGGGTCTTTTATCCCCCGTAAATGAGCATAATCAAAATCATTTACAGATGTACGAACACGAACAGCTGAATTTTTAAATATATTAATCCCTGATAATGCCATCGAAATAACAGATCCTCGCTGTTTGTCAGGCAAGCTAAGGACTTGATTCAACTCTAACAAAGTGCGACGTCCATATCCATAGTAAGCCGTTTCCAAAACAACATTTTCTAAAATAATTTTCCAAGCATCTGTTGTTGAGGCACTCAAATCCCCTTGTCGTTTGCGCTCAGAAAGTTCTTCATTTATCCGAATTTGAGAGGACGTAATAATATCCAAAAGCATAGCAAAACATGCTTCATTACCACGCCAGTTTTCAGGTATTGGATCCCAATTTCCTATCGGTAAATAATTGTCACGTGTAATTGTTTTATTTTCAGCATTTTGGATAGCTTCTTTAACCTCTTTAAAATCACGCATCGAACGATAGTAAGATAATAAAACGGTGTAATCTTCATCATCTAATTCACCGTCTTGTAAACGGGAAACAAAATAGTCATTAGCCTTAGCCTGCTCTACTTTTCCACATAAATAGCCAGCCAATCCCGTTAAGCATCCCCTTCCCGTTTTTACCCAATACGGATCTGTACCACTAGGACCATCGGGAATCAAATAAGAAACCAGAGTATCAATATATCCTTCTCGACCGGCATGAAGTGGTGGTAAATTTCCACCTCCGATAGGATTCCAAGACGGCCAATGAATACCTTTTTTTGGATCATCAACAGCCCCCCAGTTCATCATAAAAACAGGTCCTAATTTAGAACGGTGACCACTTGTCAATTTAGCCAATTCACCTTTTGGGTCATTAATAATCAAGCATGAATTATCCATTTCTAAAATGGTCGGAACAACAATGCCTAAACTTTTACCAGATCCAGGCGTACCAATACAAAAAACAGAACGCGTATCCGGAAGTTTAATCTTACGCCCCTCATAAAGCCCTAAAAACAGGTATTTCCCTTTAAAAAGACCCATTTTTTCTACATCGGACGTCCAAGCCTCATGCCCCGTTCCAAATGTTTGATCCGCCATAGTAAACGGATTAAGCACAAACAGCCATATTTCATAAAAAACAAATCCCATTGTTGGAATTAAAGGAAGCTTCCATGCAAAAAAAGAGCTCCATTTATAATGTGTCGGTTCACGAAATAGGTAAGCAGATATCCATCCCCACCATGCTTGGAGCGGGAAAAAGACATCTTGTGTAAATGTTTTATCCCAAAATTCAGATACAACAAACCAAAATGTACCTTTGTAATCAGGTTGTAGCCATAAACAAAAAGGCATAAAAAAGAGCATAAGAGCCCATAGGATCATAACACCAATTAAAGCACGCCACGACCACCATTTAATGGCGTTACGACGAGATTGAAAAGCGGGATTCAAGTGTATCATTTCAATTCCTTGCCTTTACTTTTTTTGTTTTTGCCAGATGCCGCAATCGTGTCCTTAATATAGGTTTCTGCGGTTCATTTTCAGTTTTTTTAGGATGTATATTAACATCATCTGTTTCTGTCTTTTTATGGTTTTTGAGAGAAGATGTTGTCTTTTCCGGTGATTCAAATTCATCCTGTTTTAACGGTGGTCGTTTTACATTTTTTGTAGGCACGACTGCTTTCTGTATATCAGCTTTATTTTGAGCCTCAGATTTAGCATACGCCTCTAACTCCTCTTTTTTTTGATTAAGGACTTTTAAAGTTTCCGCTTTCAACCTTTTTTCATTTAACGCCTGAACGCGCATATAATTATATTTTAATTCTTTCAAACTCAACAAAACTCCCGGTGGGATATAGACCCCTCTAAGATTAACTCCCTCTAATGAAAACATGGATAAATCCATATCAGAGAGATCGACTTTTGACAAATCGAGACGACGTAAATCTAAAAAAAGCAAATCGGATTCTGTCAAACTATGAACATCAATTTCTCCTGAATTAATCAGGTCAATCAGCTTATCCATCGCTGTTATACGACGAAGAGCATCCTCGTCCAAATGCGCATCATCCAATTTTAAGTGTCTTAAATAGGATTTTTTAAAACTAGCACCTGTAAACCACGACCGTGAAAAATCAGTTTCTTCCATATAGGCTTCTGTAAAATCACAATCCGTAAAATCACAATCCGTCGCTTTTGTTTTATAAAATAAAGCTCCTTTAAAGGAAGCCCCTTTAAAATGACCGCCGGAAATATCCGCATTTTTAAGATTAATACCCGTAAAATCCTGACCAGACATATCTTTGCCCGCTTGAATATCCCGAATTAACTGAACCGCTCGATCATCCGAACGATAATCATCCCGTTCTGACGGTAAAATAAAATCCGTTGCCGTATCAATACCCAACGAAAAATAAATCATGTCGGATTCTGAAACTTTTGTATTGGCTTTTTTGAGCGCCGGTCGTGTTAATTTATGTCTCATATTTGTCATTATAGCATATAAATTCTAAAAATAAATAAAAAAAGAGTGACTTTTCGATTTATTTATACTATAACAATAAAAAAACAAAAGGACAAATGATGATTTATGTTTTATCTCTAATCGTTATTATATTAGATCAGTTGAGTAAATTATGGGCTTTGACGACATTGCCATTATGGAAACCTGTCCCCGTTTTTCCTTGTTTTAATCTATATTTAACATATAATAAAGGGGTTAGTTTCTCATTTTTTAGTAGTACCCACCCTATTATGCCCTGGGTATTGTCAGCAATGGCTATTGTTGTCTGTATCATGATTGTTTTCTGGATGACGCGTGAAAAAAATAAAATGATACTAATGGCCTTAGCCCTTATTTTAGGCGGCGCTATTGCAAATGTTATCGACCGAATACGTTTGGGAGCCGTCGTCGATTTTCTTGATTTCTATGCGGGCCAACACCATTGGCCGGCATTTAATATTGCAGACAGTGCCATTTGTTTGGGTGTATTATTTATTTTCATTAGTTGGTTTAAGGAAACAAAACATGCAAAAAATTAGTCTACTTATCTTAATTTGTTTAACAGTTATGGGCTGTGGAATAAAAAAACCAGCATTGGAGCAAACCCAAATAGTGGATGGAAAATCCATCATTATACCACCAGAATTTGATATTGTACCAACAGTCGAAAGCTCTTCGGGAAAGGAAAAATAAAATGACAACTATTTATGAACAATTACAAAATCATGCATCAACAATTAAACAAATGCATATGCGAGAAATGTTTGCATCAGACCCTAATCGGTTTGATAAATTCCACATTGATTTTAATGATTTTTTATTAGATTATTCCAAAAACAATATCACCGAAGAAACAATGGCGTTATTGCTGACTCTTGCTAAAGAATCAGGCTTGGAACAAGCTATTCATGATATGTTTGATGGAAAACGTATCAACACGACCGAAAATCGTCCCGTTTTGCATGTTGCCTTACGTAATCGGGATAATCATCCGATTTTCGTAGACGAAAAAGATGTTATGCCTGAAATCAACGCCGTTTTAGAAAAAATGAAATCTTTTTCAGAACAGGTAAGACAGGGAAAATGGCTTGGCGCAACAGGAAAAGCCATAACTGATGTTGTTAATATCGGTATCGGTGGTTCAGATTTGGGGCCAGCCATGGCAACAGAAGCTTTAAAAGCCTATAAAACAGATGCTCTTAATTTTCACTTTGTTTCCAACGTTGATGGAACGGATATTGTTGAAACATTAAAGGTATGTCATCCAGAAACTACTTTATTCATTATTTCATCAAAGACATTTACAACCCAAGAAACACTGACAAATGCTAAAACCGCTCGGGACTGGTTAGTTAAGTCATTGGGAGATGACGCGGTTGCTAAGCACTTTGTTGCCGTATCCACAAATACAGAGGCCGTCTCCCATTTTGGAATTAATCCCGAAAATATGTTTGTTTTTTGGGATTTTGTTGGAGGTAGATATTCTTTATGGTCTGCAATCGGATTGTCTTTAATGTTAGCTATCGGATACGATCGCTTCATTGAGATGTTGACAGGGGCTTATGAAATGGATATGCATTTCCTAAACACGCCGTTTGATAAAAATATACCTGTTATTATGGGATTACTAACAGTCTGGTACAGTACCTATATGAATGCTGAAGGTTATGCTATTTTACCCTACGATCAATATTTACGTCGGTTGCCGGCTTATCTACAACAATTAGACATGGAAAGTAACGGTAAAAGCGTTAAGAAAAACGGTCATCCGGTCGATTATGCAACTGGCGCTATTTTGTTTGGTGAACCTGGGACGAATGGTCAACATTCTTTCTATCAACTTATTCATCAGGGAACTCATTTAATTCCGGCCGATTTCATTGCCCCAATTCACTCTCTGAATGAAACAGGCGATCATCATGATATTCTGTTGGCAAACTTTGTTGCTCAACCAGAAGCTCTTATGAAAGGAAAAACGCCAGATGAATTGCGGGCCGAAGGCGTCAAAGAGGAGTTAATTCCTTTTAAAACATTTACCGGAAATAGACCAAGTAACACCATTTTATTTGACAAAATGACACCTCGAGTATTAGGAAGCTTAATTGCCATGTATGAACATAAGGTTTTTGTATCTGGCATTATTTGGAATATTGACAGCTTTGACCAGTGGGGCGTTGAACTTGGAAAACAGTTGGCTAAAGCTATCTTGCCAGAATTAAAAAATAAAAATCAAGTATTAACTCACGACAATTCAACAAATGCTTTAATTGAAAGAATCCGTACAAAAAGAGGATAATCTTATCAAAACAATCAAAGACCCGTCTTAAAAAAACGGGTCTTTTGAATATTAGGGCGTATAATTTTATTGATTATTATTCTGTTTTAACATACAATACAGATAACAGAGGAAATTTTATGACGATACGATTATTACCTAAAAACCTTATCAATCAAATTGCAGCTGGAGAAGTAGTTGAAAGACCTGCTGCCGCATTAAAGGAATTAATTGAAAATGCCATCGATGCCGGCGGCACACAAATTGATATCAAAATAATAGATGGTGGAAAAACATATTTTTCCGTCACGGATAACGGTAAGGGTATGACAGCAGAGGAACTTAATATTGCCGTTGAACGTCATGCTACCAGCAAATTACCAGATGAAGATTTATTTAATATCAATTTCTTAGGATTTCGTGGAGAAGCTTTACCGTCCATTACATCTATTGCTCGTGTCACGATGACTTCCCGAACGAAAGATGGGAATGAAGCTTGGAGCTTAACAATTGAGGGCGGAGAAAAAGGACAACTAAGACCAGCCGCCCATGCCGTTGGAACAACAATCGAAGTTCGAGATCTGTTTTTTGCAACCCCTGCCCGATTAAAGTTTTTAAAATCAACACAAAGCGAATTAGCTGCCGCCAAAGATATGGTTAACCGCTTAGCAATGGCATATCCAAAAATAAGTTTTTCTCTATCAGATGACAAACGGACAATTTTAAATTATCCTGCTACATCTTCTTTATCAAATCGGGTATCTGCTGTTATAGGAAAAGGCTTTATTGAAAATGCGACAACCGTACAAGCAGAATATGATGGAATTCAGTTATCTGGATTTGCAGGCGTACCAACCTATACACGGGCAACATCAACCGAACAATATTTATTTGTGAATGGACGATGCATAAAAGACAAAATACTAACCGGTGCTATTCGAGGAGCTTATCAGGGTTTAATCAGTCATGATGTCTATCCGGCCGTTGTATTGTTCTTAAGAGTTCCTAACGAAGAGGTTGATGTTAATGTTCATCCGGCAAAAACAGAAGTTCGTTTTAAAGATACATCTAAAATCAAAGGAATATTGGTTGGTTCCATTCGACGAGCTTTAACCGAAAACGGAAACAAAACATCGTCCGAAATTGGTAGCGATATGTTAAAAAAAGCCACTATTCCTGTTTTTCCCAAAACAAGTTATCATCCGACAAACACCAGTTATCGAGGAAGTAGTCGTCCTTATTTTAACACACCTCAAACAGCTTATTCACAGGCATCCCCATCCCGTCTATCCGAATCAAAAAGGGCACCTTTGTTATTATCAGAAGGTTATTCTGTACGTCAGGACAATGCTTTTCAAGCCTTTTCTGAAAAACAACAAACAACTCCAGAAGAGTTTCCACCACTGGGATTGGCAAAAGCACAACTGCATAAAACATACATTGTATCCCAAGCCAAAAATGGAATTATAGTTGTGGATCAACATGCTGCCCATGAACGATTAACATACGAAAAACTGATGCAACGAATGACCTCTTCCGTTCAAACGCAGATGTTACTTATCCCAGAAATTGTTGATTTAAAACCAGAAGAAGTTACTCTTTTAGGGCAACGTTCTGAAGAATTAAAAACATTTGGATTAATATTGGATGTGTTTGGAAACGATTGTGTTGCCGTTCGTGAAATACCGGCTCTATTAGATAAAGCTGATATTAAACAATTAATTCAAGATATCGCCGATACCTTAAAAGAATTTGACGATACCGTTTTATTAAAAGATCGGATAAAAGATGTCTGTGCCCGAATGGCCTGCCATGGCTCTATACGGGCTGGACGAGTTTTAACTATTGATGAAATGAATGCCCTACTCCGTCAAATGGAAGAGTGCGGAACATCCGGCCAATGTATTCACGGCCGTCCAACATATGTCGAATTAAAACTAAGCGATATCGAAAAATTGTTTGGACGAAGAGGATAAAAAAAGAGGCTAAAAGCCTGTTTTTTTAGTCACGTTGTTTTTGCCAGTCTGATCGTAATTTTGACCAAATATTAACATCCCCATAATGATCATCGGGATATTTGTGTGCCGAACGCATAATGCCATCTAAATGATAGCCGAGTTTGAAGGGGATATTGGCAGATTTAATATTTTTAACATCATTCCGAATAATAAGTCGGATTAAGTTCGGTAAATAGGCATCCTCAATCAATCGAACCGCCTCTTGCATATAGCCTTTTCCTTGAAAACGAGTGCCTAACCAATATCCTATTTCAGCAGAATCATTTTTATCAAAATGCATCACCCCGATACCACCTATTAAAGTGTTGCTATCCTTAAGCCAGATGCTATATTCAGCTTTATCTTTTTCATTCCATCCTTTATTACATTCATATATAAAAGCAAAAGAGTCTTCTACCTTATGAGTAAAATCAGCCCACGGCAAAAAAACGCGCAAGCAGGAACGAGATTCATCCGTTAATGCAAATAGCTGTTGCGCTTCTTCAAGAGTGACTTGGTGTCTTTTCAAGACAATCCGTTCGCCAACAATTTCATCTTTAAATTCATATTGATACATATTAGACCTCCTTTTTAAAAATAATAATACGGGGAATACCACCTAAATCAGGTTGAGTAGACACATGAGAAAAACCAGCTAGTTTAAATAAATCAACAACACTTTCCGCCTGATGAATACCAACCTCCAAAAAAACAAAGCCTGTTGGTTTTAAAACTTCTGGAATATGTTTTGCCAAAGCACGATAAGCATTCAATCCATCCGGACCTCCATCCAATGCCAACATCGGATCATACAGACGCACATCTGGAGATAAATCCTCTATATCCGATGTTGGTATATAGGGCGGATTTGAAATAATAATATCAAACAATCCGATATCATTCGAAAAAGGATGCATTAAATCCATTTTTTTTAATTCTGCCCGACGATGCCCAAGATTCATCTTTGCAACGGCCAAAGCTTTTTCAGAAATGTCTATCCCTATTCCAAATGCCTGCGGATATTCATCAAGCAAACTAAATAACAAACACCCTGAACCCGTTCCAATATCCAAAATGCGATACGGTTGCATCGTATCCGAACAGGTATGCAGAACCGTCTCTATCATTGTTTCAGAGTCCGGCCGAGGATCCAAAACATCTAATGTTGTTATAAAATCACTTTTCCAAAAGCCTCGTCGACCAATAATTTTTGAAACAGGTTCATGATTTTGACGACGCTGTATAAACAAGGCAAGTTCTTCAGCGGAAGAAGCAGATTCAGATAATAAACGAGCCTCCAATAAAGGCGTATCCGAAACATCGGCTAATTTTTTTGCAATTTGATGAATATCATCCATTAATCTATTTCCGATAAACGAGCCATTTGATCTTCTAAAATCAATGCATCAATAAACTCATCCAAATTACCATCCATAAATTCATGGAGCTGATAACTTGTCTTATTAATGCGATGATCTGTTACCCGACCCTGTGGGAAATTATAGGTTCGTATCCGTTCAGAACGATCGCCAGAACCAACCTGATTCTTTCGATTTTGAGAGCGTTCTTTATCCAATGCCTGGCGTTGCATATCATATAATGCCGTCCGAAGACGAGTCATCGCTTTTTCTTTATTTTTAAACTGAGAGCGTTCTTCCTGACATTCAACGGCTATCCCTGTCGGCTTATGGACTATGCGAATAGCACTATCCGTTTTATTAACGTGCTGACCACCAGCTCCTGAAGCACGACACGTTGTTATTTCTAAATCAGCTTCATTGATTTTAACATCAACTTCCTGAGCCTCCGGCAAAACAGCAACCGTTGCCGCCGATGTATGAACGCGACCACCTGCCTCCGTTTCCGGAACACGTTGAACACGGTGAGCGCCTGATTCAAATTTAAGACGGGCAAAAACAGCATGCCCCGAAATTTGGGCGACAGCTTCTTTATATCCCCCTAAACCAGTATCATTTAGAGATAATATTTCAAATTTCCAACCTCGATTCGCCGCATACCGTTCATACATACGGAATAATTCAGCCCCGAAAAGAGCAGCCTCTTCACCACCTGTTCCCGCACGAATTTCTAAAATAACATTGCGATCATCAGCTTCATCCCGTGGCAGTAATAATATTTGAATTTGCTTTTCTAAAGCCGGTAAATTATCACGCAATACTTGCAACTCTTCCGTTGCCATCTCTTTCATTTCTGAATCAAGAGAGTCATCCGATAACAAAGCCTCTGTATCCATTAAGTCAGAGCGACACTTTTTATATTCATTTCCCACTTTAACAATATCATCTAACGAGCTTAATTCTTTAGACAATTTAACAAACTCATCACCTGAAGCCCCCTCTGCTAATAAAGCTGTTAACTCTTCATGTCGGGAAAGAATTGTTTCTAGTTTCTGTTCAAAATTCATCTTATTCGTCTTTCAAAAAATCTTCCGCTTTCATAGATATACCGGATTTAATAACTCCATTCCGTCCAATAGGGCCAATCTCATTACCATCCACATAAACCGTTAAAGCACCAGCATTTGCTGTTTTTAATACAAGTCCTTCGGCATCAACAGACGGATTATAACAATCGCCAGAGTATAAAACTTTGCTTAACAACACCCGATCTGCATCCGTATCTCGAACCTCTATCCACACCTTGTCCGTTGCGACAAAAGAAACACGAGCCGGTGTTTTCAAACCATAAGAAACAGGTGGACGAATATCCTTGGGCTGCTCTATGGGTTGAGATACGACTTCTGGTGTTGTCAGAATGTCAGTATCTAAAGGAGATGTAATAGCTGAGGTTGTTGCAGGAGACATTTCTTGAATTGTTGTTTCCACTTTTTCTGGCAATGTCGGAATCGTTTCTGGTGGTGTTGTAAAAGCCGATATTAACCACCACAAAATCCAAAAAATAACCAACAACAGAAGCATTTTAACAACACATTTAACCGGAGGTAATGCATTCGTATTTTCAGCCCTGGGCATATCCATCGGCTCTGCATGCATATCAGATGTTTCCTGATAGAAACGTTCAACTAAATCATTCGCATCCAAGCCTAAAAAAGTCGCATAACTCCGCAAAAAACCAATACCGTAAACACGCCCAGGAAAAGCGTAATAGTGACTATTTTCTAAAGCTTCAAGATAAACCTCTTTAATACACAGTTTCTTTGAAATATCAGACAGTCTTAATTTTTTCTGTTGACGAGCCTGTTGCAAAACAGCACCAAGTGTTTGTGGCAAAACAACGTCTTCTGAGACACTTTCTTTTTTGCGACGAACAGGTTTGGACATTGTTTCCAAATCCAAATGAACCAATATTTCTTCTTTCTTTTTTTTACGTGGCATAGACGACCTCTTTTAATATATCTTTCCTATCATACTGTTTTTATAATCGTTTGTAAAGTATTATTTACCAAAAACGATAAACAATGTGATAAGAGAGGCTAACCCCAAAGCCGGACCAAAAGGACCAGAACGACGGGAAGAAAGGGTCGCCGATAGAGCAAATATCAAAAATGATAAAATTAAAGTAAAGTTTAAACCAGGAATTCCAAGCCAGGCACCAAGAGCTGTTACCATTTTAACATCGCCGCATCCAAATTCCGGAGAGCGAATCAGTCCCATCACAAAAACAGAAAGAGTTGATACAAGATACCCAAAAACAGCGCCAGCTAAACTATATTCAACAGGGACAAATCCTGTATAAACAGCTGCTGCCCACCCCAACAAAAGTAGCGGAATCGTAAAAAAGTCAGGCAATAAAAGGTATTTTTGATCTACAATAATACACACGCAAACAATAATTATAAATATTTTTGCCCAGACGGAAAAACTCGAAAGAATAAAAAGATCACTTACCCCGAACAAAGAGGCAACAAAAACACCCCAAAAAAGTGTTACAAACATAAACTTCGCCCACAACTTCATAAAGCGAAGCTTGTGCGTTCGATTAGTTGCACGAGGGAAACGGGGAAAATGAATCAATCGCAATAAAACAAGACC
>JAZRBO010000035.1:0-7752 GCA_045635125.1 Alphaproteobacteria bacterium | reverse complement strand
GCTGTTACCCCATCACGTGTACCGGCAACCTTAAAGTCCATGTCGCCTAAGTGATCTTCATCCCCTAAAATATCAGACAGAACAACAAAGCGATCGCCTTCCTTAATTAAGCCCATAGCAATACCGGCTACCGGCTTTTTCATCGGAACACCAGCGTCCATTAATGCCAAAGTTGAGCCACAGACTGTAGCCATTGATGATGAACCATTCGATTCCATAATTTCAGAAACGACACGAATTGTGTATGGGAATTCATCGCCCTTTGGCAACATCGGGTGAATGGCGCGCCAGGCTAATTTACCGTGGCCAATTTCACGACGACCCGGTGAACCCATGCGACCAACTTCACCAACAGAATACGGTGGGAAGTTGTAGTGTAACAAGAAGGATTCTTTGTATTCACCAGCCAGCGAATCAATAATTTGTTCATCTTCGCCTGTACCTAAGGTTGCAGTCACCATCGCTTGTGTTTCACCACGTGTAAAGAGGGATGAACCGTGAGCTTTTGGTAATAAGCCGACTTCTGTTTCAATGACGCGAATTGTCTTTGTATCACGACCGTCAATCCGGACGCCTGTTTCTAAAACGGCATCCCGCATGATGCGTGCCTCTAATTCATGGAAAACTTTGTCGCAAACAGCATCTTCTGCTTCACGATCCGCAAACAGAGCGTGAGCTTGTTCCCGAACAGCCGCAACGGCGTCTTGACGAGCTAATTTTTCACGAATTTGGTAAGCAGATTTAATATCAGCCCCTAATTTTTCCATGATTTCTGCCCGAACAGTTGCGTATTCTGCTGGTTCTGCCTTAACTTCCCAAGGATCTTTGGCGCATTCTTCGGCTAATGAAATAATCATGTCGATAACCGGTTTAATGCTGTCATGACCGAAGGAAACGGCGCCTAACATGACTTCCTCAGATAATTCTTGAGCCTCAGATTCAACCATTAAAACACCTTCTGTTGTACCGGCAACAACTAAGTCTAATTGACTGTGTTTGACGGCTTTCATATCCGGATTCAGTACATAAGCGCCATCAATATATCCAATACGAGCCCCAGCAATAGGACCTAAAAACGGTAAGCCGGAAATCGTTAAAGCGGCACTGGCCGCAATCATGGCGACAATATCCGGTTGTGTGATTAAGTCATGGCTGATTAATGTACAGACAACCTGTGTTTCGTTGTTAAAGCCTTTGACAAATAATGGCCGAATAGGACGGTCAATTAAGCGAGATGTTAATACTTCATATTCAGAGGGTTTGCCTTCCCGTTTGAAAAAGCCACCCGGAATCCGACCGGCCGCATATGTTTTTTCTTGATAGTTAACGGTCAGCGGAATAAAATCTTCAAATGTGTCCGGTGTCTTTTTGCTAGCACATACCGCAGCGTGTACCATTGTGTCGCCGTACCGAACAATAACGGCGCCGTCAGCCTGACGGGACATTTTACCTGTTTCAATCGACAATGTCTTGCCGCCCCAGGTCATTTCTTTTTTAAATGTTTTAAATATACTCATATTCTTTCCTTTCCTACATATGAATGGGGAGGATGTCCCTTGACACCCTCCCGAACGGATCTTATTTCCGAAGACCCAAACGGTTGATCAAGCTTTCATAACGGGCTTGGTCGGCGTTTTTAACGTATTTTAACAACCGACGGCGTTTTTCAACCATTTTCATCAATCCACGACGGGAGTGAAAATCTTTCGCATGCGTTTGCATGTGGGCAGCTAAAGCCGTGATCTTTTCCGTTAAAATAGCGATTTGTACTTCCGGTGAACCTGTGTCCTTAGCCGTTGTAGCAAAATCTTTGATAATTTGTTGTTTTTGTTCTTTTTGTAACGACATCGTTATTTTCCTTTCTTGTTAAATGTTATGTCCCATTCTCCAGTCATAACGGCACAAACCGAGATATCGATCAGTCCGGTCATTTATGACTTTCACCGAAAAAGACCGACACAGTATACCATATCTTCTTTATAAAATCAAGTTATTTTAATGAGTAATGTTTTTTATAGATAACGAATGTCTTTTCTAAACGGGTGGTGGTAAGATATCAATTGTTGTGAGTCGATTTTTATCCCTTTCAACAACAGTAAGTGTATAACCGTCTATGACAAATGTTTGTCCAGCAGTCGGAATGCGTTCCGCCCGATATAAAATTAATCCAGCAATGGTGGCAGCCTCTTCATCCGGCAATTCCCATTTAAAGTGGCGGTTGATATCCCGTATCGTTGTTCCTCCGTCAACACGCCAAGCTCCTGATGTTGTTTTAGTAACTTGTAATGTGGATTGTTCCAAAGTGTCATTTTCATCTGAAATGTCACCGACAATTTCTTCTAGAACGTCTTCTAATGTCACAAGGCCTTGTAAATCCCCGTATTCATCAACAACTAATGCAAAATGTTCACGTCTTTTTTTAAAGGCAAGCAATTGATCCATTAAGGATGTTGTATTTAAAACAAACCACGGTTTTGTACAGTAATCTAAAATACGTAACTTATTCTTATCGTTTGTAAGAGAGGTCATCATTTTAAGAACGGCTTTGACATGCAGAATGCCGACAATATTATCCCGCTTCCCTCGCCAGAGCGGAATACGACTAAAGGGAGTGCGGCCAACAAAGTCCAAAATATCGTGAGGTTTTGTTGCAATGTTTAGTGAAACCAAGTGACTGCGATGAATCATAATATCGCCGACAGTTACTTCGTTTAAATCTAAAACGCTTTTAACCATACCCTTTTCCTGCGCCAAAGAGTTGTCGTCAACCATATCAATGGCTCCACGAATTTCGGCCTTGAGTTGTTCTTCACTATCTGTTTCTTGTTTCGCGCGAGGTAATAAACGCATAATGCCTTTTGAAATGACACTTAGTGCCCATGTAAAGGGTGTAAAGATTTTTGTGCAAAAGCTTAGCAGAGGAGTCGCTTTCATGGCAAAGGAATAGGGCGTGCTCAATGCATAGGTTTTAGGTAAAATCTCAGAAAAAATCAGGATGACAACACTGACGACAAATGTTGCCATAATAACACCCCATCGTTCTCCGAAAATTTCTATCATCAGGCTGGTAGACAGAGCCGTGGTCGCAATATTAACAACATTGTTGCCAAATAGAAGTGTGCTGAGAATTTTATCGCCGTTTGATTTGAGTCGGTTGAGTTGGCGTGCCCGTTTGTTGCCTTGTTTTTCTTGATCATGCAATAGAGGTGCTGAGACTGCTGTAACAGCTGTTTCCGTGCCGGAAAAAAAGAAGGAACAGCAAAGTAAAAAAAGGAGGGTTAAATAGGAAATCATGAATGTCCTTTCTTTGAAAAGGGTTTGTGGCGTTTCGGGCGTTTGGGTTTTTCTGAATCTTTTGTTTGTACAATAAGACCACGTTCTTCCAATTGTTTTAATAATCGAGCTGCCGTTTTTCCAGGATGTTCATTATATGATAAAACAGTTAAATCAGCCAAGGCGTACAGAGGATAGCATTCCTGCACCAATCGTTCAATAACCCGTTGATTGTCTGCCGCCGGCACAAGAGGTCTGTGGGTACGTCCTTCTGTTCTGCTGGAAATAACATCGGCTTCGGCTTTAATCCAGATAGAAACAGCTTTGTCCGCTGCAACACGACGAGTTGCCTCGGATAAAAAAGCACCACCGCCGGAGGATAAAACGCAGGGAGGGCCGTTTAACAAGCGTTTCATAACCCTTTCTTCTCCCGAACGGAATTCTTTTTCACCGTATCTGGCGAATAAATCTGAGATGGAAAAGCCTGTCATTTTTTCAATTTCTTGATCACTGTCTAAAAACGGCAGGCCTAAACGTTTAGCAATAATGCGTCCTAAGCTTGTTTTGCCGACACCCATCATGCCAACCAGTAAAATTATCTTTGATGTTAATAAGCGATGTGCCATTGTTCTTTCTTGACAAATTTGTTTTTAAGGAATACTCTTTGGCATATAACATAACATGATTTTTGTCTTGTGTCCAGTCAAGGAGTGGAAAATGCGTCAAAACAATGAGAAAAAACACATTATCTTGAAAATTATAATTGCTGTCACCATTGGTTTTTTGATTTATGTCGGTGTGTCCGACTTTGAGCCAGAACAGGTGGCTGTGGAAAAGGCAATAGCCTATGGCGATATTCAATAAAATCAGCCTCGGCATTTTATTGTCAGGATTGTTTATCTGTCGTGTTGGAGCGACGGATGTTCAGGTTGATGATTTACCAGCATTCGCTTTGGATGGTATTGGGGTGAGCAGTGTTTTTGATCCGTCTGTTTGGCAGGGAACTCCTAATGTTCCCTATTTAGCCGATCGGATAAAAACAGTCAGTGGATTACCGCTTGGTCGGACAGAGCGGGAAGTATTGCGCCAGTTGTTAATTACAGATACAAGCGCTGAGCCGGCTTTGGCGGACGGCGACGGCTCTTTTTGGAAAGCGCGAGTTGAGGCATTGGCTTCGCAAGGATTTTATGAGGAGATTATTGCCCTTGTCGATCAGGTGTCTGTCGAATTGCAGACGTCAAATATGAAAAAACAACAGGCAGAAGCCTTGTTCGGTTCCGGTCAGATACATGAGGCGTGCCGTGAGGTAATGATGCCTCTTTGGGGGGAACAGGAAAATGCGGTGCGAGTTGCGTGCGCTTTTTATCAAGGAACAGCTGATGAGGCTCGTTTAGCTTTCGATGTGTATCGTGAGGGGGGCGGTCAGGATGCGTGGATAACAGCAGCCAGTGATCAATTGTTTTTAGGAAAGGGACTGATGCCCGAAAAGAGGCCTGAAATATGGGCGGCGGGTTTGGCTGCTGAGGTGTTCGGTGAGGATGTTCTAAGTGGGATGTCTCGAGGCATGTTACGGGCGGTTGCCCTTAATCCCAAAGTGTCGGTTGATGTTCGGGTAGCCGCTGCCGAAAAAACAATTTTATCTCAAAAGGATTGGTTGAGTGTGTTGTCGGGTGTTGAAAAGATCAACATGACAGAGAAAGTACAGAAAAATACCGTGTCAGAGCGAATCCAATTATATCAGAAGATTTTTTCTACATCGGAGGACAAGCAATTTGATGCTATTCATCAGTTTGTAAAAGCGGTGCGTGAGGCAAACGTGACGGAAGCGTGGGCTCCTGTGCTGACAGATATGGTTTTAGGAGTGGATGTTCAATCGGATCGGGAAAGTATTGCCGCCGATATGATTGTCATTAATGCTTGGGCTAATGATGTGACCGCAGCGCATGCTTGGTATATTGTGTTGGCCGATAAAAATGCAGTGGCGGCGTTACGGTTGTCCCCTATTTTAAATGCAATGGGGGCTGGGGTCCCCAAATCTGTGGATCCTCTTGTGCGGGCATGTGTCGCGGATGGAAATTGTGATGTCGTACTGCGGGATATACCGTTTTATTTTCCGGTATCGCCTGATGTCGCTTTATCAATTCGGCCGACATCGTTCGGATATGCGGGATTTGTGACAGGGGCAATCCAAAAACAAATGGCAGAGGGGCATATCGGAAACGGATTATTAAATGGTTTGGAATTATTAAGTCAATCCGACGCCACCGAACGTCCTTTAGTTGAAACAATAGCTAAAGTTTTGCCTCATGATATGGGAGCAGCTTTGTTACGGGAGCGGTTGTTGCGTGGTTTGTCATCCCGATAAGTATATCGATTCTTTTTTAGAAATGATTGTTGCCGAACGAGGTGCATCGCCGAGAACAGTAGCTTCCTATCGGCGGGATTTGGAAGATTTGAGTGCTTATTTGAATACCAATCAGCATGTGACAATAAAACGGGCCGATGCGGATCATTTAAAACAGTATTTACATCATTTGGCGGAACAACGGTTAACCGTTAAAACGCAAGCGAGACGATTGTCGGCTATTCGGGAATTTTATCGTTTTTTATTTTCAGAAGATATTGTGTCTAAAAATCCATCAGACTATCTGATATCACCGAAGTTAAACAAACCTTTACCCAAATATTTGAGCGAGGATGAAGTGGTTTGTTTGATCGAGACGGCCCGTCGGGAAAGTAAGAGGATGTATACAATGTTAGAAGTATTGTATGCAACGGGTATTCGGGTTAGTGAGCTTGTTGAATTGCCCGTTCTCGCCGTTACACAGGATTGTCGGACACTTACCGTTGTCGGAAAAGGAAGTAAAGAGCGTCTTGTCCCTCTTAATGAACTCGCCGGAAGGGCTTTGTCAGATTGGTTGACAATACGGGAAACTAAATTGCCAAAAGGACGAACAAATAAGTGGCTTTTCCCATCTGCGTCACGTTCCGGTCATTTGACTCGGGATGGTTTTTTTAAACACTTAAAACAGATTGCTTTGACGGCCGGTATTATACCTGAGCGAGTATCTCCACACGTTTTTCGGCATTCTTTTGCTAGCCACTTAATTGCCCATGATGCCGATTTGCGCTCTGTTCAGAAGTTGCTCGGGCATGTGGATATTGCCACAACGGAGATTTATACGCACGTTTTAGAAGATCGTTTAAAAAAGGTAGTTGAAAAATCTCATCCTTTAGCGTATAGTAAAGGCAAAGGATCAGATATATGACAATTTTGGATAAGTATGTCTTAAAACAGATAATCGTCGGATTTGTCGTTGTGCTTGTTAGCATGACGGTATTGGTGTGGCTGACACAATCATTGCGTATGATTGATATGATCGTGACAAAAGGCGTCTCGGTCGGTGTTTTTGTACGCATGACAATATTGGTATTGCCGAACTTTGTTCAGATTTTATCGCCTATCGCTTTATTTGCGGTTACGTTATTTACCTTTATTCGGATGCAATCCGATAAGGAAGTGATGGTTATGCAGGCCGTTGGGATGAGTACGGCTCAAATTATGAGAGCACCTTTGATTATGGCTGGTGTGTTGGCTGTTGCCGGTTATTTCTTTTCCATCTTTATCATTCCAATGGCAAATACAAATCTACGGGAAATGCAATGGAAAATTCGGAATGATGTTTCTCATCTCTTATTACAAGAAGGGCAATTTAATTCCTTTAAAAATGGATTGACTTTGTATGTGCGGGAGCGGACACCCGATGGGCAGGTTAAGGGGATTTTTGCCTATGAATCTAAGGGAAAAGGGAAAAATCAGGTGTCTGTCTTAGCGGCTGAATCTGGAACTGTTTTTCAGGAACCATCCGGGGTGCGGGTTGTTTTTAATGCGGGGGCTCGTCATGAATATAATCCTGAAACAAAACAATTTTCAATTTTGAAATTTGATAAGTATACCATGTCTTTTGCCGATAAAAATCAAGGAACGGGAACACGACGGACTGACGTGCGTGAATTGTCTTTACGGCGGTTGTGGAGAGCAAAACCAGAAGATGCCGTTAACATGGCTCAATATCGTAAGCATAAAGTAGAGTTGGCTAAGCGGTTGTTGCAACCGTTATATAATTTTACGTTTGTATTTTTAGCCATGTTTGGCATTTTGTCCGGATATTATAGCCGTCGGGGGCAGGCCGGACGTGTCAATTTTGTCGTCGGAGCAACTTTGGTCGTTCAATCGTTGGCTCTGGCATTTGAAAACATGGCCGGTAAAAATTTGTGGTTTTTAATCCTTGTCTTCTTAAATGTTTGGATTCCGATAGCGTTAACAGCATGGGTTTTGTTCCGACAGAAACGTCAGAAAAAAAAGGCTCCTAAGTGGTTTTTTTGGGCCACGGTGTTCGTCGGATGTACTTTGATTCAGCCAGCTCGCGCCATGGTGGATTTAAATGACGTATCTTTCGATAAAGATACTCCGGTGCA
>JAZRBO010000034.1:0-19958 GCA_045635125.1 Alphaproteobacteria bacterium | reverse complement strand
CAGAGGAAGTTGCTCGCTGGAAAGACGCAGCCGCGCGCGCCATGGCTGAAATGGAAAATCTCCGCAAAAGAACACGCATTGACATTGAAAAAGCAACCCGTTACGCCAATGCTTCTTTTGCGAAAGAACTGCTTCCCGTTGCCGATTGTTTGGAACGAGCAACCGATTGCGCTCGTCAAGAACTAGCTCAGGAAAAAGCAACTGGTAAAACTGATTGTACGGCTGTCGAAAACTTATTAACTGGCGTAGATATGACCCATAAACAACTGCTTGACGCCCTCAAAAAACAAGACATTGAACGAATGGATTGCCTTGATACAGTTTTTGACCCTAACTTACACAAGGTCATTCAAGAGGTAGAGATGCCCGATAAACCAACCGGCACCATTGTTCAGATTCTTCAACCGGGCTACACCATTGGTGGAGACCGTGTTTTACGTGAAGCTATGGTTATTGTTAGCAAATAACACCTTTTCTTCTCATCACAATCTTCTCCTCAAAAAAAGAACCCGCTTTTAAACGGGTTCTTTTTTAATATAAACAACTACTTAAAAGAGTTTAAATATCCCCACTTTTTTAGCCGCTGCCGCATCCTTTTTCTGTCGACGCACGTTGGCCAATATTTCACCCTGTGTTTTTTCTTCTTCTGTCATTTGGGCTAAAACAGAAATTTTGGCATTTTGAATAGTACTGCCAAGCACGGTATCTTGTTTATCCCCTGCCGTTATGAGCCAACCATAACATTCGGCCGCATTAGGATTATCCATCCCATTTCCTTCACAATACATTTTAGCTAACTGATACTGGGCATAATCATCATCGGCATCGGCCCCCTTTTGATACCAATCAAACGCCGCCTTATCATCTTTAAAACGACTACGCAATAAATCCCCATAGAAAACATAAGCGCGCACCTTACCCTCTGCAACAGATTTTTGAATAGCATCTTCAATATCTTTTCTGTCTTGGGAAACTAAAGCTGTTTCAATCATTTCTATCGTCACCCCAAATGGAGCTCCATCTGTTAACAAAACTTGTCCAGCAGCCACCATTTTTTGCGTTGTTTTAGGATCATTAAATCCAGGGATAACAGGCAATTGTGTATTTTGGCGCTCTTCTGTCGGAACCGATTCTTCAGAAGAAGTTGGTCGCCAATCCCGCATACGTTGCTGACGAACGATTAACTCCTGTTTATCCTTAAACATTCCTGCCAAAGCATCACGCCGTTGCGCTGCCTGTTGTCCGACAGCATCAGAATTATAAGCCGCCAAGATAGCATACCAAGAATATGCATCTCCGATATTTTGCATCCGTTTATCCGTTTCCCGTAACTGAGCCCAATCGAATTGCGCCTTCACATATCCTTGATTAGCGGACCGAGAATACCACTTAATCGCATTTTCATAGTCCTGAGGCACACCAGTACCATTTAAGTAAGATTGAGCAACAAAGTGTTGAGCCCGAGCATCCCCCCGCAGAGCGGCCATGAAGTAAAATCCAAAGGCATACGTCATATTTTTATCTACACCGTTTCCATTGGCGTAAGCATTTCCCAGCTCAAAAAAAGCATCTGTATTACCGGCGTAGGCGGCCTTTTTCAAAAATTCAACGCCCAATTCTGGATTTTTCGTAATACCGGAACCAGCAATCATCATTTTCCCCAATTGAGTAGACGCAGCGGCATTCTGGGCTTCATCTGCCATTTGAAAATATTGAACCGCTTTTTCCTTATCGGCGATCACACCCAATCCTTCATCATATATCCGACCAAGATAATAAACTGCCGTTGGATCACCATCTTCAGCTAAATACGTAAACTCCGCCAAGGCTGATTCATAATCCTTGTTATCAAAAAATTTAATACCTTCAGGCAATCCGGCAGATACAGAGCCGGCCATCAGAACGGAACACAATAAAGCACTAGTAAAACGTAATTTCATGGAAAGACCTCCTAAACAGATTTTTTTCTTTTGTTATATCACTCTTTTCAATGGTTGTAAATCTTTTTTTATCGACCAGCCAAATACCTCTTTGGGTTAACAACTTTTGATTTGTATCGTACTTCAAAATGAACCTGAGGCGACTTAACACTACCAGTTTTTCCCATTTCAGCAATCTTTTGACCTTTAGCAACCGTTTGCCCCTTAACAACATTTAATTTATTGTTGTGGGCATAGGCTGTAATCCATCCCTCTTTATGCCGAACAAGAACAAGATTCCCATAGCCTTTTAATTCATTTCCCGCATAAACCACCGTTCCTGCATCGGCTGCTTTAATCGGATCTCCGATTTTACCTGCGATATTAATACCGTCGTTGCCGGCGCTACCACCACCGAACTCTGACACAACTCGTCCCGAAGCCGGCCACCCGAATTTCTTTTTGGCTTGAGCTTTAGGTATTTTAGCCTCTCCTTTAAATGCATTTGGTCGCTTAACGGGTTTAGCAATCACTGTCTTCTTTTGTGCAATGATACCCTCTTCAACATTTCCCGACCAAGAAGAAACCGTTAACTTCTGCCCAACTTTAATCGTATAAGGCTCTGCAATTTTATTTGATTTAGCAAGCGCATGAACCGATACATCATAATGTCGAGCGATGCTATATAACGTATCTCCCTTCTGTACTCGATAGACGCTTGTTTTGGGTAAAGCCAAATAATCCCCAGGTCGAATAACATAAGGAGGCTTTAACTCATTCACCTCAATCAAGGCCCGTACAGGTACTTCTTTTTTACGAGCAATACTATACAACGTATCTCCTTTGCGTACTCGTACACCACCGGCACATCCGACCAGCCCAACCCAACAGATTAAAATAATAAAATATCGCATCACGGTACGCATACTGTATACATACCGTTATTCGGATAAAAAATCAAGCTAAAACAGAATTATTCCCGTTCTCTATCCATAAACAACTGTGCTTTTTGAATTCTTCCCCGATGCAGGAAAATAACCCGAGCCCCTTTTTCATCACTGTATAACGGCACCCGAATTTTTTTATTACCACACTTTTCATATATTGTTGTCAAAACGGTTCCCATCTGACCAATTCGCATCATTTGTATTCCGATATGCATCATAGCGTATGGATGTATTTCTTCCGACGCACAAATTCTCACCATTGGCCGAATATGTTGAAATTCCCAACTTGTCAAATTGGGAATCATTTTTTGGGCTTCCTCATGCGAAATGATCTCACTCATTGATGGCAAAGCCCCAACGGTCTTTCTTTTTTCCTCAAGCGCTTTTGTTGCTGTATCAAGAGCAACGCTTCCCCATGCCATATACAACCAAAAAATAAAAGATTCCTCAGCGACTGATACCTGTCTTGGCGCCTCCTGACTCCGATACGTCAACCGGACTTCACGAACCTTAGCCGCCAAAGTTTCCCCAAATAGGAATGGTACCCGTTGACAAATTGAATCCCATGAATCTGTCAAAAAATCATACAAACTCATCCACATTCTCCTTTTTAATCTAAGGTTGCAATTCTAAACTACCACACACATCATCATAGGCACCTGGGGCAAACACACACTTTTTTAAGTACACATTTTATGACACTCAAGATGAGGTCACACCAACTTGCCGGAACACACGATCACAAAACCAAAAGTATTATACCTCTTGTTTTGTTTTTTGTCAATGTTTTTATTTATATTGTCCCTCTTTCGCTTGCCAAAGAGCCCACCTCAAACTCTGGAGAAAATTAAGCCATATGCTCTATAATATAATGGTAAGCCTCGTTTAATTCCTGAAAGCGTTGAGCTGACACAACATCTCCTTTATTTGTATCGGGATGGTAGAGCTTTGCCAATTTTTTATACTGTTTTTTGACATCTGCCAACACCAAAGGAAAACTCAATTCCATGAAGACTACCGCTTGAACCAGTTTTTTATCTTGATTCATAGGGGCTGAGGAAGGTGGATTATGATGTCCGTCCATCCCAAGACCAATATCCTCATTAATACGAAAATAATCCTTTACTTTTGGGTCAGCTTTAACCCCACCATGCCCTAATTTCCATGTAGGACGTTGCCAGGTTACATCATTTTGTAAATGCGCCTCTATTTCATCAGCCGACAAACCTTTTAGAAAATCCCAGTTTTTATTGTATTCTTTGACATGCTTTAAACAAAACCAATAATATTCCCGTAATGTCCGATCTTTGGGAGCCCGATATTCTCCAGCTTCAGAACAACCTGCCATATCACAAGGCCGATTAATTTTTGTTTTATTTGCGCTGCCATACCGTTTCATTTATTACCCTCCGCTATACACCATAAAGTTGTATAAATAATATATTTACAATCATACGGTTGCATTTATACTAATCACATACTATTAAATATACTGCATTTTAACACAAAAAGAAAGGAGACAAAATGCTTATTTGTAAAAATGTGATTGTCAACGGTCGCCGAACAAGTATGCGACTAGATCGTGAAACATGGATTTCATTGGCTGATATCTGTTCCCGTCGTCATATTACTATCCATGAACTATGCTCTAAAATTGACTGCATTCGTGGTAAATCGGGACTGTCTTCGGCTACCCGACTGTTTGTTTTAACTTATTTTCGTTCTGAATTAAATAAATATGAAAAACCGACCTTTACCGTTCCTCCGGAATATAACCCAAACACTGTTTTAGCACAAGCTGTTTAGTCCTTTTTCGATCCTATTTTTGGCACCAAAACAGACTCCCCACATCTCTGTTTTGCCTCCTTCTCTTTTTATCTGATTGTTTTTTTCATTTTTTACTGGTCAAAAGCAACTTTTTTCGTTATAATGAATTCATTGTACGGGTGAAGAAAGGCTACGACATGAAAAATATCAAAAGAACGATTCTGATTGGCACTTGCTTAGGTCTTATTTTCTTTGGTTGGATACTTTACGCATTTTACCATCAAAATTGGAATTTCCGACTGTTTTCTCTCAATGACTGGCTATTTGTCGGACGTGAATTTGCATCTGGCTGGGTTATTTCGTCAACGAGCGATTGGATTTTTGTCATTTCTCTATTTGCCGCCATTCCTGTTTTTGTTTATTTGTGGCGGATATGTTGCCGTATCCAATGGCGCAAGACAACCAAAACGACATATCGGGGATTAAAAAAAGTTTTATCCACTTCTCAACAAAAAGCAAAGCCAAAAAAAGTTAAAATCAAAGCAAAACAATCGCATAAAAAAGTACGTCCGAAACCAATGAACTCTACCGGTCGACCGGCAGTCAAAAATACGGGGCGCACGATGGATGCTGCTACAGAAAAAGCATTTACACCATCTTTTGAAAACACACCTTCGGAACAAGAATCAACACAATCAGCCTTTTTGGATGATGAGATTGCCAATATTCCACTGGAAGACATTCAATTACCCGAACGGATGCAATTATCAGAGGATTTGCCATCAATTTTATCTGATGCTAATTATCAGGTCATACAAAACATTACATTCGGCGATTTTACATTTTCGCTTGTCGGTATTTCGGCTGATACAATCATTTTGTGCGCCACAGATACCGAAAAAGGCGACTGGCTAGCCGATGAAGAATTTTTTAACGAGGAAGAACCTCTCTGGTTTTCGGAAAGCTCTCACCGAACATCCCCAATTTATTTATTGTCAAAGGCGGTCACCTCTTTTACTCAAAAATTAAAAGATGCTGGCTTTACTCAACAGGTTCGTGCCATTTTTATTGAAAAAGACGGCACAATTATTAATGCTGAAGATATGCAGGATACCTGGCAAAAAATGGGGATTAGCGTTTGTCGAACAGACTTAGGTGGACCTGAAGAACTCCCTGGATTTGCGGACACTGTTCCACCCGCAACGGATAAAGGTTCTGCTGTTATTTTTGATGCCATTCATGATTTGTTTTAAAGGGGGATAAATACCATGTTTAAAAGAGATAGTGCCTACGACGAACAAAATAAATTTATTGCTTGGGTGTTATGGAGTATTGTTTATACACTTCTTCTGTTTTGGTTTTTGCTCTTATTGTTATTACCGGCAACAACATGGTTCCGTGATGGATTAGGAATTGTCCAACTAAATGTTGCTTGGCAGTTCTGGAAACGTGCTTTTAATATTTTTCAACCACTTACAATGATGGAAGCTGTTGGCAACTGGTGGACAGCCTGGCGTATTACAAAGTCAAATGACTATGCAATGTACCTGCCGTTTTTAGCCTTTTTGATTCCATTTACCTTTTTTATTCTACGCATAAGTCTGAACCCATACAAATACATGCCCAATATTTTCGGTGGCGGACGGATGGCTGAATATGCGGACATTAAAAAGATGAAACTGTTTGATGGCTTTATTATTGTACTTGGTCGGTTTAAAGGAAAACTTCTCAAGATGCCTGAGACTCTCTCAGCACTTGTTGTTGCTCCTCCGGGAACTGGTAAAACCGTTGGTGTTGTTATCCCAACGATTTTGGAATCTCCGGGCATCAGTTTAATTGTCAACGACCCAAAACCGGAATTGTGCTACAATACATCTGGCTATCGGGCAACCCAAGGTCCTGTATTTGTCATCAACTGGGGGGCAGAAGACGAACCAGATAAAGGTATTTATTACCCAAGCTGGAACCCATTATCTCCTTCGTGCTTACCGCCACTAGGTCCAGGACGGGATATGTATATCGATTCCATGGTTGCTGTTTTGGTTGAAGAACCCAAAGGTGGTGCCGATCCGCACTGGTCTAAAACAGGTCGAAACGCCATGTCTGGCTTCCTGCACTTTATTTGCAGTAAATGTGAACGGGCTCGTGCCAACGATTACTTTTTAACGAAACTGGCAGAAGGCTCTTTTGATAAAGATGATGCCGAGGTTTTGGAGACCTACTATCTTGACATGACCGATCCCAGCGCCCGCATAGCCTTAGACGCGCTCAAGGAAGGAACGCTGTCTCGGGATAATTATGCTCCTGTTGGCACATGGGAAGGCCTACCAGAAAGCTGGATTGGATCTGAACCGTGTATTGCCATGATTTTTGACTGGTGGACAGACACACAGATGAAAATCAATGCTGAATTGAAACGCCGCGCAGATGAAGGGGATCAGGCTGCTGCTTTTGCTGATGCTGGTGCTGATGCCTTAAAATTAGCTATTGCAGAAAGTGAACGATTTGGTTACTCTCGTCGGGCAACAGTAGAACTTAGTCAGTTGGCTGGAACACCGGACAAAGAACGGGGATCTATTTTGTCGACGGCATTTTCGGGTATTAACATCTTTAAAAACTCGGCTGTTCGCTCCCGTACGAAATTCAGTGATTTAACCTTCCGTGACTTACGAGGAATGGTTGATCCAATTTCGGGTGAGATGAAACCGATTTCCGTTTACCTGTCGGTGAATCAGGTTGACGCCCGTACCTTAAACGTGATTACCGGCGTATTTGTTGAGTTGATGAGCTCATTCCTTATCTCCAATCCTCCCAACTTTGTTGGCTCAGACGGAATCAAATCGGGCCCGTATCCCGTTTTGTTTGTGTTGGATGAATTCCCTCAGATGCCAAAACTTGCCGCTGTCAAAGATGGTCCGGCTGTCGGTCGTGGACAAAAAGTGTCTTACCTGTTGATTGGACAGGACTTAGGTCAGATTTCAGGACAGTATGGTAAAGATGATTTGGAAACGATTATTACGACAACAGCGGCCAAGGTTATTTTGGCACAAAACAATGAACAAACGGCTGAGCGGTTCTCTAAGATGATCGGTTCCAAAACGATTGAGGTTGCATCTTCATCCCGAACAGAAGGGGTGTCGGCTCAAACCAACCCATTTGCCGCCAACATTTCCCGTAGTTTACAAAGCTCGAATGTTGTCGGGGCATCTAGTATGATGAGCTTAGATATGCTCAAACAATACGTTTTATTCCAAGGATTCTTAAATCGTCCGATTTTAGCGGATGCGCCGCGCTGGTACTTAGATAAGGGCATGCGCAAGAAATGTTCGTTACCGGCCGCACCGTTTGTTCCTTACTGGATTGTTGCCCAACGGGAAGAAACAGACATCAATGCACTCAAAGCCATCATGCAAACAGATATTCTGGACATTGAAGAAGAACAGAAAGGATAATCCATGACGGATCAGACGGACGACATTCTTGACACAACACTTTCCGGTTCAGATATTTTTTCGGATTGGGATCGCCTGTTAGAAACACCGTCTTCAGATAATTTCAATCCAGAGGATTTACTACTTGAAACACAAACACAGGATTATTGGGAAAACCTGTTTCAGGAAATGAATTTTCCTGGCATGGATTTGATGGCTCTTCCCTATTTTCCTAATCCACTGAATACCACCGAACGGTATAAAACTTTTACCCGTCTATCTCGAGATTTTGTCCGTTTTCTATCGTACCACTTTGCCAACAATCTCCGTTCAGCAGGTGTCACAGAAGAAGGGCTCTTTTACATGAAACGGGGCCAAATCCCTGAACGTTTTTCGGTTCACCTGAAATATCCTTTGGATTACGGCGGACGTTTGGAATTTGATAATTTTGTCTTTATTCAAAATGATCCGTTTCATGAACTGATACACGACTATATTAACCGCCAGCTGATTGGACCAGACAGCATACTAACACCCTCCTTATTATACGTTCCGACACCAGTAGGTAAAGTATATATCCCAACCGATCTGTATTCTGGTACGGGAGGAAAGAACAAACAGGATCGCAGTGTTGTTGCCGGTTATTCAGAAGATGCCTTACGGGTAATTGCACAAAAGGCCATGCCAGGGAGATAAGATAACACCATGCTGACTCAAAATCAGATTTTAAAGTTATTATACGAAAACTATGCCGTTGTTTTTCCTGAGATTGATTCAAAACAGGTTTTACAATCATCTGTTGTTTTGGCCAAAGCCGGTATTCCACCGATTCCGACGGAATACGTTTCCTTTTTAGGGGCAACCAATGGTCTATCGTGGAATGGATTTGTTTTATACGCTCTTCATCAGATTGAGCGGGAAAAGGGCTTGTATTACCACCCAGGCATTATGAATACTTATCAGGCATCTATTAAAAATCCTCTGATGCGAAAGAAGCTTTGTTTAGGTTACGCACCGGAAAGCCTTATTCTTTACGACGCCCCTACTAAAACATTTCAGGTCCGTGACCGTTATTCATTTGAGGTTATTTTCTCAACACCTCGTTTTGTGGAACTTTTGTCGTGGATTGCCCAGCCTCTGTTGAATAAGGGCACCTCCCCCTCGATCGTTGTCGACGCTGATTAAGTCCTCGTATTCCCAAATATGCGGAAGCCACAATGAACGGCATAAAAAAGTAGAGTGCTCGAAACACAACTAAGCTGGCTAGAATACCACTCTTTTGATCTGGCGTATAGGGATAGAGTAATAGAAAAAGCCCTTCAAACACCCCTATTCCCCCGGGAACCTGAGAGGTTAATCCAACTGTCTGTGCAATAATAAAAACCACAAATGACAAGATAATGGGTGCTCCAATATGATATCGCAACAACACATAAAAACATAAAAAGATAAAAATATTATCTAACAACCCAACTCCGAACTGACGGATTGTCATCCATTCTGAAGGAGCTTTAATCATCCGACCGCCAATAGTTATATTTTGATGTCTCCGTACAATAAACACCCAATAAACAATCAATCCAACAATAACAGATACTGCCGTTCCATACAACCAACCGACATGCGGATAAGACCCTAATACTGCTTCAAATGGTGCTAATCCCACGGCTATGACATAGGCCAATGCCATTCCCATAAAAATAGTTAGCGTTTCAAATGCAATCAGCTCTAGCACCTGCCCTTTTGTCAAACCCGCAGGTACATAAAACAAATACCGGATAGAACCACCTGTCAAATAAGCGTGTCCAGCAGTATTACTGACGGCGAATCCGATTCCGGCAGCTTCTATCATTGTCGACCACGGCACACACTTACCGACATAGTCCAAAGCTATTTTATCATACCCGACCAAAGCACTGTAATCAGCAAAGACAAAAACAAGTGCGAGAGCAATAATTCCCATAGGGGTTTCTAAAATCAAACGCCCCAAATAATCCGCGCCGACATGGTGTACTTCTTTGAAAATAAGCCAAACAGCCATTCCAAAGAAAATAAAACTAATCCACCGTATGATTTTATCCCACACTGTTTTTCCCTTCTCAGAACATCAGTGTTGCCCGTATAGAAGCAACCGTTGCTGTCCGCTGATCGGGATTGGCTCCCGGGTTAATATAAAATTGAATATCAGGGGTTATTGTCATAAAGTTAGATACGCCTAAAGCCCAATATGCTTCCAACACACTTTCAACTGAACGAGTTCCGACACCATTTGCTGTCTGACTCAGTTTATTTACAGCTCCGGCAATACCAATTTGGTCCAGCGCGTTTCTACGAAATGGATTATTGCACACAATACCAGCCACATAGGATTGTTTAATGCTTTCTATCTGCGATGTACCACCACTAATCCGCCCAAAAACGGCCCATTTATCACCGATAGCCTGCTGTAAATTCAAACTCCATCCAGTACTATTAGCTGGCTGAGAAGAAACGCTGGGCTGATAATATAATAACAAACTATAACTGCCTGAACCTAACCCCTCAATGACTGGTGTATATGTTGCACTAGCAAAACTAGTGAATCGTCCTTTTCCGAATTTATGTAAACTGATTGTTTCTCCAGATATATTGTGCGCATCCTGCAAACCGGCAGCAAAACTCCATTTAGTATTAGGAGTCCATGTTACATACCCCCCCAGACTAGCCGTCGGATACGCCGATGACGCATTTTGAGATAAGGCCTCATTGATAAAATTAATTTGTTGGTTAGCATCATAAGAACCCCCATCAAAATTATACATCGGGAACTGCCCCAAAGTAACGGACAAACTGCTTAGACGACCTGCCAACTGATGTGTATAGCTCAATTGATCAAAGTTATTCTCATTTATTGTATAATCATTCACACCACTGATGACACCGATACGGTTTCCTAAGTTTTGGGCATTCATTCCCCAATAACGGACAGCTGTATAGGCCACCTGTGCGGACCCACTTCCCCAAACATCAGACTGAAACATATCCCAATTAGCCGTCCCATAATATTGCGTCTGCCAGGGTGTTCCTTTTCCATTCGGTGCTCCTCGTTGCCCCAACAAAGATACATCTATTGAATAAGTCAAACCAGCATCAGCCAACCTCTTTTTAAAATCGGCATAAACCTTTTCGGGCGTTTCTGCTTTTGCTGTCATATCCCGTTTACGACTGTGTTCTCGACGAGAGTCCCCTCGTTTGTGTGTTCCGACTTCAGTGTTTGTTTTGCTGTTTGTATTAGCATATGCTGAAGTGGTTGCAACTGTTAATGTTCCAATGATTGCTAAAATAAGAATATACCGAAACCTCATTTTTCATCCTCCTACTTTCAACCATATAGGCGATAGAATGAATGAAAAAAAGAGATTGTATCCTCAACTTTCGTCTGGTTATTGAAATAAATTTCCAATAATCCCTGGGGCAATGGAACTCAGCGGGTTAAATGAAATATTCGGTTGTGTTGGGGTTCCCTTAACCTCATACTTCACACCGACAAGTCCACCACCAGCACCATCTTTAAACAAAGAGCCAATTAACGGAATTTTCCCAGGTAAACTATTAATAGCATAGGCAGGAATAACGGATCCAACTAAATCCAACTCATTGGGACGAATCCGTCCTTTAAAAGTCAGACCTAAATTTGTCCCATAGGCATACCCTTCCTTTAAATAAAGAGTTTGATATGGCGTTATTTCAAAAGGAATTTCTGCTTTTTTAAATAACATATCTTTTCCCCGAATTGCATCCACAATTCCTAAGATAGTGACCGCCTGAACAAAGAATCCCGGATCCTCTAACGAAAAATCCTGAACCGATATTGTTCCAGTTAATCCACCTGCGGAGGGCTGTTTTCCTTCTAAAGTTAGTGTTCCGCCGATAATACGCTTAGACACCCCCAGACACGCCAACAAACTCCCTAAATCTTTAACGGATGCTGTTATTGTTTTTGTGTCCGGCTGAAAAGCTAATTGAACAGGAGTTCCTGCTTGCACAGATGCGTCTAGGTTCTGCCAGAAATAACCATTTCTTCTTCCTGAAATACGCAACTCTTTTAAAGGCTTTCCTTGAACAAGCGTCATCGTATCCATCTGAACATCTAAATCCACATTCGGTGGCTGAGCCTGTACATTTGGGATATATGTTTTTTCCTCCTTTTGAACAGTCTCTTCTTCTTTCTTTTTAACTTGAGGTCGTTCGGACCAAGCGCTCATATCCCACTTTGTTCCTGTCAAATGTATTCCGACATCCCCATTTCTATTATGCGTAAAAGCCCCCTTAAAATCACTTTCTGGAGCGGTAACTTTATCTATCTGAACGATTAAATCTTCCCCTTTTTGAACAGAACCAAGTACGTGTACTTCTTTCTGTTGGGCGACATCGGCATATCCACTTAAATCGAATTGAACACCCCCCTCTTTTTGTTGTGGCAATAATGAAAAGGTGCTTGTTAAAGTCATTGGTACACCGGCGGCTTTCATCACGGAAATAGGATAGAGAAAGAGTTCGGCACTCATCATATCAGCCGACACTTTTCCCTGAACCGAATGATTAAGAGCGACCTGCACATCTGCTTTCACATCAACAACTCCATTCATCCAACCATTCGCCGGTGCCCAAATAGAAGTTGCTTGATCCCCTGTCATCTGTCCGGTAATACGATAACGAGAACGCATATCCTCTGGTTGAACAACAGTAAAGAATTCATCCCACACTAAATTCACCGGCACGCCGGCTAAATTTCCTTTTCCCGAAACAGATAATCCTGTATTTGTTACCCGCAAATCCAATTGTCCGTTTGTCAATGCAACCTGTGGAACCGGTGTTTCAAAAAGACCGTCTTTTATTTTTGCCTGAACATCCACCTGAACCTGATTTTTTTCGAGCCCTTTGATCAGCGGAAAAGTTAATGCAACATCTGCCGAAGCCTGACCGCCGGTTTGTTCTGGCAAAATTCCAAACATCTGTGGGAACTCCAATGGCTTTTCAGCGATAAGGCGCATAGCCTCAACCACTGGTCCTGTTACAGATAAAGTAATATGCGCTTCTGAAACGGGATCTGATAATTTGCGTAAATCCACATCAGCTTTTTGTAATTGTAAAGACCCAACCGATCCTGTATTTGCCAAAATACGTACCCGATCAGGATAGAGTAACACTTGCCCCCCCACTTTTTCAACGGGAGTCATCTCATCTAGATAGCGAACCCGAACACCGGCAACCGCCATATCACCCAACAAATCAACCAACTCACCTCCTGTAAAATAGAGCGTGAACACCGCTGTATCTGCCTGTCCTCCTTTTAAATTTTCCTGAACCCACTGATGGGCTGTCGGTCCCAAAGCTGATGGCCAAACAGCCGGCACCAAATCCATGGGAACATTCTGAATATTTGATTTTAAAACGGTCTTAATACGTGCCACATCACCTGTTTCAAAAAAAGCATCCAACCCATCCACCGTCATTTCGATATTGGCAGCGATTCCTTCCTGTAATACCGCAGTAGATTGAGCGACTTTAATACGCTGCATATCCTCTCCGATAGCACCTCGAATAAGGGCACTTTTAATATGATACTCATTTGTTAAGGGCTCTGGTAAATTCAATGTTCCTGGCCCAAGCGTTTTAATTTGAAAAGTCCCACCCTTAAAATAATCAGCCCAAACATCAGCCGGATGGTTAAAATCGAAAGAGCCACTCATTTGCCCGGCAACGACCAAATCGGCTTTAGCAAGGAAAGAGAACACGCGTCCCATGCGATTCAGACTGACATCATCCCATTCAATTTTAAAATCCATTTTACGATTGCGGCGATTGAGTCGAGCCTGTACCGTTACATCCATCAAATCTTCTTCAACTAAAAGAGCGGCTTTTGCGGATAGAGCATGATGTCCTCCAAACTCACGGGATAATTTCATGTTCACAACCGGCATACTCACTTTTTCACCAAGCTCCCGATCATCAATCACAACTTTAGTATTTTCAAAAGATAATTCCCTAAACGATAATAAATACCGAATAACAGCATCTACAACTTGTAATGTTTCCTTCTTAGAACGTTTTTCAACATCCTTCGGGGCAGGTATATTTGCCTCATTTTGAATATACAATTGCCCGTTTTGATCAATAATCATCTGAAAGAATGCATTTTTAAATGTCAAAACACTCGGCACATAGTCCAATGTCAAAACATCCCATAAAGTATAGACCATTTCAACTTCCGGCAACTGCGTCACAACAGAACCATCCGTCCGCGTAATACTCAAATCTCGAATGCTAACTGCGACAAGGCCTTTCTTCTCTACACCAGCACTTAACAACACAGATTCGGCTTGAACATCTAATCCTGATTCAGCGGGAATCAAATGCTGGGCTAATACTGGTAATAAGGATTCCATTTGAACGGGTTCTGTGTACAATCGCCCCAAAGCTAACCCACCGCCCACAATAATAAAAGCCACAAGCGTTTCAATAATACGAATACAAACCGTCACGGTTTTTTTAGAAATCCGCCCCCATTTTTGTCGCATTTGTTACTATCCTCCCCACACAGATAAACAACCCCACCCGACGACAGCCGCCATTACGGGAATCACAACCCAAGATACCATAATTTGTCCTAAAACAGACCATCTGAGTCCGTGCCCGCCTTTAGCTAATGAGATCCCAACAATGGCACCGATAATCACACTGGACATGGGTATAGGTACTAATGGAAAAAGAGGAGCCTTTAACCACACTAATATATCCCGAATAATCTGAGCTGAAAACAAAAACATTGTCACGGAACTAGCCATCATAACCACCAAAGACTCTGTTGGAGATAAAGGAAATAAATGACGACTAACCGTTTCAATTACACGCCTATCTGCCTGCCAACATCCAACGGCAACGGCCAGACAAACAGTGAAAACGATACCAACGGTTGGAACCGATAAAACGGACAAATAGGGTCCTGTAATTGTCCCGATATTATTTGCGCCCAACGTATAGGATGCCATCATACCGGCCACCACCAATCCAATCCGCACAGTTTCATCTCGCTTAAAAACAGATACGGCATAGCGATGCACATACACCCGAATTAAACGAATCCCGATCCAACTGATTGCTGCTGCCAAAAAAGGAGCAACCAACCAAGCCCCAATGGTTTTTTGTAATAACATCGAATCGGGGGAAATACCATGAAAGAGATTCCAGCCAACCAAAGCCCCAACACTTGTCTGTGCAATAGAAGCCGGCAATCCGAAACGAGAAGCCCCCCACAAAACCAAACCTGTGGCCAAGCTAATAATCAATGCATCCATTGGTGCTTGTAAGTTAGCTAAGCGCACCACATTTTCAGTTGTTGCCTCTCCACTAATAAGAGCGCCGGCAAAAATACAGATAATAGCTAACACAACGGCTGTCCGAAACCGGATCATTCGTGTTCCAATAGCGGTTCCGAACAAATTACTCAGGTTATTACGCCCGAGACTCCATCCTAAAAAAATACCGCCAAATAAACTACTGAGCATCATATTGCGTGTTTCACCACCATCACGGAAATCATATCGGTTGTATCTTCGGCCATATCGGATATTTTTTCAATCCCATAAATGAATTCTTTCAGCTGCATTTGCCTAGCCAACGGCACGCGCAGAGATTGAAAAACAACCTGCTTTAAGTCCATAGCCTGTAAATCCACCTGATGTTCTAATCGATAGACTTGCTCAATAAAATCGCTGGCCCCGCTTCCGGCCATAAAAGCTTTAAACCCACTGATCAGCGCCTCTACACAAGATACATTAACTTCAATCAAACGCATCACATCCTCTTTTAGAACGACTGGAATTTTAGGTTTTTCCACCGATAGTAAAATTAAGTCAGATTCATATTTATTGATAATCTTATCACACCCTTCAATTAAGGCTAAAATATCCGACCGCATATCTGGCAATAACATCTGCACATATAGTTGACTTTCCACATCTCGTCGCAAACTATCATTTTCGGCCTCCAATAAACTCACCTGTTGCCGAAGCTCTAAAAAATCCGCTGATACACCATTTTCAAAATATTTAGCATAGGCTCTGGTAAATAAAAAACCGGCTTGCATAATGTTCATTAAAAAGGTTGTTATCTTTCCTTCCAATTCACGTGTTTTTTTAAACAATAGTGCCATTTACCCCTCCTTTTCCCCTTTAGCCAAACCAGCCAATGAGGCCCGCATAAAACCGCCCAACTTGCCATCCAATACACCTGCCGTATCTGATGTTTCAAATCCGGTTCGTAAATCTTTTACCATTTGATACGGTTGTAGAACATAAGATCGGATCTGGTTTCCCCATCCGTTATCCCCTTTAGCAGCCTCAACGACGCCTTGTTCAGCCCGTTTTTTCTGCAACTCTTGCTCATATAAACGTGCTTTCAACATACGCCAAGCTTCATCACGGTTAGCGAATTGACTTCGCTGCGTTTGACACGCTACGACAATTCCGGTTGGTATATGCGTAATACGTACGGCACTTTCTGTCCGATTCACATGTTGCCCACCGGCACCGGAAGCCCGATACACATCGATTCGACAATCGGCCGGATTAATATCAATCTCAATTGTATCATCGACAACAGGGAACGCCCAAACAGAGGCAAAACTGGTATGCCGTCTAGCATTTGCATCGAACGGAGAGATTCGAACAAGCCGATGAACACCAGATTCATACTTTAACCACCCATAAGCATTTGGTCCCATAATTTTAAGAGTTGCCGACTTAATACCTGCTTCTTCTCCTTCGCTTTCTTCCAACAATTGTACACGATATCCTGCCTGCTCACCCCAACGGGTATACATACGCATGAGCATACTCGCCCAATCCTGAGATTCTGTTCCACCGGCACCGGCATGGATTTCAAGGAAAGCATCATTTTTATCCCCTTCGGCGGATAACAAACTTTCTAACTCAGCCTGTTCAATAACATCAGCCAAACCAACAAACATTGCTTCAGCTTCATCTAATAATTCGGATTCATTTTCCTCTTCGGCGAGGATAATCATCTCATAGGTATTATTAATTTGCGTTTCCAACTCTCTGACATGATCCATTGCAGCCACCAGAGTATTCCGCTCGGTCATCAGTTTTTGGGCCCGATCGGCATCCTCCCATAAATCAGGAGATGCCGTTAACGCATCCAGTTCTTCCCGTCTTAACTCAGCATTTGGCCAGTCAAAGACGCTCCTTCAGCAGGTGTACTGCTTTCATATAACGATCATGCAAAGAAATGATTTCAGCTTTCATGCTTTTTCTCCTTTTTCTTAGTACAACCCGCCCATATCGGGTAAGTTATCATCTTCTTTAATCGTAATATCCCGTCCGATGATTCGTGTCGGCTTATTCAGATCTGTTCCATGCCGAAAAGCCTCCATAATAATATCTTCATCACCAACTTCGGCCGGTTTTCCCGTTTTTGCATTTACCCGCACCAACTCCACGGTTGGAGGCACCCGAAACGGAATATCGGACTTATCCGCCAAAGCTTTTTTCATAAAATCTTTAAAGATAGGTGCTGCCGTCACACCGCCTGTATCATTTGGCCCCAATGTTTTGGGATTGTCAAACCCGACCCACACACCGACAACCAAGTCTGGAGAAAAACCAATAAACCAAGCATCAATGCTATCATTACTGGTACCGCTCTTAGCCCCTAGTGTTTTTTTGAGACTTTTAATCGACCGCCCTGTTCCTCGTTCAATCACACCGGTTAAGATATTAACCATCTGATAGGCACTGGCTGGATCTTGAATCTGCTCCCGCTCATCTGGAATTTCGGGTCTTACATCAGGCGACGCCTCCGCTCCAACACACGTTCCACACATACGCTTGTCATGCTTGTAGATTGTTTTTCCCTCTCGATCTTGAATCCGGTCAATCAGACTGGGCGTAATTCTCTTACCACCGTTTACCAACATCCCATAAGCCGCTGTCAAACGCATCAACGTCGTTTCACCGGACCCAAGCGCCGTTGCCAATACTGGTTCTAACTTATCCGAAATCCCGAACTTTTTACCATAGTTTAATATCTTTCGCATACCGATAGCCTGAGCCAACCGAATTGTCATCAGATTTCGTGACTTTTCGATACCGACCCGCAACGTTGTTGGTCCATAAAAAACACGACTGTAATTTTTAGGCTTCCATTTTGTTCCGTCCGGCTGTTCCATAACCAAAGGCGCATCCAATATGAGGCTGGACGGCGTGTATCCGGAATCGAGGGCGGCTAAATACACAAACGGCTTAAATGAAGACCCTGGCTGCCGAAACGCTTGTACAGCCCGATTAAATTGATTTTTTTGAAAGGAGAAGCCCCCTGTCATGGCCAACACACGTCCCGTATGTGGATCCAGAGCAACTAAAGCCCCCTCCACTTCCGGCATTTGACGTAGCGCATACAATCCATCCTCTTTTTTCGGGGACACATACACTAAATCTCCAACAGCCAACACATCACCTGCTTTTTTAACAACCTCACCAACCCGACCATCTGGCAATGCCTTTTTAGCCCAAGATAAATCTTTTAAGACGATGTGTCCAACATCTCCATTTGCCAATAAAATATCTGCCCCCTCATCGACCACCTGCGTCACAACAGCATACCGCCACCCCTCGGGGACGTAAGCTGGCACATCATGCTTTTCCAAAAATGCCTCGCCTTCCGGAAGTGTATCAAAGCGCCCAACCGGTCCCCGCCATCCATGACGCCTGTCATACGCCAACAAACCATCTCGCAAAGCCTCCGAAGCTGCTTTTTGCAACACGGGATCCAACGATGTCCGAATAAACAATCCCCCATTATACATAGATTCATCCCCATACTGGGCAGCCACGAAGCGTCGAACTTCTTCAGCATAATATCCTGCATCGGCCAGAACTTCATTTGGGCGCTCACGCATAATGATCGGCTCCTGACTCGCCTCAGCCGCTTGGAGATAGGAAATATATCCCTCCTTTGCCATCCGCCCGAGCACCCAATTCCGCCGCTCTATGGCAGCTGCCTGCTTCCGCACAGGATGATAGTTGTTTGGTCCTTTCGGCAATGCGGCTAAAAACGCTATCTCTCCAAGGGTTAACTCATCCATTGATTTGTTAAAATAATTGAGAGAAGCGCTTGCGACACCATACGACCCAATACCCAAATAAATTTCATTTAGGTACAATTCTAAGATATGATCTTTTGTAAAGGCTTTTTCCATTTTACGTGCAAGTAAAGCCTCACGTATTTTACGGGACAAAGACCGTTCTGATGACAATAAGAAATTTTTAGCAACCTGTTGCGTAATAGTTGAAGCTCCGACGACTCGACGTCCGGAACCGATATTTTGTACATTAACGATAACAGCACGGGCAATTCCCATTAAATCAATACCCCCATGGGTATAGAACGTTTTATCCTCTGCCGCAATAAAAGCATTGCGCAACATAGGGGGAATTTTGTCTACCGAAACAAAGATTCTCTTTTCGTTTGCATATTCCGCCAACATTGAACCATCGGCAGCATATAGCCGACTGGTAATTTGAGGCTGATAAACCGCCAACTGCTGATAATCCGGTAAATCCATTGAATACCGCAATATCACGACAAAAATGACAGTTGCTACCAAAAAGCATCCAAAAAAGAATAAACTAACCAACGTTGATAAAAAACGCATCTTTTTTTCCTATGATATCATTTCTTTTTAAAATACATTTTTTTCATCGAAATTCAAGCTTTTTTTGCATCGTTCTGAGACACTGGATGCGACTTGACAGAAAACGCCAAACCTGATATGATAAAGGGCATGAAAGTCGTTATACAACGTGTTTTAAAATCTGCTGTTACTGTCAACA
>JAZRBO010000033.1:0-2941 GCA_045635125.1 Alphaproteobacteria bacterium | reverse complement strand
CATTGTGCGATTTACCCGACTTTCCATTTCTTTCCGTCTATCGGGAAGCATCTCAGCCACTGCCCGCGCTATATATTCATAATTAGCCATCCTACGCAACTCTGGTGTTCTCAAACTGAGTAACAGCAACATTTCAGCCATGGACAAATTTAAATCTAAAGGCTCTTTTTCGTCCTTAACCTGTTTATCAAAAACGAGTTCGCTTTTTACCTTATTTTCTTTCTGAGTCTGTTTTTCATTTTCATTTTTTTTATGGAATTTGTTGTTATTTTTACCGTGAGTTGTCGCATAATCCATCAATTTCCAACAATTGCGTAAGTGGGAGACAAGGCTATTTAATTGCTCATATTCCGGATGATCGGATGACATTCCATGCAACCGTTCAGCGGCCACATAGTAACCATCTTCAGCATCCCGGCTTAATTGTGTTAAACACCCGAGTTCCTTATCATTAACCACACCATCAGAATAAATACGTTGTACAATCGCTTTTAATTCATGATAGCGATTCATTTCCTTACCATTGGATAAATCGAAATAAATTTCAGCCATATTTTCCTCCTTATTATCCACACTATAAGTATAGCACTTATTTGGAAAACGTCAAGTTTTTCAAAGCTGCAAAAGGATTATCTCCAGAATCGGCATCCGAATCATCCTCCCGATAATCAAAATAGGTTTCTTCTTTTTTGGGGAAGTTCTCCAAATGGACACCAAATTCCTCTGCGATAACGGATCCCAAATTAATTTTACCCCGCTCAATTACCTCAACAACATCTGCGTCTGCATCAAAGGAAGATGCATCAGTATCGCCCCCTTCGGAAAACAAAACCCGACACGGATAAGTATATTCACGACGAAAAGGTTCCAGAGAAACTACACAGATTTGATCCAAATCAGTATGAATCACCCCATCAAAAACAATGGCATCATTTTCCCAAAACAACCGTCCATTGACGGACAAATTATGAATTGCAGGAACACCGAAACGTTCTGCCAGCGTGTTTCTATCATCCTTCGTAGCTGTCAGAGAAACATTTTTTCCTTCCGTACCAATGGTACGAATATCGACAAGTTGATTGATTCCTGTTTTTGTAATATCAGATTTTTCCATTGACCTCAGCCTTTCTTTCGCTTATATTAACACAAACACTATAACAAAAAGGATATCCATGTTCAAGAAAATCATGACACTTAGCCTTATTATTTTTAGCGTTGCCGGTTGCGGGTTAGAACACTATCCGGGTGGCGACCTTCCCCCAAAGGCACGCCTTTCTGCCGTTAAAGTCGGCGACACAAAGGAAAAAGTACTACGGGTTTTAGGGACTCCGGCTTCAGAAAATCCGCCACTTCCCAACGGGGAAAGCTTCTTGATTTATGCCCAAAATGTAAAGGAAAGCCAGGCTTTTTGGGACCCCAAAGAAGTTCAACGGGATGTGTACGTGTATTATTTTAACGCAGATAATATTCTAACAAAACAAGAATACTTGGATTTATCTAAATGCGGAAAGGTAGCTTATGATGACAGACAAACACCTGTTGGCGGGCGAGATTTATCTGTTTTTGAACAAATTGCTCAAAACTTCGGCCGATACACGGCTGGGGGACAAGATAGCTCCATCCGTCGTTAATTCACATTGATAAAGCCCCCTCTTTTTAGGGAGGGGGCAAACAATACGATTTACATTTTTTGTTTATCACTTAAAGAACGTCGGTTTGCGTATCCTTTATGATGACAAGCCTTTTTTCGCGTCAAACCCAACAACTGTCCCAACACGGACAAAATCTGAACAGTCTTTGACGTTTTAGGGGATTTTTTAGGAGAAACAATAACGGCAGCTTTCTGAGAATAACTGTTTTTTTCAGCAAATTCTTTTAAACAAGCGATGTCATCAAACTTATCCGTCATAATGCGACGCGTTTGTTTTAACAAAAATCGAGACGCTTCCTGCAAAGCTGCTATTTCATCTTCATCTATTCCAACGATACGCAATGCGTTAACCTTTAGGGCCTCCAAAGAACACCCTTCAAGAAACAAAATATCATCAAAACTGCCCGATACTCTTTTTAGGTTCGGAGAATTATTAAAGCTAGTCACGCCACCGACAAATGGAGCTTCAACAGCCTCCAAATCAGGATTTTTTTCAGCAATTAAATTATCGCCGACATACCATTTATCAGTCACCTTACGAATAGCGGTTTCACAAACACAAGCGCTTTTAGCACATTCCAAAACGCTAATATCTTCTAATTTAGGGCACCGCTCAATCCGAATAGAGCTAGTGGATTGGATATTTTGAATTGAAACAAGGTTCGGACAATCAGAAATTGTCACCTTTCCTCGAACAATAATCGTTCCTTTGAGATGCGTTAAGCCATCCCCTATCAAAGAGAGGGTGTCTAGTTCTATGCGATCATTTTCGTTTAAAGCAGTTAAATCAATCCGACGGCCCTGCAAATCCCGCCGGATGGTGGTAGAGAGAGGGTCTTCTGTTTTCGGATTCGTTGTTTTTTTCGTTTCCGTATTAGGCATTATTTTTTTCCTTTTGTTAAAAATACCTTTTTAATATAGCACACTTTTTAAATTTTGTCTAGTCTATCCTCTTGTTTTTGTCTAATCTATCCTTTTATACACCAAAAAAATGAGAGCCTTAAAAGCAGATGTCTGGGAATATTTTCCTGTAACTTTTATCCCCCAACACCTCCGCACCAACAAAAAAACCGCCCGAATGGGCGGATTTTTTGTATGTTTTAGTTGTATTTTTATTTAATACAAAGAGCAGGACCTGCGTAGTACGAGGAATATCTGTCTATATAAGCACCATCTGCATACCAAGACGCTTCATATCCATTATCCATCCAAAGCCACGTTTTCCCATTATTGCCACCTCCGGTAGTATATTTTCTATCAAAATTCTTATCAAATACACATATTCCTTCA
>JAZRBO010000032.1:0-6246 GCA_045635125.1 Alphaproteobacteria bacterium | reverse complement strand
TGATAAAGAGGTTAGCAGTATAAGAGCAAAAAGTAATTTTTTCATGGTTTTTCCTTATGCATTATCGGTTGGAACAAGAATTTCGCGCTTGCCGGCGATATTGGGTTTTGAAATAACACCCTCGGCCTCCATCCGATCAATGAGGTCAGCCGCTCGATTATAGCCGATTCGGAGTTGGCGTTGTACATAACTTGTGGATACTTTTTTATCACGAAGAACAATCGCGACAGCTTTGTCATAAAGGTCAGTGCCATCGCCTAAATCGGCAGAGCTTGTCCCCACAGATGAACCGCCACCAGAAAATGTCCCCTCTGTATCGGTGATGACCGCATCAACGTATTCGGGTTCACCTTGATTCCGCCAGAAATTAACGACACGCTCAACTTCTTCATCACTGACAAAAGGTCCGTGCAGGCGGATGGGTTTAGAACCGGCAGGCCGATAAAGCATATCACCACGTCCGAGTAGTTGTTCGGCTCCTTGTTCATCTAAAATGGTACGACTGTCAATTTTATTGGTGACTTGGAATGAAATACGGGTCGGGAAGTTGGCTTTGATAAGGCCTGTAATAACGTCAACGCTGGGACGTTGAGTGGCTAAAATTAAGTGAATCCCGAGGGCACGCGCCATTTGTGCCAGACGAAGAATGGGTGGTTCGGCTTCTTTACCGCATTGTCCCATTAAGTCAGACATTTCATCAACAATCATCACAATATATGGTATAGGGGTTAAATCAAGCGGTTGTTCTTCCATAATCGGTCGACCGGATTCATCAAATCCCGTCTGTACCCGTCTGGTCAAAACCTGTCCATCCCGGGCCGCTTGTTTTAATTTTTGATTATACCCATCAATATTCCGAACGCCAAGACGGCTCATCGCCCGATAGCGGTCTTCCATTTCACGAACAGCCCATTTGAGGGCAACAACTGCCTTCGGAGCTTCTGTCACGACAGGTGTCAGTAGGTGCGGAATATGGTTGTAAACGGATAATTCAACCATTTTAGGATCTACCAAAATCAATCGGCATTCAGATGGTGTAAAGCGATATAACAATGATAAAATCATCGTATTAACGGCAACGGATTTACCTGAACCTGTCGTACCGGCCACCAATAGGTGGGGCATTTTCGCCAGATCTGCATAGGTCGCATTGCCTCCAATATCTTTTCCCAATACTAATGGTAATGCCCCTGTATGAGAACTAAACTTATCCGATTCGATTAACTCACGAATATAAACTGTATCCCGTTTCGGGTTCGGCATTTCAATACCAATGACATTCGATCCCGGAACCACAGCAATACGTACCGACACAGCCCTCATTTCTCTAGCAATATCATCAGATAGGGCAATAACCCGAGCAGTCTTAACCCCTGATGCCGGTTCAAATTCATATAAAGTGACGACCGGTCCTGGCTGGGCACCCACAATTTGTCCGCTGATACCAAATTGTGCTAACACAGCTTCTAATGCCCGTGAAATTTGCCCCATTGTTTCTTTAGAAATTGTACTTCCCGTTACTTTAGCAGGGGCCAACAAATTAATATCTGGTAACGAATATGGATTAATAGAGGTTTCTGCAACTGGAGCCTGAACTTTATTTTCTGTTTTTTGTGTTTCTGTTTTTGTTTTTTTACGACGAACCTGTTTTAACGGTTCAACTGCTTTTTCTGCTTTTTTCCAAACCGGCATCATACGTTTTAATACAGGTAAACAGGAAACAATTCCGCGTCCTATTTTACGCAGAGGAAGAGCTAATACATAAATAGCCATCCCGCCCCAAATACTCCATAATATCGCCCGTATCCAAGTGATAGAAATAATTCCCCAGCGAGCTAAATAAAATCCAACAAAACCACCTGCCCCCGCTTTAAAAAAACGGCTATCCGTAAACGGTTCATATCCCGCACTTAACCAACATCCTAATAAAATGGTCGGTAATGCCATTATCATTCGACCTTTAACGGACTTATTTTGCCACATTAAAATTCCAAAAACGAACAAAAGAGTTGGTAGAGCTAATGCTAAGATCCCTAATCCTTGCCACAATATATCAGCTATGACAGAACCAACAATCCCCCCCCAGTTTTGAATCGCATCACTACCAGCTGTGTTCCAAGAGGTGTCTGTGGAAGAATAAGAAAAGCATGCAATTGTTATGCCTAATCCGATAATCCACCCCATGATGATGAATAAACGCTTTTTAACCATAATCTTCCTCCCACTTTCGTATACCCGCAATGACCTCCCGTATGACAGGTACCGTAATTTTTCGTCCCTCAGCCAAAGATAAAGCATCAGATAAGGCAATTACCTGTCGAATATCCCGAAAAGATCGGGACATATGGCGAACAGCATAGCTGAGAACAGCTTCATCCACAATAATGTGTCTTTCTTCAAAAGCCTGAGCCAATACAGCTAACAAAAAGTTTTCATCCGGTATGCCAATAGGTGCTTTCGGAACCGCCATCATACGGGACCGCAAATCAGGCAATGTAAATTCTGGTACAGAGCGAGCCGTCAAAAGCAAAGAACCCCCTAAATCCCGAACAAAATTAAATAGATGAAATAAAGCAACTTCACTACTTAAATTTTCCAGATTTTCAACAACAATTTTCTTCTGAAAAAAGGGCATAAAATCGTCGGTTAATTCTTTGGCGTCTAAATGGTATTCGGAAAAAATACTGGCTAGATGTGTTTTTCCGGATCCTGATTCACCGTAAATTAAAACAGCAGTTACCGGCCAATTCGGCCATTTGTCAATCCATGATACAGCCTCTTGATTGCACGGAGCCACGACAAAATCTTCCCGCCCAAAAGCCTTGCGGTAGGATAACATCAATGGCAACTGTACAAAATCCGTCATATGACCTTATTTTTTCCCCGTGTAAAAAGAAGTTGTCCGATACCAAGCTAATCCTCGACGCAATAAAACACCAATCACGGCGGCGACGGGAACAGCCAACAAAATCCCTAAAAATCCAAACAATACTCCACCAGCCAAAAGAGCGAATATCACCCACACCGGCCCAAGACCAACCCGATTACCAACTAAATACGGTGTCAGGATGTAGCTTTCCAACAATTGTCCGAAAACGAATACACCAGCCATTCCGGCCCATTGCCCCCACGTTAATCCCTGGACTAATCCTAAAAATAAACTGAGGAGCAATCCCGTCCCGAATCCAAAGTATGGGATAAAGGATAAAATACCGGCAATAAAACCAACCAAAATACCGAATTCTAATCCAACAAAAGACAATCCTGTGGCATAGAAAATTCCTAAAAGCACACAGACAAGTGATTGCCCCCGAATAAATCCCGACAGGGTCCCATTAATTTCTTGCCAAATAGACAAGACATCTTCCTCTTTGTCCTTTGGCACCAATCCTTTAACTCTCATTTGCACCTCCTGCCAATCCCGTAGCACATAAAACAAAACAACGGGCGTAATCAACAATAATGATAACACATTGAAAACGGCTATTCCGCTAGACAGAATGCGGGTCAATCCCGTTCCGACGGCGTTAAAGACACTAAATACCGTCTGACTAACGGCATCAGAGAGACGAGCCATCTGAGCCGGCGATACATTTTCCTGTGTATACAAAATGACGTCTTTAATTTTATTCCATATAATAGCCGAAAAGGCTGGTACGCGACCAATAAAATCGAAAATTTGAGCTTGCAACAATGGTACAACAATTAAAACAACTGCTACTACCCCAAGGCAAAATCCCGTTACGACAAGAGTTGTTGCTATGCCACGTCTAATATGACGCCGTTCCAGCCGAACAACTGCAGGATGTAAAATGTAGGCTAACACAAATGCCAAAATAAACGGTAGTAAGATTTGTTCAACAGCCATTATAAAGACCATAAAAACAAAAATGGCCATTAAAATAATTAAATTTGCCTTCATTTGTTTTGTCAGAGTCATTCTTGTTCTCCTTCTATTATTGTGGTTTCAGCAACTAATTCTGTTAATTCCCAAGCGCTACTACTGGCGACTGGTTTTATCTGTAATCCAATAGATTTTAAGCGATCATTCAATTGTTCTCCAGTTCCTTTAAATTGTAGTGCAACGAAAACCTGTCTTGGTCGAAAACCTCGTACGTCTAAACCGTCCAAAAATCCTGTTTTTCCGAGCTTTTGACGAATATCTACCCAATCGGATATGCTATTAATCGGAACGGTAATATAAAAAGAATTTGGTGTTTCTAAATTATTAGTTTTGACAGATCGCCAATTTTTTTCCAACAGAGCTTCTGTTCGTTCAAACAGGATTGGAACAGCCGTGCGCACATTTCCACTGGGAACAATCGTTTGAAAAGATATCTGATCCCACTCTTCTTGTTCAACAGGAAAAGCTTTTGTTGTGACAGAAACCATTGGACCAGCTTGTGTTACTTCCCACAGAACAAGGCGCCCAACCCCAATTCCGGCGAGCACATCCCCCCATACATTAACATCCGGATTCATCCAAGCATCCCGTATAATGGCTGCGGTATCTTCATCCGATTCAGGCAATACCCACTCAAACAATCCGTTTTTAGAAACGATTCCCTTTAAAGCACTATATACGGGTGATTCCGCTTCAACCAACCAAACAGCATCACCGTGTCGGTAGACAGGAACAATTAAAGCGGCAGGGGGTGCCTGAACCAAAAAAGGCACTTGATTTTCTGTTAAAAAATCCTGTATAGCACGAGGTTTAAACGTTACTGTCATGAATGCCATATATTTTGTAGCCGTTGTTTTTTCGTCAACAAGGGAGACGTTTTGTACAAAATCAACAACTTCGTTTTGTCCGAGCAATGGAATCCTGATTAAATCATCATTTTTAACCATTTTTCGAACCAATTGCCAAAAAGCATCGACCTGCCCATTAGCAATAGCAACAGCACGAGCTTCTTTAGCATTATTAACTTCAGCTGAGATGGGTATATTATCAACCTGATACAAGTCAGCGGCGGCAACATGTGTTGTCCATCCGACCAGACACATTAAAAATATCCCTATTTTTTTCATTTTAATCCTTTTTTCATTGAACAACGCTTCTTTTTCCGCTATTTTAGCAAAAGACACACAAAAGAGCAACAAAAAATAACAAGAAAGGATAACAACATGGAATATAATGCCGACAATGTTTTTGCTAAGATTTTACGTGATGAGATTCCCTGTCAAAAGATTTATGAAGATGAACACGCTTTGGCATTTTATGATATTAATCCCAAGGCCAAAGTTCATGCACTGGTCATTTGTAAAGGGATGTTTACAGATTATAACGACTTTATCAATCATTCGTCAGATGATGAGATTGCGTCTTTTTCTCGGGCGATTTTAAAAACAGCCGAATTAATAGGAGTTGCTAAAGATGGATATCGTATCGTCTTTAATACCGGTAAAAATTCAGGACAGGAAGTGCCACATCTGCATGCCCATATTCTAGGAGGGGAACCTCTGACGACCGATTTATAATAATGTATTTTTTGGTCATTCCCGCCACATCGGCGGGAATTTTTTATATTTTGGGATAAATATGATATCTATCTCACTTTTCATTGTTTTTCTGGTTGACAAGGGGATTGAAATATGTTTTATTTTTGGGCATGATGAATGTAGAAAAAACGCATATTAAGACAGTAGGTAAATGTACGGAAATCAAGGATTTTTATACATACATACATGTAGTGTATTGCCGAGTATAAAAACCGATGGGACATTGGAAAATGACCCATCGGTTTTTGGTTATTTATAAATCCAAAATAAGAGGAGAATAAAATGGAACAGATACAAATTAAACAGAATGAAACCGGTCGCAGTATGGTTGAAATGCTGGGGGTTTTGGCAGTTGTTGGTGTTTTGAGTATTGGTGGCGTCGCAGGCTATCGTTATGCCATTGATAAAATGAATGCAAATGAGATTATTAACGAACTCAGAAAACGGGCGATTACCGCCAGTCAACAACGGGTGTTGGGTCAAAACATTAATTTATTAGAGTATGGTGTGGATGCCAAAATCAAAGGAACATACACAGTAACCCCGACGATAAATTATGACGGGAATGCCTCCCAGTTTGCGTTAGAAGTAGGGGGCGTTCCTGAACGTGTCTGTGACATGATCATCGATTCCGATTGGGCTTTACCGACAGCAATGAAAGTCGGGGAAACGGTTGTCAGGGATGATACCGAATGCGCCGAAGGTGCTAACACCATGACCTTTGCGTTTAATAATGCATTGGGG
>JAZRBO010000031.1:0-5458 GCA_045635125.1 Alphaproteobacteria bacterium | reverse complement strand
CCGGATGATGATGGTTCTAACCAACCAGAATGTAACGCATGTACTAAGTCGGTATTGGGGCAATGTCTTCCCATAGAAACATACTGTGGTCAAAATGCCGATAGAAAATATTTAGATACTAACATATGTGCATGTGAGTGTCTGGATCCATTAAATATGGATAGTGATTGTAATTGTCAAAACAATCTGGTTTGGGATGCTAATGATAAAACGTGTCGTGCCCCAAAGGAAGGGGATTCTTGTCAATCAAATACAGACTGTACAGATTCTACGAAACCGCTTTGTGATGCGGGTACATGTGTGTCCTGTTCTGGAAATACCCTCCAGTGGGATAGCGCTAACGGAGTTTGTGTTGAATGTCTAACAAATACAGACTGTACAGATTCTGCGAAACCGCTTTGTGATGCGGGTACATGTGTGGCTTGTCCGACGGGAACACCAAAGTGGAACAGTACAACGGGACAATGTGAAGCGTGTCCAACATCTAAACCGCACTGGAATGGTCAAAATTGTGTAAAATGTTTGAAGAATGGCCATTGCTCAGGTTCAACTCCGGTTTGTGATAAAAGCACAAACAAGTGTGTGGCTTGTCCAACAGGGGAATTTTGGGATGATGTAAAAAAACAGTGTGAATCTATTGTAGGTAAAGATTGTTATACAAACGAGGACTGTAATAATGGTTCCATAAAAGGAGCATATTATTGTAAGCATGATCATTGTCTGCAGTCTGGTAATGGAGAGTGTCAGCTTGCAACTGCAAATGAATTGGGTATTAGTGGAATATATAAGTCTACTGATCGGATGGGGTCATGGGGAGCACCATTCTTCTGTGCAGCGATTGGTAAACGACTGTTACCTCCCATAGCGTTTTGTACTAGTGCGGAAATGCAAGATCTAAGAACTAATACCCCTTTCGAAATGGGTTCGAATGGTTGGCCTGTTCTTAACCACCGAAAGCCGAACGGTACTGTGTGTGAATGGCTCAAAATGAATTATAATGCAGTTGGTTGGGTGGCGGACGAACGCCAAATGTTTTATTATTGCACCTCGTACGCGGCAGACCTTAAGGGTGGTTATATCTGGCATGCAACAGGTGGGGAATATCACGCTTTGTGTCTGTGAGAAGAACTTGGAAAATTTGGTTAAAGCAAACAGGCATTTCAAACGAGATGTCTGTTTTTAAAGTAGGCAGCGGCTTGTCAAATCAAAAAAAGGAGCGATGCTGGCACAGCATGGCTCCTTTTTGTATTGAAACGAGCAGGGTAAGGGGAAAACCTATTCCCTTTTATTTTCGGCAGAAAACGGCATCTTTAACCCGTTCCAAAACAGGTTGAACCAATGTTCTGGCCCGTTTGGCACCGTCCTGAAGCATGTCTTCTACTTCATCAAAATGGGTCAGATAATTGTTATATTTTTCTCGTTTTTCGCCAACTTCGTCAATTAAAGCTTGCAACAACATTTTCTTAATTGTGCCATAGCCCATACCGCCTTTTTCTAAGCCTTCCCGTACTTCAGCAATCAATGGTGCCGGTGCAATACCCCGTAAAATCTGATATAATAAAATTTCATCCGGATTTTTGGGCGCATTAATGTCCTGACAATCCGTTTTGATACCCATAACGGCCTTTTTAAGGATCGCATCATCGGCAAACAATGGAATGACATTATTGTAGCTTTTACTCATCTTACGACCATCTGTTCCAGGGACCGTTTCTGTTGCTTCCGTTGTAAAATATTTGGGTAGTTTTAAAACTTCTTGTCCATAGTGGGCATTGATGGAACCTGCTATATCGGCGGCTATTTCGACATGTTGAATTTGATCTTTACCGACGGGAACAAGGTCTGTATCATAGGCTAAAATATCAGCCGCCATTAAAACAGGGTATGTGTATAGTCCCATGTTAATACCGGCATCTGTCGGTTCACCTTTGGCTGTGTTTTTATCAACGGCAGCTTTGTAGGCATGCGCTTTGTTCATGAAACCTTTAGGGGTGTAAGCCATTAAAATGGTTGTTAACTCAAATAATTCAGGGACGTCCGATTGCTTGTAAAAATAGGAAGCCTTAGGATCTAAGCCACAGGCCAGATAGGCACAGGCTATTTCACGTGTCAGTTGTTTGAGTAGCGGAGCATCCTTTATTGTATTAATCGCATGGTAGTCTGCTACAAACATGACGTGTTTTCCGCCAGACTTATTGACCTGATGTCCTAAGTCAACGGCTGGTTTTAAAGCGCCGGCATAGTTTCCGAAATGAAGTGTACCTGTTGGTTTAATCCCAGTTAGAATTGTTTTGTTTGTTAATTCCATTTTTTCCTCAATTAAGTACGTGACTTTTTCTTTATCTGGATTGATTTTGTTGATTACGTTGGAGAGAATTATTATTTTGATTGGCATAAATCAAAATCATTTTTTGACACTCTTTTATGTAACCAGGTAAGAGCTCTTTCGTTGGGATGGGACAGGCTTCTTCTGGACAGGTTTGTGCCAATATCCTGTGACAATTCAAGTATTCGCCAAATGCCAAAGATGCTTCTGCTTCTAAATTGGCTTTTCTGTCTCCCGGTTTTTCGTTTAGTTTGGCTTGATTATGATCTTGCGCAATTAATTTTAAAATCTCAGAAATATTTTTTTTGTAATTGTTTTGAACGATGTTCATAACAGCCAAACTACGTTGTTTGCGTAGCTCACGATTTATATTGACTTCTTTTTTGGCAGGATTTGTATAAACCGTAGATTCTTTAGTCGCCGTTGCAAAATCTCCTCGTCGTAAAGCGGCCTGATACTTTTGGTAGTTATCAAATTTGGGACCACCAATATTGTAGTAAATATCTAACGTCATTATCTGCATACATATCGGTAAATCAGAAAAATATGATTTTTTCGTGTCTGGATCTACACATGTTCGTTCGAGACAATTATATGTCTTTGACATATCTGTGCGGGCCATTTTTTCTGCATCACACCGTTGGATGGTGAATTGTTTTAATTCTGCCTTGTATTTTTCAACTTTCGCATCACAGATATTCAGCTTTTGTTTGTTTGTTTCTAGTCTTTTTCGTATTTCTTGTAATTTTAGGGTTGATCCTTTCCCCTTTTGGGTTAGTTGTTTTTCCTCTTCTTTTAACTTTTGTATTTCTTCTTGTAATTTTCGCCATTCTTTACCGGGATTTTGTTCCATTTTTTTGAAAAATGCGGCTCTTTCTGTGTCGGTTAATAGTTTTTTATTACGGAAAATATTGACGTTTGTAAGAGCTTTAGGATTATCTTCTGTATTTGTGCCGTATCCAACGGTAACTTTTTTAGCAGAACAGAGGTAAAAATATTCTCTCTCTCCTTCGTTTAGTTTTAAGACAGGGAAGTAAGATTCACATAGAACTTCTTTCGGTGTTGCCGAAACTCTGTTCGTCGATGTATCCTTAGTATTTGAAGAGGCAAGTAAGACTTTTGGTTGTCCTGTCGATGATTTTGAAGATGAATCGCTACTTTTTAATGTGCCGGAAAAGCCATTCGCCTGTACCAATAATGCAGCAGCACCGCTTAATACGAGTTTTAAAAGACCGCGTCGATTTGTTTTCATGTATTCCTCCTCTTGTTTATCCTTATAGAATATCACGAAAACCGTAATTGAGCAAGGTTATTTTAATGAAAATGATGTAAAAATGGCTTGCAAATCATAAAAAGAGTCTTTAGACTAATCATATTAAAAGGAGGCGGATAACTATGGTTTTTGAGGCTTTAATCATTACGTGTATTGGTATGGGTGGTGTGTTTTTATTCCTGTTTTTATTAATTTGTGCGATGCAAATTTTAAGGATTGTTGTTGATAATCAAAATGATATCCAAAATATGGATAAAATTGCCGCCGCCATTGCCGTGGTCCATCATCAAAAATAAAGGGAGGATAAAATGGTCGTAAAAAAACGCTCGGGAAAAAAGAAAATATCGTATTTATGTACGGCTTTTCGAGATGGGTTTCAGTCTTGTTTTGGGGCTCGTGTTCTATCAAAGGATTATTTGCCGGTTGTGGCAGAAGCCGTTAAAGCAGGGATGACAAATATTGAATCCGGCGGTGGGGCCGCTTTTCAATCAGCATTCTTTTATAATAATGAAAATGCTTTTGATGTCATGGATAAATTTCGGGAAATCTGTGGCCCGAATGTGAATTTACAGACGTTGGCTCGGGGTGTTAATGTCGTCGCTTTGGATTCACAAAGTTCTGAGATGATCAAGCTTCATGCTGACCTATTCAAAAAGCACGGAGTGACAACCATTCGGAATTTTGATGCTCTGAATGATCCGAATAATTTATTGTATAGTGCTGAATGTATTCAAAAGGCCGGTTTAAAACATCAATTGTGTGTGGCTATTATGTCGCTGCCTCCCGGAGCAGAAGGCGCTCATACACCAGATTTTTATGAAGAACGTTTAAAGAAGTTTATTAAAGCTAAAATCCCGTTTGATTCCCTATGTTTTAAGGATGCTTCGGGGACTTCGGTGCCGTCAGTCGTTTATGAAACAATCCGTCGGGCTAGAAAGTTAGTCGGTGATGATTGCCCGATTGAATTTCACTCTCATGAAACAGCAGGTGTCGGGTTGGCCTGTTATTTGGCAGCTGTTCAGGCTGGTGCCGATATCGTTGATTTATCTTTGGCACCTGTTTCTGGTGGAACGTGTCAGCCTGATGTGGCAACAATGTGGCATGCCTTGCGGGGGACAGAGTACGAATTGGATTGTGACATTGATGCGGTTATGCGGGTTGAAGAGGCTTTAAAAGAGGCTCTTAATCCTTACTTTTTACCACCAGAAGCGCTGCATGCCGATCCGAGAATCCCTTGGTCGCCTATGCCAGGAGGTGCTTTGACGGCTAATACGCAGATGTTGCGGGATAATGGGCTAATGGATAAATATGGTGAAATTATTGTCGCAATGGAAGAAGTCGTTCGAAAAGGAGGATTTGGAACATCTGTGACACCAGTATCACAATTCTATTTTCAACAGGCTTTTAATAACGTAATGCAAGGCCCATGGCAAAAAATAGCCGAAGGATATGGAAAAATGGTTCTTGGCTATTTTGGAAAGACACCAGTCAATCCAGATAAAAAGGTTGTTCAGATTGCTTCGGAACAGCTTGGATTAAAGCCAACTAAAGAAACGGTTTTAGCGATCAATGATCGGAATCCGAAAAAATCTCGGACTCATTATGAATCTATGTTGCGGGATGCAGATTTACCTATAACCGATGAAAATGTGTTTATTGTCGCAAGTTGTGGGGATAAAGGCATCACTTTCCTCCAGGGAAAAGGAAAAATCGGCGTTCGCTATAAGGATGTTGAAAAATCTAAAACAGATACTTATCAGGTTGTTGTTGGCGGAGAATCCTTTACGGTTAAATTAAATGGTGCAAAAGCTGAGGTAAACGGCCAATCCTATGATGTATCAATTGCCGATGTAGGACAG
>JAZRBO010000030.1:0-7916 GCA_045635125.1 Alphaproteobacteria bacterium | reverse complement strand
GCAAGACCCCACCACCGGACCCTTCAGCATTCTGCGCTGTTTTCATATCCTGAGCCACCTGAGCTCGGATACCGTTAGCTAACGTCAACTGCTCTTGTGAAAGTAACGATATGTATTTCTGACGCAAAGCTTGAACGGCCTTTTTTTCGGCATCAGTTGCTCCTTCTGGCGCAAAAAACGTTTGTCGAACAAATTCTCGGGCGGCTGCCATATCTGCCTGAGATGGCCCAATTTTACTGGACGGCAATGTATTATAGGGTGTTTTCAACAAATAATCATACATCTTCCAAGTCGGTTTTTCTTGAACATCAATACGCCCATTCCATGTCTGAATTTGCTCTTCCAAATTCGCATTTTTCATTTTTTCAGAAACACTTTGCGTTACGCGATCCACGCCTTCTAACATTTTTTCCATGCCTCGCATCGCATCTCCGACTACGAATGTCGCAGAGGCCGTAGAAGCTATCCCCGTTAAGACAAGCCCAACACAAATCTTTTCAATTATCGATTTCATCATGTTACCCCCCCATTTCATCTTGTTTCAAAACACCACCTACGATTTCAGCATCAACTGCATCTTGTTCTGCAATTTGTGCCTTTAATGATGTAATGACGGTATTTCTTTGTAAAGCCTGTACTTTCACTAAAGCTATTTGCTTCAACAGATTCATAATATCATCAGCTGAACTAGCATTGTCCGATAAATTTTCTAAATCTTTCAAGTTTTCATAGGTGACCAACGCTGAAGCTTTTTGAGCACTACCGATACCGTTTGAATTTGAATTAACCTGAATATCATTCTGATTCTTACGAACCATTTGAATTGTCGTATCGACACCTGCTTTCATTAAACCTGTGATTTTGTCCTGTAACAAGGCCATTTTATCATCCATGAACTGAGCTGTTGCTCCTGTTGCATTGTTTACCGTATCACTGACAGCGCCTCCCGCTGCGGTTACTCCGGAATAAGCTGTATCTAAACCACCCTGCACTGCACCAGTGGCCGCCCCAATACCCTCGCTCGCAGCATTAACCCCACTACCAACCGCTTGACCAACGGCACTTTCGGAAATATCATTCCATGCATCAGAAGCCATATTTTTAGCTCCATCTACATACGGCTGCACAGCATTACCTGCTTGCTCCAGATAAGGATCAATATACGTTGTTCCACCAAGTCTGTCATAGGCTTTACCACCAACACCAGCCAGGCTTTCAAGCGAATTCAAAGTTCCGGATATATTCCCCTTTTCTGCATTTCGCTCCAAGTTATTAAACGCCTTATCTCCTTCTAAATATAAAGAAGCACCATCAATAGCCGTCTCATATCCAGCTTTTCCAACCTCATAAACGGCTGTTCCTTCAACATAGCTTGCCACATCGGTTACAGTTGATGCCGCTTTGGATAACAAATCTTGCCCCCCTTCTTTCGTAGAAGTCAACACATCTGCAATTGTTGATGGCACAGAAGGCGCTAAATCCATCGGATTAAGTGCACTGACAAGCGGCACCCATTCTGTTGCCGCCAATGCATCTTGTGAACATGCAGCAACCATTTTCATATCACTTGTTTCGGATGTTGCGTTTCGTAAAGCAGATAGCGCACTTGCTCCCAACTTTGTTTTAGCACCGTTTCCCGAAATCAAATTATATCCTTCAGTAAGGGAGTTTTCCACTTTTTCGGTCAAGTCAATCTTGGCTTTAACCGTTTCCCCGGTCAACGGATTAACCAATTGACGCTCTACTATATTCTCCATTCTAGCCGGCTGCTTTGATAAATTATCAGCCTTTTTTCTGATATCGTCCAAAGCCCCTAATGTAGAATCCAAACAATCCGAAATCCACAAATCTTTTGCACACCCTTGTGCTGCCTTAATCACCTGATCTTTATCAAATCCATTTTTCACAATACTGTTTGGGTTAATACTGCTCAAAGCACCCTGTGTACATTCAGTAATTTGATTAATAAGAGCATCACAAATTTGAGCTCCCAATTTTTCACACACAGAATTTTTGTATTCCATAATTGTATTAAATTGATCAATCTGCTTCATTGTTTCGGCCGCATTGGAAACTTCAAGTCCTAAACTGATAGGGCCAATCGTTACCTTTGCTGAGGCAGGTAAAACCGCCGACAAACACAGGATCAGAGCTATTTTTGAAACTGTTTTCATCATCTTTACTCTCCTTTCCTCTAACGGATATCCCGTAACATAGCGGCACTACCCGTTGCCACGCCACCTGATGTTACAATAATTCGGGTATTCATATCGGATGTAATTTCCGAACTAATACGAATTAAAGATAACAAAACATCCGCATGTGTTTGCGCTGCATCAATTTCTTGACCATAATCACTCAACGCCTGACTTTTAGCCGATGCTTCGGCCTGCGTCATCCATGCTCGAGCAATTCCTTGCACAGCAAGATCTTCTAATACTTCAGCCTGCTTAGAGGCCACTCTTTTCACTTCATTGTCCATCATTTTCAGCCGAGCGTCTTCATTTGCGGGATAGGCTATTGTTTTTGCGATATTACGCAAAGTTGTATCAGATAATGAATTAATAGGGTTGTTTAAATTAATCCCCAAAACACTCATTCCCTGAGATAATACATTTGACTTACCTAATAAGGCATTTTTAACGGCAGCATATTGCTTTAATTGTCCTGCCGCTGTCTGCAACTTCATAATATCATGACTCGCATCCTGATATTGCTGATGCACATCAGAAATTGCTTTAACAGTTTCATTCTGCGTCAAATCTGTAATTGTAGCAACTGTTTCCGGAGGACTGACAATTGGAATAGCATGCACAACCTCAGACAAACCGATTATTGTCACCCCAATCATTAAATACATCCCTATGTTTTTCATGAGGCACCTCCTTCTTCGGCATTTGCCGCATTTCCCTTATCTGATGAATTTAAAGAATCCACAACCCAATCTGTTGCCGACTTTGTTCCTTTATTAACTGCATTTTGCGTTCCCTGAACAGCCGCACTCACACCATCGGTCACACCACGCATAACATTACTAATGCCCCCTAAACCGGATGCTGTGGCACTTCCCACAGCACTAAATCCATCTCCTGTTGCAGACAAGGCTTTAGCCAAAGCTGTTTCTTCTTCTGTTGGCGCACCATTGTTTTTTTCAGAATTATCCATAGCACGCATTGCCTTAACAGCTCCAGCAGTTGCTTCAATCGACGCTTCTTGCAAACTAACAGCCAACGTCTGGCGATCCACCGCCGTCAACGTCCGAAATAAAGCTTGCATATCTGTTGCATTGCCTAATGATTGAGCCACCAACCCGTCTACTTCCTGCTCTTTTTTTATAGCAGCCTCATTTCCCAAAGCATATGCCATAGAGGAAACAGCCGTATCATTAATGGCCTCTCTCCGATTCCGTTTAATTTCTTTTACTTTACTGTCCGTATACGAAACCGTTTTATCCAATACCAACAAACCCGTCATTGCCGAAGCTGCCTGAGATGGTGTCATATGTGCCAAAGCCAACCCCTTTACGGATGTTGGCATTTTTTGAAGAATGTCAAAATTACCTCCTGAAAGACGCCCGGCCGCCAATAATACTGGCGATATCGTTTTGCGAACGCCACCCAAAGTATTATTCATTAAGACCCCCGCATTAACCAACGTATCATAAGCTGACACAGCATCCCCTGCCTGTGTCACCAACATAATCAACGTCGGATATTCAGATAATGAAGCAACTGGCTCCTGAGCCATGGCAGACCGCATGCTCATCATACTGACTGCCCCGATTAAAAGACATTTAGATACTATTTTCCGCATCGGACACCTCCTCAATATTCGATCCGTTTATCTACTTCCTTATGTTTATTATATCATAACTTTTATTGACCGCAAGCTTTTTTTAAAAAGATGTCAATAACATTTTGCAGCAACATTGTTACAGTCATCGGCCCGACTCCACCAGGAACAGGGGTAATAGCACCGGCAACCAATTCGGCCTCTTCAAAAACAACATCACCAGTCACTTTCCCCTCCGCAGTCCGGTTAATTCCGACATCAATAACAACCGCGCCTGGCTTAATAAAATCCCCCCGAATTAATCCCGTCCGACCAGTCGCTGCCACCAAAATATCCGCTTGTCGACATACATTTTTCAAATCTCGTGTGTGCGAATGAGCCTGTGTAACGGTACATTGCGCCTCCAACAATAACTGAGCCAAAGGCTTTCCTACCAATCGAGAGCGACCGACAATAACCGCATTCGCCCCATCTGTATCTGGCAAAGCCTGTTTAATCAACGCCATACATGCCAACGGTGTACACGGTTTGATAGCGGGATATCCGGCAAACAATCGTCCTAAATTACGACTGGTAAGTCCATCTGCATCCTTATCAGGATGAATAGTATCTAACACCTCATCCGCATTCATATGCGCCGGCAGAGGTAATTGAACCAAAATAGCATCCACTTCAGGATTTTGATTCAGCTCTTCAATAAATGATATTAAGGCGTCCTGCGTCATAACTGGCGATAATTGATATGTATCGGATTGGATACCAACTTCGGTAGCTGCTGTTGTTTTATGATGAACATAAATCTGACTGGCGGGATTATCGCCAACTAAAATAACTGCTAATCTTGGCGCCCGTTCATATCCTGCTATCTGATTAGCCAGTTTCTTTCGAATTTCAGTGGCCAAAGCTTTCCCATCAATTATTTTTGCCGTCATTTAAACTCCTTACTTATACTCAATCACCACATCCCGACGGGCTTCCGATAATAACCGCTGAGACATATGCTCCATCCGCTCTGCTTCAATCTGTTCCCGAATAGAGGCATCATCCGGCATTACAGACACTTTCTTTTCATCACATTTCATAAAATACAAAGCGCTGTTCGGCGTCCGTATCGGCCCGACCAAGCGACCGATATCGACTTCTGACAAGATTGCTTTAACATCAACAGGCAATTGCGATGGAGACACCTGCCCCCGTTGCACTGTTTCAGACAAACCTTTTTCAGACATCACTTCTGCAAAAGCTTTACATCCCCCTGTAAAATCAGGTGTTAAAACTCGTTCAATTCTCCTGTCCAAAGGAGCCATTGCTTGCATAAGATCCCATACTGGTACGGTATCTGTTGTAATAGCCTCCCGTCTTCCAATCATTAAGACAAGGGCATATCCTTGTGGTACCTTAATCGGACGAGACAACTGCCCTGGTGCCATCTGTTTCAAAATAGGCGCCACTTTTTTTCCATAATATGAGTTGGTTACACCCTTCACTTCCCCTCCCATCCTCCGGGAATCAGCTATTGATTTTTCCTCTGCCAATTTACGAAAAGAGGCTCCTTTTTCTAATTCAGACCACACGGTCAACGCCGTTTCCTCATCCGGCAAAACGATTTCGGCTAAATGTAAGGATTCTTGAGCCAACTCTTTTCGAATAACCTGACGACGAGATTTAATTTCTTCTGGCGTAATGCGTCTGTCCATATCAGCACGCCGAACTGTTTGTAACCACCCCAAATCAGTCCGAACCTGATTTTCAAATGCTGACATAGGAATATTATTACGCTTTAACACGTCAGCAAACGAACCAGGGGTCATTCCGTTCTGCTGCTCTAAATGTTGCACGGCTCTGGCGACATCTTCTTCACTGACATCAATGCCCTGTTTTTCAATAACACGACGCTTAATCTGTTCTTCGATCAAAACATCCAAAGCTTCTTTTTTAATGGCATTGGTTACTTCCTGTCCTTCTTGACCTTTCTGTAATAACAATAACCGAACTCGTGCCCCCACATCAAACTGTGAAATAGGCACATCATCCACAACGGCAGCAATTGAATCAGCTTGTGCAACGGAAGCCCCCATCATTGCCAACACGACGGCTGTATAAATTCCTTTTTTCATTATTCTCCCCCCAATGTTTTTAAGACGACCTTTAACATAAAGGATGTCCCCCCTTTGTAATCTCGATCTTGCGTAAATGATTTATCCACCTCAAAAATCAAGGCCAAACATTCATTATCATAACGCAAAGCACCACCAGCTTCAATCGGACCACCATTTCCGGATAAATCATATCGGTAATATCCGGACAAAGACCAACTTTTAGTAACTTTACTCTTACCATAAAAGACAACTTCTTCTCGAATTGGATAAAAATTATCGCTAATTTTATATTCATTTAAATAGACATAATCAATACCCAATCGTAACGGATCTGTTCCGCCAATCAGGGAAACTTCACTTTTTTTCATAGAAAAATTGGCCTGATCTAATCGGAAACGATACGCCAAGCTCACATACTTATTCTGCATCTGAATCCGCCCAACATAGTCCGAAAAGTGGGGATTATATCCCATAAGTTCTGTCATAATATCGCTGTTATCAAACCGATAACTTTGCCCGAATAAAGCGGATACGGATCGATTTCCTCGATGCCCGAACAATGACCACTTAACACCATAGTTGATACGTGTTCCTGGTTCTACCCGATCATATCCCGTAAAACGGTTCACAGAAAATAAATTAGTATCATCGAAATCAAAGACCAAACTATCAACATTTGGGATTTTATCATCATTTCCGCCATTCGGAGCTGCGACCATCATCACAATTGGCTCTAAAATCTGCCTTGAGTTCTGTCCTGTTGCAATCATGGGATAAGACATTTCGACAGCCACACTTGGATAGAGACGACCGAGCGTATAATTATCTTCCGTATTTTTATCCGCAAAAGCATACTTACCTGTATCGATGGCATACCCGTCTGCTCGAATGGCAGCCGTTGTTTTAAGAGCCAAACCAAATGACGTTATCCAAGGGGCTGTTACACCTTGTGTTACAGAAAGCCTATTGGATTTAAAATGTTGCCTGTTATTCACAAGGGCCGCATTCACTTGTGTGAAAGCAGTCAAGCCATAATCCGTCAAAGGAGCTGTATTATATTGATAATCCATTACCGGCAACACGACGGGGATAGATTTGGGATTAACATTATCCTGTAAACTTTGGAACGAATACCCTTGTACTTTAAAATAGCTTCTGTTTCCGAAATGTTCTGCCTTAACATCGGATGTCAAGAAAGGTTGAGAATCATCAATATCCGGAATCCTGTATTTTCGGAAATAGGTATCTGTCGCCGACCGGAACAATTGCCCACTCAACCGCCACTTATCCGTCATATCATACCGAAAATCCGCTTTAATATGTCCCTGATTATGTTCCTTATCTTCATCCTGCGTTCCACTCAGCTGCAAATTAAAAACGCCTCTGTCATAAATACCATGATAATTTGCTAAGAACAGAGGAAAATGCGATGGAGACACAATCGGTGTCAGTGTTAAATTCTGATTATCAGCAATATTGATAAAGAAAGGCAATTCTATACCGCCTTTCATTTCGGAACCACTCGCTAAACTAGGGGCCAAAAATCCCGTTTTTCTCTTAATGGTAAAATCCGGCATTTGCAGATACGGCAAATACAAAACCGGTACATCCTTAACATCTAAAAACACATGCTTAAAGGTTATTTCCTGTTCAGCCTTATCGTGCTTTAAATTCTTTGCCCGCAATTGCCATAAAGGAGCCTCGTCCCCACACGTATCACACGGCGTATAGGTTGCCTCTCTCAAATAGACTCTATTCCCGTCCTGTGTCCGCTTCATTCGACTAGCTCCAATATGAGTCCCCTCATATAGCCGAGCCTTCATTGCCCCTGTCGACATATCCGTCATTCCACCGGACAAAATCACATTTTCCGTTTCGGCAACGGTCCCATCTGGCATTGTCATCTGAACTTTTTGAGGGGCAAAAATCTGATTAGCCGTCCTATTAAACAAAATTTCCTCTGTTTTCACAGTTGTTCCATTTTGATGTAACAGAACATTACCGCGGGCGCTAACCTCATTTCCC